>JAEUHH010000050.1 GCA_016795505.1 Verrucomicrobiales bacterium | reverse complement strand
TGGACTCTGGCTTGGACTCTGGCTTGGACTCCGGCTTGGACTCCGGCTTGGACTCCGGCTTGGACTCCGGCTTGGACTCCGGCTTGGACTCCGGCTTGGACTCCGGCTTGGACTCCGGCTTGGACTCCGGCTTGGACTCGGGCTTGGACTCGGGCTTGGACTCTGGCTTGGACTCCGGCTTGGACTCGGGCTTGGACTCTGGCTTGGACTCGGGTTTGGACTCGGGTTTGGACTCGGGTTTGGACTCGGGCTTGGACTCGGGCTTGGACTCGGGCTTGGACTCTGGCTTGGACTCTGGCTTGGACTCGGGCTTGGACTCGGGCTTGGACTCGGGCTTGGACTCGGGCTTGGACTCGGGCTTGGACTCGGGCTTGGACTCGGGCTTGGACTCGGGCTTGGACTCGGGTTTGGGCTCGGGTTTGGGCTCGGGTTTGGGCTCGGGTTTGGGCTCGGGTTTGGACTCGGGCTTGGACTCGGGCTTGGACTCGGGTTTGTTGGCGGAAGATGGAGAAACGGAGACGACCGGGGGCGTTTTTGGGCTCGGTGTGGTTGAGTCCAGGCGGTCAGTGGAACCGGAGGGGCGGTTCGTGGGGCTGAGGGTGATGGCTTTTTTGACGGGGAGGTGATCGGCGGGCGTCGACGGTGCGGTCGGGGGAGCTTTGGATGCGGCCGCGGTGAGGTGAGGCGAAGTCGGGGCGGGGGCCAGCGAGGCTTCGGTGGGTGAAGGGGCGGGCTCGGTGCGCGGGATGGTGACGCCGCTGGCGGTGGCGCGTGGATTCCGCCCGATGTCGATGACCCTGCCGGGGGTAGCCGACGTGGCGGCGACGGTGGTATCAGCCGGGGCTGGCGGCACGGTGGCGATGGCCGCACGGGCCTGTGGCGTGGTGGACTCGGGCACGCCAATGGAGTGTCCAGACTGGCTGGAGCGCGGATGGAGCAGGCGCCAGATGATCAGCCAGACGAGGGCGGCGATGAGAAAGGCCCATCCGAAAAGGTAGAAAAGCCGGGTGCCGGTGGCCTCGGAGAGTATCGGGAGGAAGGCGTGCATGCTCCTTTAGACACGGAAGAGGCGGGGTTTGGCAAGTCGGATTTGCGCGGGGTGGTGAATCGGGGGGAGGTTGGTCGCGGGCAGGGCCGGGAGGGATGGGAAAACTCGGTCCGCAGGCGAGCCCTGCGGTGCGAGGCAGGGATCAACCAGCCGGGGTGATGGCAGGCGGGAAGGCGGTATCGATGGTTTCCAGCCTTTTCAGGTGGTCGAGGATGACGCCGTTGGTCAGGTTTTGCGGCAATTCGACGGGCCCCTTGGTCAGGTCGGCAGGGAAGAGGGGATAGTAGGGAACGCTGCGGCGGCCGTATTTCTTGAGGAATTGAAAGATGTCGTCGCTTTTGTTGGTCCAATCGGCGACGACGAATTCGACGCCGTAGCGGGCAAAGGCGGCTTTGGTTTCCTCGGAATACATGGCCGGCTTGTTGGTCTGGCAGATGGCGCACCAGCGGGCGGTGAAATCCACGAAGACGTGTTTCCCGGCGCGCCGGTGGCTGTCGATGATCTCGGCGATGGGGCGGGTGTCGGCGGCGGCGCCTTCGGATTCGTTGGCCTGTGTGGTCTGCCGGGTCGCGTGGATGCTGAGTCCGACGGCTCCGATGATTGCCAGTGTCATGGTGGCCAGGCCGGTGCGCCGGGAACGGGGGCTGGCGGCAGGGTGGCTGAATCGGCCCCAGGACCAAGCGGCGAGGGAGAGCAGGATGAGGGCTCCCATGAAGAAGGCCTGGCCTTTGTCGCCGATCTGCCCCTCGAGAATCCAGAGCAAGTAAACGGCGGCACCAAGCATGGGGAAACCCATCACCTGCTTGAAGGTTTCCATCCACACGCCGGGGCGGGGAAGCCAGCGGGTGAGGGCGGGGAAGGCGGTGAGGAGGACGTAGGGCGCGGCCATGCCGAGTCCCATGAAGGTGAAGAAGGTGAGATTGACGACGGGAGGCTGGGTGAAGGCCCAGCCGAGTGAGGAACCCAGAAAGGGGCCGGTGCAGGGCGTCGCGAGCACCACGGCGAGGGCGCCGCTCCAGAAACTGCCGGCGTAGCCGCTCCCCTGGGTGAGTTTGCCGCCGACGCCGGTGAGTTTCAGTCCGAACTCGAACACGCCGAAGAGGCTCAGGGAAAGGACGACAATGAGGGCCGCCATGGTCATGACGAAAGCCGGGCTCTGAAACTGGAACGCGCCCCAGCCGGCCTGGACCACGATGAGGATGGCGGCGAAGCCGAGGAAGAACATCAGGATGCCCACGGTGTAGGCGGCGCCGTGGAGCAACACCTTGCGCCGAGACTCACCGGCATGGGAAACGAAGCTGAGGATCTTCAGTGAGATAACGGGGAACACGCAGGGCATGACATTCAGGATGGCTCCGCCGAGGAAGCCAGCGATGAGGTAGCCCAGCAGGCCGCCGCCGAAGGGGGCATCATCATCGACGGTGACCGGGGCGCCGCTGTCGGCCTGAGGCGGAGCAGCGGGTGTGGACGGGGCTGGCTCGGGGGCTGGCGATGGGGTGATTGCTGATGCGGGCGCGGTAGCAGGAGCCGTGGCGGATGGGGCTGCCGGGGGTGACTGGGATATCCTGATGGCTTTGGCTCCGCCGAAGTCGGGAAATCCGGCTTCGCTGATGAGGATGACGGCCAGAGAAGGAGGCAATTCGGCGGCGTAGGGGGATTGGGGAACGGTGAGGGACAGGGCGCCTGCGGCGGATTGGAATCTCTGGGGGGCATTCAGGTCGATGATGCCCTGAGACTCGGGATAGAGGGTGATGGAGCCGGGATCGGGGAGGCTGGCCGGGGCGGGCGGGGTGATGGTGAAGGTGAATTGTTTGGGAAGGCTGGCTGCGGCGGAGAGGCTCCAGCCGTCGGCGGGACGGGGCTGGGCGGCGCGGGCCTTGGAAATCGCGGGGGCATCGGGGGAGGGCGTGGCAGCGGTGCCGACTGAAAGGGTAAGGCTGAGGTCGGCGCCGCCGGGTACGCACTGCATGTCATCGCACATCAGCCAGTCAGCCCGGCCAGACAGGGTGACCGTAGAGCCGGGGGCGAGGTCGGCAGGCGGGGTGATCTCGACGAGGTGGATGGCTTCGGTCTCGTAGCCGAGACCGACTTGCTTGAGTCCGCCGAAATCGACGGTGAATCGATGGGGATAAGTGAACTGGATGGGGCCGGCGGTGAAGCCGGGCGGCAGCGTCCAGGTGATCTTGGTGGGCAGGCCTGAGTCGCCTGGATTGATCCAGTAGGTGTGCCAGCCGGGATCGATGCTGAGGCGCAGGGCGATCGTGAAGGGCTTGGCGGGCTCGATGTCGGAGATTTCTGAGATGAGATCGGCGGAAACGGCCCCGTCTCGCACGGGGGCGGCGTTCGTGGATGGGCTGTTCAAACTGATCCAGCCTGTGAGGAGGATCGCTGCGACTGCGAGAGTTGAGCGGCGGAGCGATGTCGCGTGGCCAGGGACGTGAAACCGAGGAAAGTTCATGCGGGCTGAGTGAGGGCGGTCGGGGAATGGGAGTAGACTGTCGTGCCAAGGTGGACGGAAAAGGAAACGCCGCCTTACGCCGTGTGTAAAGGGGCGCTTGTGAACGGCGCTTGTGGTCGAAGCGTGGACCTGTCCGACGGAATACGGAACAATCGGGCTCTTGGGGCGTCGAGTCTGCCCGGAAATCGGCGCGCGGCGAGCGGCTGCGTGATCAGCGAGCCGCCGTCGCGGTGACGGCGCCATTGGAGATCTGGCTCAAGTCATTGAGCGGCTTGCCACCCGGATCAAGGATGCGAACCGAGGCGAAAAGAACCAGGGCGCGGCGAGACCGCTCCTCGATTTCGCTGGAAAACAGGCGACCCACCAGCGGGGCGTCGCCCAGCACGGGCACTTTGTCTTCGACCTTGCTGACGGTTTCGTTGAGCAAGCCGCCGACGATGATGGTCTGCCCGTCGTAGATGGAAACCTGGGTGGTTTCTTTGATGGCGTCGAAAACCGGCATGAGGATGCGGTTTTCCGTGAGTAATCCTTCGACAGGTTGGGTAATGAAAAAGGGAGGAGTAAAGATAAAATCGAGAAGAACCTGATCTCGGCCGTAAATGGGAGATCCGTAATTGATAAATCCTACAAAATCCGAAATGTCTGCGATCAGGTTTAAGTCAACGGTGAGGTTATCTCCCCCGACTACTGGCTCAATTTCAAGAATTTTGCCCAACTCGCGGGTTTCAAAAGCGGCTGGATTTGCAGGGGTAACTGCCAAGCCGCCTTGCGTAAACGTGCTTGAGCCAGCTGGGCCTACCACTGTCAGACTAGAACCACCGATCTGATTGGGAATCTCCGGCGGATCGTATTCGGTCGGGTAGATAAACTCCCGCACCTGCTTGATGAGTGCCTTTTCCCCCGGCCGGGTCACCACTGCGGCGGAGCACAGCATGTCCACCCCTTTGTGCTGAGAGATGGCCCTGAGAACCACCTGGAACTGTGGATCGGTAAACACTCCTGCCAGTGAAAGAACGCCTGGAGCCGCCGGAGTGCCGTCGGTAGTCGGCGAATCGCGCCGAATGATGTCGTCGATGGTCTGATTGGTCTGCGCTGCCAGGCCGCTGCGGAGCCCGCCCGTGACGGGAAATCCTCCGACGGGTCCTCCGCCGGGCGCTACGAAAGGATAATCACCCGGTCCACGATTGGCCGCCTGGTTGCCAAACGATCCACCGCCGGCAAAAACGCCGCCGCTGCCGGCGTTGAACTGGCCCAGCAACCAGTCGAATCCCAGTTCGTTGAGGACGCGATCGGTTGTCTCGATGAGCTTGAACTCCACTCTGACCAGCTTGGAACCGCCTTCCCGGGCGGAAATGACCAGTTGCTCGATCAGCGAGTGATTGTCGGCGGTGTTCTTGACGACCAGGCTGCTGTTGATGGCGTTGAAGCTGGCGAGGGCTCCTTCGGGGAAGGTGACACCGTTGTTTTCGAGAAATTCCTTCGGAGAAATTCGTTTCACCAGGGTACCGCCACCCCCGGCCGCACCGCCCGCGGGGGCGGCAAAGGGATCCACCGGTCCGCCGGCGGCAGCGGCGCCGGCTCCAGCCCCGCCACCGGTGATGAATCCGGGCGGCACCTGATAGGTGCGGGTGACGAGGCCGGTGTCGTTGGCCGAACTGAGGGGCACGATGGTGACGGCAAAGGCATCGACCCGGTACTTCAACTGTGCCTGGTCGGTGACGTATTTGAGCACGGTGCCGAGCGGGGCATTGGTCAGGCGGAGGGTGATCGGTCGCTGCCGGACATCGGGAGCACCGGGAGCACTTTGCGGCTCGACCACGATGTTGATGCCGCGTTTGGAGGGATCGGGCTCGCCCGCATCGAGGGTCTGGGCGGTCTGGACGAGGTACTCGATGACCGATTCCAGCGGGGTGGCGTCGAACTGGACCTGGGGGAGGATCAGGCGGTTCAGCTTTTCCTGAATGTCCGCCTGCCGGTCGCCGCTGGCGGTCACGACCTGCGCCTCGAAGCCGGCACCACGCGCCATCTGGGGGACGGGAGCTTCCCAGCCTTCGGCCACCTGACGGATCATGGTGGAGCGGGTCTGGTTGCGCGCGACTTCCTCGTATTCGCCGACGATCTGCTCGACTTTCTCCAGCCCGCGCCGGGCGGCACTGTTGTAGCGGTCGACATTCAGGACGGCTTCGTAGCGCTTCTTGGCGGTGGAAAAGTCGCCGATCTCGAAGAAGCCGTTGGCCTCGGTGAGCAGCTTTTCCACCGTGCCCACATTCGCGAGGTGCTCGGGTGAGAGGGCCTTGTTGAAATAATCGTCGCTGCGGAGACGGGTGAGCAGGGTGCGCAGCTTGGGATCGATCTGACCGGCGGCAAAACCTGCTTCCTTGGCGTCATTCATCAACTGGACGAGCGCCGCCTCGGCTTCCTTCCACTTGGCTTCGGCCACCAGTTGCTCGGCCCAGGCGATGGTGCCCTGTTGATAGCGCTTGAAGATGGATTCCCGCATCGGGGCGGCGGCGGGGACGTTCGGGGTGGCGAGAAAGGCAGTGCGGTATTTCTCCACCGCGGTGCCGTGGTTGCCGTCGCGATTGTCCAGTTCAGCGTCGGTGAACAGCTCCTGCGCGGCCCGAATCTGCTCCTGGCGCTTGGCGGCCTCCCGCGAGGCGACTCCGACCGGGGTGGAATCGGCCGAGCCGGCGCCGGCTTCGGCCCTCGCGGAATCAGCGACTCCGAGGGAAAAAATCAATGCCGCGAGCACCGTGCCGACGCCAAAGGCTCCGGTCACCGGATACGCGGTGCGGAGCGGAGGATGTCTGTCGGCGGTTTCGGTCACGGCGATGGCTTGTCTCTCAGTCGCTTGGGCGGGATTTTCCCGTCCGGGCGGATTTTCACGAAAGAGTCGCAAGGCTAGCAGCAAACGGCCTATTCTGGCAACCCTAATCCCGAGTTTTTTCACGGGTCGGAGCCGCCCCCACCGGACGCCCGATCGGCTGCGCGATTGCGTCGAAAGGAAATTCGACGGAACAGGGTCTGATCGCTAATCTGACAGGGTTGGCCCGTGAGCGCCAACTTTTCCAGCCATGAATCGACGCCGCTTTCTTCCCTCTCTAGCCGCCGCCGTGGCCGGCCCGACGCTGCTGCCGGTGACCGGGCAGGAGACGGCCGAGGAGATCATCGACATCCACCAACACGTGAACTACCACGGGCGGCAAAATGCCGCGATGATCGCCCATCAACGGGCCATGGGGGTCTCAAAATCGGTGTTGCTGCCGGCCGGCTCGGAATTGACGCGGGGCTCGACGCACCAGGGGAAATCGAACGGCCTCGCGGTGCGGGTCTTCGGTCCGGATGCCGCGCGGCGGGTGGCGATGGAGTTGCCGGGCGAGTTTGTCTGGTTCGCCAATGAGGTGCCGGATCTGGAATCGACGAAAGCCGAGTTGGAGAAATGGCTGAAGGCCGGTGCCGCGGGGATTGGCGAGCAGAAATTCGCGGTGGAATGCGACGGCCGGGAGATGCGGCTGGTCTATGACATCGCGCGGGCGTTCGGGGTGCCGGTTTTGATCCATTTCCAGCATCAGACCTACAATTTCGGCTTTGAACGGTTTCACAAAATTCTGGAAAGCTACCCGGAGGTGACCTTTTTCGGGCACGCGCAGACTTTCTGGGGGAATATCGACGCCAAACATGTCCCGACGGACCTGTATCCGAAGGGCAAGGTGACTCACGGCGGCCTGACGGACCGGTGGTTGGCGGATTATCCGAATCTCTACGGCGATCTCTCGGCTGGTTCGGCGCTGAATGCCCTGACGCGCGACCCGGAGCATGCCGCGGCCTTTCTGAATCGCCACGCCGGCAAGCTCTGCTACGCCAGCGACTGTGCCGACACGGTGGGCAACGGAGAGAAGTGCAGCGGCGCCGGAATGCGTGACGAGATCCGAAAACACGTAACGGATGCGGCCTCCCGGGCCAAGATTTTTTCCGGAAATGCGAAACGATTGATCAAAGGACTGGCATGAGACGACGAATCGAAGCAGTGGCCGGCCTGGCCGTCGGGCTGGCGGTGGTGACGATGCCTCTACTCCCACTTGAAACCATGCACGGAAAGGACCGGAGCCCGTTGATCGTGGCCCATCGGGGCGACAGCACCAATGCCCCGGAAAATACCGCCGCGGCGATCCGGGCGGCAGTGGCTGCGGGCGCGGATCTGATCGAGTTCGATACCCGCGAGACGAAGGATGGCGATCTGCTGCTGTTTCACGATGGCGACTTGAGACGCTACACGGGGCAGAAGACGCCGTTTGAAGCGCTGGGATTTCAGGAGGCGCGCCAGCTCGATGTGGGGTCTTGGTTTGACGAGAAAAAGACCTTCGCCAGCGAGCGGCCACCGACTTTGGAGGAGGCGATCCGGTTTTGTCTCGACGGCGGGAAGATCCCGCTGATCGAGCGGAAGACCGGCTCGGCGGCGGCCCATCTGAAGGCGATTCGCGACCTGAAAGCCGAGGACCGCGTGATCGTGCAGGCGTTCGACTGGAAATTCCTGGCCGAGTTTCGCGCCCTCGCGCCGGAGATTCCCATCGGCGCGCTGGGCAGCAAGGAGATCGATGCCGCGCGAGTGGAGTCGCTGCGGGCACTGAAGCCGGACTGGGTGGGGTGGAACCATGAATTTCTCGATCCGGCCGGAATAGCCACCTTTCATGGCCTGGGCGCGAAGGTCGCGGTCTGGACGGTGAACGATCTGGCCCGCATCCGGCAGTTTTCCGCTTGGGGCGTGGATGCGATCATCACAGAC
Organism: Verrucomicrobiales bacterium; assembly: GCA_016795505.1. Lineage (GTDB taxonomy): Bacteria > Verrucomicrobiota > Verrucomicrobiia > Verrucomicrobiales > DEV007 > JAEUHH01. The sequence continues at coordinate 71,023 of JAEUHH010000050.1, read as the reverse complement.
CGGCCCGGTGAGGCGAGGCTGGCGGTGGCGTCGGGACAAAAGGACTAAGATCTCGGGAGGGTGTCCGTTTTAGGGGCATTCGGTTCAATGAAGGCGGGACTGCGGACACGGCGGATCGTTTCGGGAATCCTGGGAGCGACCGGGATGGCCTGTGGCTTTGGCTTTTCTGCCGTGGAGGCCGCGCCCCTGAGTGCCGACGATGTGCGACAGGCGCTGAAATCCGCTGCACCGGGCACCGAGATCGTGGTGCGGGCCGGAGTCTATCGCGATCTGGCTCTCGAGTGGGAGGCGACCGGGGAAAAGGATCGACCGATCACGATCCGGGCCGAAAAGCCGGGCGGGGTGGTGTTTTCCGGCCGGTCGGGGATCGAGTTGAAAGGGCGGCACCTCGTTTTGGACGGCTTTTTGTTTACGGACGGCGAGGCTCCGGAGAAATACGTGATCGATCTGGCCGGATCGGATTGCCGTCTCACCAACACGGTCATTGACAGCTACAATCCCGCCGATCCCGAAGGTCGGGAGGATAAATGGGTTTCGCTGCGAGGCGAGCGGCACCGGGTGGATCGCTGCACCTTTCACAACAAACGGTCGAAAAGCGTGACCCTGACCGTGTGGCGGGAGCCGGGGAAGGAGGATCGGCACCTCATCGAGCGCAATCATTTCCACACCCGTCCGCGAGGGGCCGAGGGCAATGGCTACGAGACGATCCGCATTGGCACCAGCGAGGAGTCGGAGTCCGACTCGTTTACAGTCGTCAGGGAGAACCTGTTCGAGCATTGCGACGGCGAGATGGAGGCCCTGTCGGTGAAGGCCGGAGCGTGTGAACTGGTCGGCAACACTTTCCTTGAAAGCGCGGGCACCCTGACGCTGCGGCATGGGCAGGGCTCGCGGGTGTCGGGCAATCATTTCATCGGCAAACGCAAGGGGGCGACCGGGGGCGTCCGGATCTACGGCCGCGGTCACACCGTGACGGGAAATGTCTTCATCGGCCTCACCGGACGCGGCGGGGCCGCGCTTTCCCTGATGTCGGGCGAGAAAAAGCCGAAACTGAACGGCTATCAGCCGGTGGAGCAAACTCTCGTCGAGAAAAACCTCTTCGCGGCCAATGTCGGACCGGCGATCCGCATGGATGAGCAGTTCGACGCTGGCGAACGCCCGGTCCTGCCGCAGGGGGTGGTCTTCCGGGGCAACATCCTTTCCGGAACGGATCTGGATCGCTTGTTGGCAGGAGGTGACCGAGCCGGGCTCGGCGTGACGTGGGCACCGGACAACCGGGTATTTGCAGAGAATCAGATTCCGCAATCGGTCACGGGTGACCTGCCGCCGCCCCTCACGCGAGCCGATGTCGGGGCGGCTTGGTTTCGGGAAAAGCTGCCCTGATGCCGATGTGGGGTGCTTCTTGGAAATTCCCGCCCGTTCAGACGGCGATCTTGATTTCGTCAGGAGGTTTTAATATTATTGAAAATTTAAGCAAATTGGCTTTGTTGGCGCCTGCTCTCTCTTCTCCGGCCTGCCCATGAAATGTCCGCACTGCTCCCGTCCTGTCGATCACGAGGCGCACACCTGCTATTCGTGCGGTTACTCGCTGGCGACGGCCGAGTCGATCTTCGGCAGGAACTACGTGCAGATGAGCCGGCTCCACGATGCGGCCCATTGCCTGCGCAAGCCGGAGCGCGATGTGCTGGAGGACATCCTCGACCAGCTTGAGATGCGCTTTCCCCAACTGCTGTTCTGCGTCTATCTGGGCGCCCTGACCAAGGAGGTGAAGCTCAATGAGCTCGGCTTCTGGCTCCTGAATCACGCCGAGGTGCGCGGCGCGGACTATGCCCGGTCGAATGAAAACGGCGTCCTGCTGCTGATCGACGTAAACACCAAGCAGGCGGGCATTTCCCTGGGCTATCTGGGCGAATTGCTCCTGCCCGAAGCCGAAGGCTATCGCTGCCTCCAGGCCGCCCGGCCCTATCTGGTCAACGGAGCCTATGGCCAGGCCCTCGCCATCCTGCTCCGGAAGATCGGCCGCGTGCTGAGCCGTCGAGCCCGGCAGATCAAGCGCAATCCCCGTGAAATCGAGGATGCGTCAAAATCCCGCCCCATCGTGCCCGAGGTCATCCCTCCGGACCCCGAGCCGCTGCCCCGCGAGATGCAGGCCGCGATGGCTGGGCGATTGTGACGAATCCCAGCCGATCCGGCCGAGTCGCCGACCGCTTTTCGAAGCGCCTCTCATCCGCCCACCGCTGCATGAAATCCACCCTCATCGCTCTCACGACCTGCCTGGCCCTGGCCGGGACGGTGGTCGCGGCGGCGCCGGAATTGCCCGAGTGGGAGAGGGGGGCCGATCCCGGGCAGTTCGTTCTCGGCGGTGGGCTCTGGCCTGGCGCGCCACCCAGCGAGGAAGATGTGCCGGTCGACAATGCTGCCGCCCAGCAGTTGGCGGAATCGGCCGGTGCTGCAACGACGGCTCCCGGTGCCCCGGGCGATCCCGTCGCCCGGCAGCGGCCGCTCGGCCCGCCGCCCGTCATTGCCGATCCCCGCAGCGAGCCGGTCCTGATGGCCATGGCCGATGCCGGGGCGCGTCCAGCCGCCGGGCTCCGCGTTCCCATGCCGGCCTTGATGCCGCTTTCCGCGATGGAGACGTTTTCCCATGAGTTGCCGCCCGTCGCCGGCGAATTGCGGGACGAATACTTCAGCCTGAGACCGGTCGAGTATCTGGTCGATCCCCAGCGCCTGCTGACCGAGCAGAAATCGCACGATGTGCAGCGCTTTCTCGAGTATCACGCCGACGAGGCCCAGTTCGACATCTGCCTGATGCTGTTTGGCGGATCACAGGAGATTCCGGAAGACATTTCCCTGGAAGACCGGCACCGCGAATGGTTCGCCGACCAACCGGTGGTGCTCGTCGCTTACTTCCTGGAGCACCCCGAGCGCACCCGCGTGGTTTACGGAGCCGGAGTGCGGCAGAAACTGCCCGACGGCGTCTTCAACCGCATCTTTCAGAGCTGCGTGCGCGAGGCGCAGGTCGCCGAGACGCCTTTCGACCAGGTGGAGCGTTTCGCCATCGAGATGTCGATCCGCCTTTACTGGCTGGCCAAAATGATCGAGCGCCAGGCCGCCGGCGAGTCCATCCCGACCTCGGAGGAGGAATTGAGTGGTCCCAAATGGGAAAACCTCGCCGCTACAGAACAACCGGGAGCCGCCGGATCGGCCGGGATCGATGCCGCCTCGGATGCCGCCGCCGCCGGGCTGCCGGTCCTGCTCTGGCTCGGCGTCGGAGGGGTGATCTTGCTGCTGTCGAGCCTCGCCGGGGTCGGTGCCTGGTGGTGGCGGCGCGACTCTCTCGCTGCCAAGCCGGTGTTGTTCCCCGACGTGGACCTACCCACCCGGTTGGGAGGGAATTTCTCCGGCGGCGGCTATGTCGGCATTTCCTTCGACGTGTCGGGCAAGGCCGAATCCTGAGACGCGGCCTGCCACATCGGCCGGCTCAGCGACCCACACAGGAGGCCTCGAAAGCCGCGTCCAGCACTTCCATCCCTTCCTGGAGTTGTTCCTCGGTGATGTTCAGTGGCGGGCACAGTTTCACCGTTCCGCCGCCCATTCCGACCGGCGCGAACAGCATCAGACCGTGCTCGACCGCGTGTTTCACGATCGCAAAGGCCGTGTCGTGATCGGGCGACAGACTGCCGGGACCGGTAACCATCTGGATGGCGGCGACCCCGCCCACCGCGTCGGCTTTGCCCACGTGGTTGGGATACTTTTCCTCGAATCGACGCATCCATCCCTGGAAAATCTCGCCCAGCCGGTCGGCGTGTTCGATCAGGCCGCCTTCGACGACCGCCTTCAGATTGGCCAGGGCCGCCGCACAGCAGACGGGATTGCCTGTGTGGGTCGAAGTCATCGATCCGGGCGGAAAATGATCCATCCAGTCGTGGTGACCGATCACCGCACTCAGCGGCAGGCCCGAGCTGATGCCCTTGCCGCAGACGATCATGTCGGCCTTGACCCCGTAGTGCTCGAAGCCCCACATCCGGCCGCAGCGGCCGAATCCTGCCTGCACTTCGTCGAAAATCAGCAGGGCGCCGTGGGTGTCGCAGAAGTCGCGCAGCCGCCGCATGTAGTCCAGTGGCAACAGGATGGCGGTGCCGCCCTGATACGTCTCCAGACAGACACCCGCCACCCGGCCCGGCTCGATCCCGGCGGCGGAGAGAGCGCCGAGGAAACTTTCAAAACTCGTGTCCTTGCCCCGGAATCCATCCGGGATCGGCGCATTCACCATGCATGGGTCGTGATTCACGATCCAATCCTTCAGGGCCGGGATGCCGCCCGCCATCTGCGCGCCGAGCGTGCGCCCGTGGAAGTCGCCGGAGAAAGTCACGATCACATCCTTTTCCGGGCCGGATTTCTGGTGGGCGTGCGCCCGGGCGATCTTGATCGCACACTCGATCGCTTCCGAGCCCGTCGTGAGCAGGAAGACCTTGTCCAGATACTCCGGCGCACAGCGGTCCACGATGTAGGCCACCAAATCGGCCCGCTCGCGGTTCGGGAAACAATAGGTGTGATGCAGCGGACGCTGCACGATCTCGCTCAAAGCCGCGACCGCCTCCGGCCGGCCATGACCGGCATTGGTCACCAGCACTCCGGACGAGAAATCGAGCCACTTGTTGCCATGGCGGTCATGCACATGCACCCCCACCGCGCGATCCCACACCACCAGCGGCTGGCCCGACATCGATCGTGGCTCGCAGCGGCGCAGCGTCTCCACGATCTCGCGATCGTCCGGATGCGGGATGGCGGTGTGGATTTCCCGGTTGGCCGTCACGATCGGCTCGGGAAGCGAAACAGGTTCAAAAAGAAAGGAATGGCCCATAAGCGGCTCAAGATGTCCGGATTCCTCCGGCTTGCAATGGCGGATCGAAGTCCAAAGACATACGTCGATTGCCAGCCTGTCCGCTGCCGGGATCGGGGGGAAATGTCACGGCACCGGCGCGAACTCGGCCTCCAGCGCATCCAGATAGGTGCTGATGCGGTCCTTTCGCTCCGGCCGACCCTGGCGCTCCAGCTTTTCCCGGATTTGCCGGTAGTGATCATAGGCCTCGCTGCGGCCCTCGGCCTGGGTGGCCTCGTAGAAATTCAAGTAATCATCCACCCGCTCCATCGTGGAGCGGATCGCCACCCGCTCCTCGTCGATCTGCTTCAGATCCGCTGCCACGCCCCGCGCCTTGCCGGCCAGCAGGCGACTGGCGGCGAGTTCGTAGCGCAGGATCAGGCTCCGCAGCAGGGGAAAAGCCCGCAGATTCAGCGTCTTCAGCTCCAGCACCCGCGACTCCAGGGCGGCTCTTGCTGCGTGGTGCTCGAGGAATTGCTCATAGTCGTGCAGCCGACCCGTGAACGCCTCGTCCGGCTTGCCCTGCGGCAGAAAGCGGCGAATGCCATCGACCGGCTTGGCCTTCCCCGCCGGCAGGACGATCGACAGCGCCTGATCCAGCAACTCCTCGGTCTCTTTCAGCGAATAGAATTCCACCGCCTGGAGCTGACCCATCGTCGCCAACTCCAGCGACCACCACTTTTCCAGTGCCGCCGGGCTGCCCCGCAGACCGGGGAAGTGCTCCCGCAGCAACACGCCCTGGTCCGGCTTGGTCCGATCCGGCAGACTGCCCAGAAAGCTGCGTATCGACTGCTGACCGCCATCCTGATCCAGCAGGGCCGACAGCAGTGCCGCCGACGATGCCGCAAAGACCGCGTCCGTCACCGGATCCAGCGTCACATCGGCCTGATCAAGAATCTGTGACACTGACAGCGCGTTGCGCGATTTCACGAGCCCGGCGTAGAGATCGCTCGGTCGACCGCTTGCCCGGTGGCGCAGCAGTTCGTCCAGTCCCCGCAGCAGCCATGGCGGCACCGCCAGCGCCTCGCCGGAGAATCGCGCCGGGTCCGACGCGTAGGGCCGCAGCATCATCTCGTAGAGCAACAGCCGCAGCAGTTCCCGCCGCACCTCGCCCCCGTCGTAGCGATTGTGCAGTCGGACCGCCAGTTGGAGCTGGAAACGGCCGTCCGGCAGCAGCTCGATCGGTGGGATCACCGCCGTCCGACCCTCCACGACATCCTTCGGGGCCCCGGAGACCCGCAGATCGACCGGATACACCCAAACCTCGTCATTTTCCCCGAACAGCGCCCCAAATTCCGCCCGCAGGCCATCGGCGAAATTCGCAAAAGCCGTCCGCGTCGTCGGATCCTCGGCCGTCACCCGGATCTGCCGGGCCTTCTTGCCCGCCGTCGCCGTGACCGCCGATTCGGCAGTCACCGGCGCCGGCTCCTGCGCCAGTCCCGCAACTGTAGCCCACATCGAAAACAGCCCCAGCGCCGCCAGGAAGGGACGGTGGCTGTCGGATTTGGCAAAAAGGGGCGACACGAGGGGCGGCAGGCTGGGGTGGATGGAAAAGAAAGCCAGAGTGTAACATCCCCGTGCCGCCTGAGAAAAGCCCCAATCGGCGATCGCAGATCCGCGCCGGACCGGGGTGGCTTCGGCCGAGGCCGGGGCCTCGGATTTCCGATCAAACAGGGTCTGATCGGCGATGCAACAGGGTCTGATCGGATCAGTCAGGCCTTGCGGGTGCGGACCTGGGAGCGGCGGAGCGGGAAGAGGGTGCGGCAGATCTCGCAGACGGTGCCGTCGCAGCCGCGGGCGGTGCAGTGCTCGCGGCCGTAAAAAATGATGCGCAGGTGGAGGCGGTTCCACTCGGACTCGGGAAAGAGGCGTTTCAGGTCGCGCTCGGTCTGGACGACGTTTTTCCCATCGGTGAGCTTCCAGCGCTGGGCGAGGCGGTGGATGTGGGTGTCGACGGGAAAGGCGGGGACGCCGAAAGCCTGGCTCATCACGACGGAGGCGGTCTTGTGGCCGACCCCGGGCAGGCGCTCCAGCGCCTCAAAGCTGCGCGGTACCTCGCCGCCGTGTTCATCGACCAGGATCTGCGACAAGGTGGCGATGGCTTTGGCTTTCTGGGGCGACAGGCCGCAGGGGCGAATGATTTCCTGGATGGTATTAACCGGCACCCTGGCCATGGCCGCAGGAGTGTCGGCGAGGTCGAAAAGCCGGGGGGTCACCTGATTGACCCGGATGTCGGTACACTGGGCCGACAACAGGACGGCGATGAGAAGGGTAAAAGGATCGCGGTGATCCAGCGGGATCGGAGTCTCGGGATAGAGAGTCTCCAGCCGGCGGGAAACATACGCGGCGCGCTCCGCCTTGGTCATGGGAAAGGGGAGACCACAACCCGGAGGCGATCAGGCGCGGAAGCCGTCGCGGAGCACGGGCGGGAGGAATTTGATCTTCTGCTCGATGTTGTTGAGCATCTTCCGAACGTGATGGGCGTCTGGCTTGTGTTTGCGGCTTTCGAGGATGCGCTTGCTTTCCTCGAAGCTGCCCCACTCAAGCACTTCGATGCCGACATTCCGGGCGCCCCACTGGTCGATCATGCCCATCTGGGGCTTGTAGAGGTCGATGGTGTCGGTGCCGACGAGGGCGCGGCCGTAATCGTCCACGACGTACTCGTAGGGGAGGCCCTTGATCTTGAACCGGGTGCCGAGCGGGTAGCGGGACCAGTCGGCGGCGGCGCTGCGCACCTGGCCGAATTTCAGGTCGTCACCGGCGGCGCTTTTCGTGCCGTATTGCAGGCTGTCGGCCTCGAGGTGCGAATAGGCGGTGGTTTTGACGACAAATTCGTTCGGAATCGACTTCTTCAGCGCGTCGGCGGAGTCGAGGGTGCTGAACTGTGGGGCAGTCGCTCCCGGCTGATAGGCGACGGTGGAGGGCGCCGGCGGGGCGCTCTGGGGTGCCGGCGTGTAGATGGCATTGGCGGCCTGGGCGCGGGCCATCTGCACCACGGGGTCAGAGGTGGAAACGGCCGAGTTGGCAGCGGCGCTGACGTTCGGCAGGGACCGCGGGGCATCCGTCGGCACGCTGGCTGGTGCGGGCGGATCGTTTTCGGCTTCGGACCGGGAGGAACCGAAGGAATCCAGCTTGATGGGTCCGAAGTCGGCGAGGCTGCGGCCGGACTCACAACTGGTCAACGCTGCTGCCACTGTGGCGAGCAGAGCCATCCGGAAAAGGTCGTTGCGGGGGGTTTGGGAACTCATCAGACGGCGGTTCATGACCGTTCTTTAAGTTTACCTGACAGAAGTTGCGTTTGCAATTTCTATAATTTCTAGAACGCAGGTGCGGTCTGTTGGCTTTGAATACGAAAAAACGGGGGAGTCGTCAACTGCTTTGGCGCTTTTTGGCGGGTCTGGGCGGGAAAAAATTCGATGGGAAAGCCAGAAAACGACGAGGAATTGTGAAATTTTCCGCTTTTGGGGGTTCCCGTGTGGCCCGGATGTTTCGGTCGGGACGGAATCAGGAGCGTCCCTCGTCGGCGTCGATGTATGAGGCCATGGTCTGAATGTCATCGCGATCCTGGAGGCCGCTTTCGGCTTTGCGGCGCACCAGCAACTCGCTGAGGTGGTCGTTCCAGCCGAGCTTCAGGGCGAAACTGCGCCAGAGGAGCCGGTCGACGTCACTCAGTTCGCGGGTTTGTTCCTGACACCAGGCGAGGATGGCTTCGTCGGATTTTCCGCCGAGGACTTCGGCCTGCAGGGCGGCGTAGTCGATGCGGAGGAAGTCGCAGAGCCAGCCGTCGAGGCCCTTTCCGAGATTGGCGTGGAGGTCCGGCCGCAGGACGCCGCGGGCCTGGAGGCGGATTTTGTCCAGCATCCGGGGGAGATAGACGACGCCGCCGATTTCCTCAAGCGGGCTGCACGGGACCTGGTAGTCGGGCTGGGATTCCATGGTGATCGGAGGAAAAACGGCGGCGGAGGCGAAAGCCGGCAAGTAGGATCAGCTCTCGGCCGGGGCGAGGACGGGGGCACCCAGTTTGGCCTGGGCCGAGGGAGTGGCGTCAGCGGCGAGATCACCGAGGGCGTATTGAATCCCGTCGAGAAGGTGCTGCATGACGGCGGCATTCCAGAAGGTGTCGTCGCGGTGGCCGAGATTGGTGTAGAAAAGGCGGCCTTTGCCGATCTGGCGGCACCAGGAGACGGGGACATCGACCTGCTCGGGGGCGACCTTCAGGGTGGGCTTGACCTTTTCGTTGTCGAGCGGCTTGCGGTTGGCCTCATGGCTCATGTCGAGGCTGAACAGGACGCGGAGGCGCTCGCGGCCTTCGAAGCTCTCGGGTTTGTACCAGTAGATTTCATCGGTGTGCCAGAACCCCTTGCCGCCGAAGGCTGCCATCAGGGGGTGTTTCGGGTCTTCGTTTTTGAAGGCCCACTTGCCACCGGCGCCCCAGGGGTGGCCATTGAAGATGCCGCCGATGAGGGCGATGCCCTCGGGCCAGGAGCCGAAATTGTCGGCCGCGGCGTGGATGCCGATGACGCCGCCGCCGTTGTTGACGAAGTCGAGGATGGCTTTCTGCTGATCGGGGTTTGGCTTCAGGCCGGTGGTGTTGTTGAACAGGATGGCGTCGTATTTGGCGAGGTTCTCGGCGGTGAAGACGTCGTAGTTGTCAACGACATCGGCCGAGAAGGCGCCGGTTTTGGCGGCCATCTGGTCGAGGGCGAGATTGCCAAAGGGGATGGACGTGTGGATGAAACCCTCGCACCGATACATGACGAGGATCTTGCGGGCTTTGGCCGGCTGGGCGGTGGCTTTGGCCGGGATGGCATCGGCGATCAGTTTTTTCTGCTCGTCGGTGGGGACGGGAAAGCGGGCGGCTTTTTTTTCCTCCCAGGTCTGGGGTTCGGCTTTCTTTTGCTGCTGGGCGATGAGCGTGGAGCCGATCAGCGCGGCGGTGGCCGACAGCAGGGTCAGGGTGCGGACGGGGGAGGTGGTGCTTTTTCTCATGGCAGGGGTGGGTAGGGTATCCAGGGTGCCGTTTTATATACCGGAGCGGTCTGCCTGTCGACTGCCGAATTCCGCGACGCGGCGGTGGCGGGGCGGCATCGCGCCACGGGCCGGTCTTCGCCAGCGGGTCGGATTGTGATAGGGGAAAAGGGATGAAAAGACCTTTTCCTCTCGGAGTGGCGGCAGCGGTCGCTGGTGCAACCCTGTTGGTCTGGCAACCCAACCCGGTCTGGTCGGCGCCGGTGAAGACCGGCTTTGCCGAGCGGGACATCTCGCCCGCGATCGGAATGGAGCGTCCGGGCGGCTATGGGAAGGGGTTTCATCAAAAGTTTCATGATCCCTGCAAGGCCCGCGCGGCCGTGTTCGACGACGGCGAGAGGACAGTGGCCCTGGTCGGCTTGGACGCGCTGCTGATCCGCGAGCCGCAGGTGGCCGAGGCGCGGCGACGCATCCACGAAAAGACGGGCATCTCGCCCGAGGCGGTCTTGATCGGGGCGTCGCACTCGCATTCCTCCGGGCCGACGGGAATGGTGCTGCCGGGTGAGTTCGACCACGCGGATGATCTGGTGAAGGACCTGGCCTATGAGCAAAGCTCCGCCGCTGATCCCGTCTATCTGGAGACGATGATTGCCGGGATCGTCGACGCGGTGGCCGAGGCTCATCAGAGTCGGCAGGAGCTGCGGCTCGGCTTTGGTCGCGGTGAGGAGTCGAAGGTGAGCTTCAATCGCCGCTGGCGGATGAAAGGCGGGCTGAGTTTTACCCATCCCCGCTACGGCAATCCCGAGATGATCGAACCGGCGGGACCGATCGATCCGGAGGTCGGGGTGATCGGTGCCTGGGACGCGGAGGGACAACTGAAGGGATGTGTGGTGAATTTTGCCTGCCACGCGACGACCAGTCCGCCGGGCATATCGGCGAATTTCCCCTGGGGCATTGAGAAAGTGATCCGCGGCACTTTTGGCGAAAAGGTGGTGGTGGTATTCCTGAACGGAGCCTCGGGCGATGTGACCCAGGTGGACAATGCCTCGCCGGTGAAGCAAACCGTCGGAGCCGATGCCGCGATGCAGGTGGGCGGATCTGTGGGGGCTGAGGCGGTGAAAGTAATGCTGGGTCTGAAACCGCGGCTGACGACCGAAGCCAGGATCGACGTGCGGCGCCAGGTGCTGGAGATTCCTCGTCGCAAGCCTTCGCCGGAGCGTCTGGAGCGGTGCCGCGAGTTGGTCAAAGCCAAGCCCACCGACGCGGCGGCGCTGAATGACTGGATCTGGGCGAAGGAGATCGTGCTGCTCCAGGCGATGATCGATCAAGAGCCCGTCCGCCAGGTGGAGGTGCAGGCCGTGCAGGTGGGGCCGGCGGTCTTTGTGACGAATCCGGCTGAGTATTTTTGCGAATTCGGCCTGCAGCAGAAGAAGGCCAGCCCGTTCCCCTTCACCTGGCCGGTGAGTCTGGCGAACGGCTGCGTGGGCTACGTGCCGACCACCGAGGCACTCGGTCCAAAGGGCGGCGGCTATGAGACGCGGCTGACCAGCTACAGCAATCTCGTGCCGGAGGCCGGTGACCTGATCCGCGACGCTGGTATTGCCCTGACGCGCGAACTCACCCCGGGTCCGGTGCCGGCGGGGGAAAAGGTGCCGCCTTTTACGGGTGGCTGGCAGTATGGCGATGTGCCGCCGGAACTGAAGTAAAGGGCGTATTGCGTCACTCACGCAGGCCAAAGGGCAGGTCGCCCCGCGGAAACCCAATCAGCCCCCGCTGGCTGCGCGCCTGATAGAGCCGCCAGCCAGCGTAGCCGATGCCTCCGAGCAGCAGGGCTGCAAAGCCGACATAGATCCAAGTCCAATCCATCGGCATGCGGGTCTTGGCAACGAAGGGGAGGGGATTCGACGCTGACTGGCCCTGGCCGAGCGTGAACAGGCGGAATTCGTAGGTGCGGTTCGGGCCGAGGCCGCGGATGTCGGCCCGGAATTGGCCGGCTTCATCTTTTTGAATGCTCACGTCGTGGTAGGGCACCCAGACGCTTTCCAGCTGGGTGGCGTCGGCATTTGTCCGCATCACCCGCATCTCCAACTCATAGGTGTCGGCATCGACGGCGGGAGGCGTCCAGCCGATGGTGAGGTGATTGGTACCGTCTTCGACGAGGGTGAGTTTGTCTCCGGCGACCGTGGGAACCGAGGGATTCAGGGCCCGGACCACGGTGGGCATGGTGATGAAGCCCAGTGGGCTGCGCAGTGCGTCCATCTCGGCGATGGCGCGGTCGATCTCCTCCTGCGTGGCCGTCCGGGTGGCTCCCGGCGTGGTGGGCGGGCGGTCCGCCGGAGGCACGGTGCCGGGTGGGCTGGGAGGCATGTCGGCCGCGAAGGTGGCGGCAATGGAGCCGGGAGCGCCGACGGCATTCGGGTCCGTTTGCTCGGGTAGGAAAAAGGCGCGCAGCGTGATGGGGATCGACTGGCCCGAGTCGGCTTCGATTTTTAAAATGCTCTCGTAATTGCCCACGATCTTGGGCGGAGCGACGACCCGTACGGCGAAGGCTTCGGCCTCCTGCGGCGACAGGGTGGCGCGGCCACCGGCGGCGAGGATGGTGAAGGGCGTCTCGGCCGAGAGCGTGGCCTTGGCCGTGGTGCCTCCGGCATTGCGAAGCTGGAAGCTGCTTTGGGCAAAGCCGCCCGCCTTGATCTGGCCGAAGTCGATGACCCGCTCGCCACCCGGCAGATTCTCCAGGACCAGATGGGCCGGAGCGACGGTGGCGCTGACTTTGACGGGGAGTTTGAAATCGCCGACCGCGATCTCCAGAGAGCCCTCGTAGGGCAAGACGTCCTGAGGTGGCAGGTAGATCTGGACTTCGGCCACCTCGTTCGGCTTCAGAAAAAGCGCCCCGCCCGCACCGACTTGGAGGCGCTGGTCGGTTTTCACCGCCGCAGCCAGCAGCTTCGGCGCCAGACCGGTGATGGAGACACGGCCCAGCCGGGTGCGCGATTTTTCCTCCCAATTCAGGGCGATCTCCGGAGTGCCGATCGAAAACGGCGCATATGCTGCCGCCCGGAGCTGCGTGGTGGCTCCCTGGTTGCGGTAGAAGGCGAGTTGAAACGTCGCCGGCCCCTCGATCTGTGGCGTGTAGCGAACTTTCACCACTTGCTGGGCTCCCACCGGGAGATTCAGCAGGCCGTTGGCCGGCTCGACCAGCGACCACGGCGCGGACAGAGTGATCTGATTGCGGTAGGAGGCGTTGCCGCTGTTGCTGAGGAAGATTTCGCGATCCTCCGACTGACCGAGCATCACCTGGCCGAAATCCGCCTCGGCCGTGGCGTGGATTTTCGGCTCGGAGGCCTCCAGTTTGATGTTGACCTTGCCCTTGCGCGACCACTGGCCGCCGGGGTAGCGCACCGCGTAGGTAAAAGAGTCCGAGGTGGCCGCAGTATCGGCGAATGGCGTGTAGGTGATCGTCGCCTTGGTGCGGTCTTCCTCCCGGCTGACCATGGGGCCGAATTCCCCGTTGAGCGGAAAGTCCCGGATGAGGAATTCGACCACTGCGGCCCGCGTCTTCGCATCGGAGACCAGTTCGATCGTCACCGTCTGGCCCTTCACTGCTGAGATATTGCCATCGAACGGCAGTGGCTTGCCCAAGTCGGCGTTCGGCTCCTGGCTCGGAGCCATCGCGCCTGCCACCAGCCACAGCGTCGTCACCAGCGAGCCAATCCCCGGTGCGGGTCTCCTCCCGACTGCCTGTCGATCTTTGTCCATCACGTAGCCTGATTCCCTTCTCCAGTTGGCAGAATGGAAGCCTTCCGGAGTCGAATTTTCAGTTTCGCCTCGGATCCTTTCATTTTCAAGCACCGCCGGCCACTCAGTCTCAGAGGACATCGGATCTGCCTAGAGCCGCAACGCTTTAATTAATTTCTCAATTAATTTCTCAGGGAAATTATGATAATGTGCTTGCATTGTCCTTTTTGGCTGTCTATTTTCTTCCAGCATCGGATTCTTCGACTCCTGATTTCCATGACTCCATCCAGACTGATTCAAAAAAATAGAGATTCTTTTTATCACTGCGTTTCTCGCGTGGTTGATAAGCGTTTTATATTCAATGCAAAAGAAAAGAACCATTTTTTGAGGTGGATGCGGAAGCTGGAGGAGTTTTCCGGGGTTCAGGTGGTCACTTACTGCCTGATGTCGAACCATTTCCACCTTCTGCTACGGGTGCCTGATCGAGAGGCGATGCCCAAGTTGACCATGGAATCGTTGCTGAAACTGTTGCCGGTCATCTACTCGCCCACGCAGATGCTGGGCATTCAGCAGGAAATCGGGCGGGCGCAGGCGGCTCAGGATGAGGCCTGGCTGGCGCAGATTTTGGAACGATATGAGCGGCGGCGCTTCGATCTTTCGATTTTCGTTCGCGAACTGAAACAGCGGTTCACCCGCTGGTACAACCGCGAAAATGACCGCAGGGGCACGCTGTGGGAGGAGCGTTTCAAGAGTGTACTGGTGGAGGGATCGGAACGTGCCTTGCTGACGATCGCAGCCTATATCGACCTCAATCCGGTTCGGGCCGGCATGGTCAAAAGCCCTGAGGACTATCGATGGTGCGGCTATGCGGAAGCGGTGGCAGGGCGGCGTCTCGCGCGACAGGGGTTGTGCGCGATGTTGTCTCACACCAGCCACGGATTGAACCGTGAGGTAACTTGGGAATACACCTCAGGAGTCTATCGGGTGCTGCTTTTTGGCCACGGATTGGAACGGCAGGCCGATGTTCAGACGGGAACGAAGGCGAGGCCGGGCTTCCGGCCGGAAAGAATCGATTTGGAAGAAAAGCGGGAGGGCAAGCTTTCCATCCCGGAGGTTCTGCGGTGTCGCGTGCGTTATTTCTGCGACGGGGCGGCGTTTGGGACGGCGGAGTTCGTGGACGGCTTGTTTGACGCCCAGAGAGGGCGTTTTGGCTCAAGGCGGAAAACGGGCGCACGAAAGCTGCGTGGCCAGGTGGACTGGGGTGACTTGCGGACCTTGCGCGATCTGCAGGTGAAGCCCGTGGGATAGCCGAAGGGAGTTTTCGCCGAATTTCTTGGAGGATAGTGGGGCGGGGGCTGTCACGACACTTTCGTCGCCCGAATGGCTGCGATGGGGAGATCGCTGTGCCGTAGCATAGGGGAGTTGGGGCTTCCCAAGGCAGAGGCAGGCGAATAGCTGATTCGATGGTGCCCAAAAAACGGCGGCAATGAGCGTCGTTGGTGTGCGGAAGGCGCTGCCACTCTGACTTCGATGCCAGCCATGACAATGCCGGGAGGTGTTCTAGTCCGGAGGGCGAGATCGGTGGGCCGATTTGAAATAATTTCTCTGGGGAAATAAAGGAAGCGCTAGACGGCGGCCTTTTTGCATGAGGTTTGGCTGTGACGAAAAGCGGATGCCAAGTTGGCCAATTGATGGTTTCTTGCGGCCTCCGTGATCGAATCTGCCTCCACTTCCGCTCCTGTCTCGACGCCCGACACCCGCGCCGCTGCGCTGGGTCTGGGTCTCGACGACTGGACTGCTTGGATGGCTGCGCGAGGGGAGTCGGCTTTTCGCGCGAAGCAGGTGGTCGAGTGGATCTATGGCAAGCGAGTGCAGGACTTTGCCGATATGACGAATCTCAAACCGGCCCTGCGCGAGGCGCTGGCGGGGGAATTCCGATTGGACCCTGTTCTTCCGACGAACCAACAGGGTTCCTCGGATACGACGCGGAAATTTCTTTTCAAACTGGCTCGGGACGGTCGCTACATCGAGACGGTGCTGATTCCGGCCTCGCCCGGGCTCTATGGCGATCAGGCAGACCGTCTCACGCTCTGCGTGTCGAGCCAGGTGGGCTGTGCTTTTGACTGCAAGTTCTGCGCCTCGGGTCTGGCTGGCCTGACGCGGAACCTGGACGCTGGAGAGATCGTCGGCCAGGTGATCGAGGCTGAGCGCATCGCCCAAGACCGGGTGGACAACATCGTCTTCATGGGCATGGGCGAACCCCTGGCCAATTTTGCGAACCTCACCAAGGCCATCACAATCATCAATGCCCACTGGGGCATCGGGATCGGCGCCCGTCACATCACGGTGTCGACCAGTGGATTGGCTCCGCAAATCGAAAAACTGGCCGATTTTGAGGTGCCCGTCCGGCTCGCGATCTCCCTGCACGGAGCCAGTGACGAGGTGCGCGAGCGCATCATGCCGGTGAATCGCAAGTATCCGCTGGATCGCCTGTTCGAAGCGCTGCGCTACTGGAGCACGCGGAAAAAGCAAAAGATCACCTTCGAGTTCATCCTCATCGAGGGGGTCAACGATTCTCTCGAACAGGCGGAACTGCTCGCGCGCCGCAGTCGTCCGCTCGGAGCCAAGGTCAATCTGATCCCTTACAACACGGTCGAGGGTTTGCCGTGGAAACGCCCGTCGGTCGGCCGTCAGGAGGCCTTTTTTCGGGTCCTGCAAGGCCATGGCATTCCCTGCACCCTGAGACGCGAGAAAGGCCACGACATCGCCGCCGCCTGTGGACAACTCCGACTCAAGCAGGAGACGGCCGAAGGCATCGTCGAGGCGCCGGTGAAGGCCTGATGGTTGAGGCCCGTTACCGACCGGCGGCGTAGGCTGCGATTTTTGGCCGTCGCCACTGGAAGGGAAACGCGCTATCATCGGCCCTTCGTGGACTCCTCCTCATCCAGCGTTTCTGATCAGCCGGCCGCCTGGCAGCCCCAACCGCGCCTCTCGCGGCTGGCGGTGGTGTCGCTGGTGCTGGGCTTGTGGGGGTTTGCCACCATCCTGTTGCTGGGCATCATCCCGGCCGTGCTGGCTTTGATCTGCGGCCATGTCGCTCTTTTTAAAATTCAACACAGCCGCCGACCCTTGCGCGGACGGCTTGCCGCTTACGCGGGACTGGTGGCCGGCTACGCGACGGTGCTCCTGACGCCGGTCTTTGTGATCGCCCTCGCCATCGCCTATCCGCTGTTGGTGGGAAATCACGAGCAAAGCCAGGAGCGTGCCCGTCTCGAGCATGCCTCGGAACTCTACCGCGCCTGTGAAAATTTCGCCCGCGACCACGCGGATCGTTACCCGGAAAGCTGGGATCAATTGCGCGGCCGTTACCTGAGTCCGACCGATCTGGAGCGGTTGCTTGAGGGGCGCCACGACACGTTTGGCGAGAGCGTGGCGGGATTTTTCTCCCGGCTGGGAGATGCGGAGTCCGCCTCTCCAGGGCAACCGGCATTCCTCCTCGTACCGCACGACCGGCCAATTTTGCGGGAACTGGAGGGCTCGGTGATGGTGATCCGCGAGGTCGCGCCGCCCGAGGTGGAGCGTGTCGTGGTCGCGTATGACAACGGCGAGACGACCTGGATCGCCAATCCAGACCGGGGCTGAGGCTTCCCCTTGCCCGTGCTTGACCCGGCGGGGTGCCGTCCTATCTTCCCGGCTCCCGACCACCAGCCCGGCACATTTTTTCCCAACCGACATGCACTCCTTCCACTATGACAAAGGCGCCCTCCATTGCGAGGGGGTCGATCTTCAGGCTCTTGCCGACCAGCACGGCACGCCGCTCTATGTGTATAGCCAGGCGACGATCCTGGATCATTTCCGTCGCCTCGATCAGGCCATGGCGGGGCTCGACCATCTCATCTGCTACGCGACCAAGGCCAATTCCAACCTCGCCGTGCTGAATCTGCTGGCCCGCGAGGGGGCCGGCTTCGACATCGTATCCGGCGGGGAACTTCAGCGTGTGATTCGGGCCGGCGGCGATGCTGGGAAGTGCACCTTTGCCGGCGTGGGCAAGACCCGGGCGGAGATCGAACTGGCGCTGAAAGCCGGCATCTATTCGTTCAATGCCGAGAGCGAGGCCGAGGTGCGACACATCGACGCCGTGGCCGGAGAGTTGGGGCTGAAGGCTCCCATCGCGCTTCGGGTCAATCCCAACGTGGATGCCAAGACCCACAAATACATCTCCACCGGCAAGAGCGAGAACAAGTTCGGCATCGACTTTTCCATCATCCGCGAGGCCTACGCGCGGGCGGCGGAGTTGCCCAACATCCACATCCGCGGCCTGCAGATGCACATCGGCTCGCAGCTCACCTCGTCGAACCCCTTCGTCGAGGCGGTGGAAAAGGTCGGCCCGCTCGCGGACGAACTGAAAGCCGCCTACGGCATCGAGTTTTTCAGCATTGGCGGCGGCATCGGCATCGTTTATCAGGATTCCCTCGCCAGCGGATGCCACACGTGGTGGGAGGGCAGGGAGGACGGCGCCAAGCCGCTCACCATCGAGGAGTATGCGCAACGGCTCGTCCCGCTGCTGCAGCCGCTCGGCCTGCGCATCCTGCTCGAGCCTGGCCGCTACATGGTGGGCAATGCCGGCGCCCTGCTCACCCGGGTGTTGTTCGAAAAACGCGGCTCTGCGAAGACCTTCAAGATCGTCGATGCCGGGATGAATGACCTCATCCGCCCGGCGCTCTATCAGGGCCATCACGAGATCGCCCCGCTCCGCGAGCCCGCTCCGGGTGTTGGGGCTGAAAAGGTCGACGTGGTCGGCCCGGTGTGCGAAAGCGGTGATTTCCTCGCCCAGGATCGCGAGATTCCTCCCGTCGGTGAAGGCGATGCCATCGCCGTGCTCAGCGCCGGTGCCTACGGCTTCGTGATGGCGTCGAATTACAATTCCCGACCGCTGCCCGCCGAAATCCTCGTCGATGGGGACAAGGCCCACGTCATCAGGCGCCGCCAGAGCTTCGAGGACCTCATCGCCGGCGAGTCCATTCCCGGCTGAGGCACCCCGCTCCCCGGCCCGGCAAAAGCCACGCTTGAGATTTCCCCGGAACCGGCCGAATCTGAACCCGATTGGCCCCCCCTCGGCGCGATGACGACACGATTTCCGGTACTTTGGGTTTTGGCGATGGCGCTCTGGGCGTCCCTCGTTGCTCCGTCCCATGCTGAGCCCGATCCCCGGGACGAATACGTCATCGTCACCGGCGGGCCTTCCCTGATGGAGTGGGAACAATTCCGGCGCGAGGAGCACCGTCATGACAAATGGTGGGGCAATTTCGTCCGCACCGCCCGCATCCGCATCGACCAACTCAAAAAGTATCACCAGGGAGGCATCAATATCACCTGGCTGGTCTACCGACCCGGCTATGAACGCCGTGCCGGGGAGGATGGTCAGCCGCTGATCGAAAACATCGAAAGCGTCCGCGACAAATACGGGGTCCGCCTCGTCTGGTTTCGCAACGGGGCGGAGATCATCAACTACCTCAATGACGGGCAGAACCGCCGCCAGCTCAAAGTCGGCGGCTTTGAATACTTCGGCCATTCGAACAAGTATTGCTGGACCTTCGACTACTCGAACGAGATCCTCGGCGCCTCGAAGGCCTTCCTCCACGAGCGGGACCTGAAGAACATCAAGCGGGGCGTTTTCGCCCGGAACGCCTTTTGCAAAAGCTGGGGCTGTCACTCCGGCGAGAGTTTTGTGAAAGCCTTCAAGAAAGCCACCGGAGTCGAGATGATCGGCGCCATCGGCAAGACCGACTACTCCAAGACCTATCAACTCATCCTGCCCTTCCTGTCCTCGCCCGGAGGCCGTTGGACCAGTTGAAGACCGCGGAATCCGACTCCTTTTCTCATCATGCACTTCGACGAACTTCATTCCCTGTATCACCTGCCTCTGTTCGACCTGCTGAAGCGGGCCCGTGCCGTGCATGAAAAGCACTGGCCCGAGAATGAAGTGCAGCTCTGCACCCTGCTCAGCATCAAGACCGGCGGTTGCTCGGAGGACTGCTCCTACTGCGCCCAGTCGGCCCGTTATGACACTCCGGTCGAGAATGAGCGGCTCATGGACACCTGCTCGGTCATGGAGCGTGCCCGCGCCGCCCGCGCCAACGGCTCCACCCGATTCTGCATGGGCGCGGCGTGGAAGGGCGTCCGCGATGGCACCCAGAAATTCGACCAGGTGCTCGACATCGTGCGGAACGTCGCCGACCTCGGCATGGAAGTCTGCGTCACCCTCGGCCAACTCGGCCCGGTCGAGGCGCAGAAGCTCCGCGACGCCGGAGTGACCGCCTACAATCATAACATCGACACCTCGCCCGAGCACTACGGCAACATCGTCAGCACCCACACCTTCCAGGATCGGCTCGACACCATCCGCCACGTGCAGGACGCCGGCATGTCGGTCTGCTGCGGTGGCATCCTCGGCCTCGGAGAGACCGTGGAGGACCGGCTCCGCATGATCGAGGTGCTGAGCAATCTTGATCCCCAGCCCGAGAGCGTGCCGATCAACAATCTCGTGCCCATCCCCGGCACGCCGATGGGAAACAACGAGCCGGTCGACGTGTTCCAACTCGTCCGCATGATCGCCGTGACCCGCATCGCCGTTCCGGGGGCCAAAGTCCGGCTCTCCGCCGGTAGGGCGCAGATCAGTCAGGAAGGCCAGGCCCTGTGCTTCTTCGCCGGGGCGAATTCCATTTTCTACGGAGACAAGCTGCTCACCACCAGCAATCCTCAGGCCCGGGCCGACCTCGCCCTCCTCGAGCGGCTCGGTCTGTCGCCGCAGGCGCCCTATACCGATGTGCCACGGCCCGCGTGCGAGCCGGCTTTGGTCTGATTTTCTCCCCGGTCGTCATGGGCCGCAGCCGACCGCTTTCCGATGGGACAGGGTCTCTCCGGAGATCATACCCTGTTTGATCGGAAACCCCGGCGACTGGCGCGAAAAACTTGCCAGTCGCGTCGAATTTCGCGACACTCGCGGACCGTCTGAAAAGCCCCAAGCTCTGTCCGAATCTGCCAAGACGGACGGTTTCAGCCGGTCCACCTTTTTCGCCCTCACACCATGTCCGACAAAAAGATCAATATCGCCATCATCGGTCTCGGCTTCGGCGCCGAGTTCATTCCCATCTACCAGCGGCATCCGAATGCCAACATGCACGCCATCTGCCGCCGCAATGAGGCGGAGCTGAATGCCTGCGGTGACAAGTTCGGCATCGCGAAGCGCTACACGGATTACGATGAGCTGCTCCGCGACCCCGAGATCGACGCCGTCCACATCAATTCGCCGATCCCAGACCACGCGGAGCAGTCGATCAAGGCGCTGAAAGCCGGCAAACATGTGGCCTGCACCGTGCCGATGGCGACCTCGATCGAGGATTGCCTCGAGATCATCCGGCTTTGTGACGAGACCGGTCTGAAGTACATGATGATGGAAACGGTGGTCTACAGCCGCGAATTCCTGTTCATGAAGGAACTGCATGAGACCGGCGAACTCGGCAAGCTGCAGTTCCTCCAGGCGAGCCACCAGCAGGACATGGATGGCTGGCCGGGCTACTGGCCGGGTCTGCCGCCGATGCACTATGCCACCCACTGTGTCGGTCCCGTGCTGGGTCTGCCCCGCAAGGACGCGGAATACGTGAGCTGTTTCCCCAGCGGCACCATCCGCGAGGAGATGCACGGCTGCTACAACAGCCCCTTTGCCATCGAGACGACCCACATCAAGATGCGGAACTCGGACCTGAGCGCGCGCATCATCCGTTCGCTGTTCGATGTGGCCCGCCAGTATCGTGAATCGATCGACGTCTACGGCGTGAAGAAATCGGTCGAGTGGCCGCTCATCGAGCACGAGCCGCTCATCATTCACACCGCCAAGAAGCCCGAGCCGGAGATCCCGGAAAAGGTGACCTGCCCTGACTACGGCCACCTGTTGCCGCGGGAGATCGCCGGGTTCACCCAGGGCGGTGTCTATGGGGGCGACGCGGGTGAGGAGCACCTGAGTTTCACCCAGGGAGCCGGTCACGGTGGCAGCCACCCGCATCTGGCCCACGAGTTCCTGATGGCTCTGGTGGAGGACCGCGATCCGTGGCCGAACGCCCGCCAGAGCGCCAACTGGACCTGCACCGGCATCTGCGCCCATCAATCCGCGCTCAAAGGCGGTGAGATCGTGCGGCTGCCGGAGGAGACCTTCTCGGAACGCTGAGGGCTCTCCCACCGGGCACGCTGAGGCCCGAAGGTGACACGGGCAGGCGCAGAAGGGGCGCCTGCCCGGCTTTGTTGGTTCAGGCGAGGGGCTCCCTCACTTTTTCACCACCCAGATGTTCCGGTAGCGCACGGGGTTGCCGTGATCCTGGAGGAAGATCGGGCCGGGGCCCTTTTCGTCCTTTTTCTGCGCTCCGCCGGTCAGGCCGGGGAGTTCCAGATTGTCGTGAATGGTGTAACCGTTGTGTTTGACGGTGATCCGGGCGTTGGCGGTCTTGTTGCCGGCGGCGTCAAAGGTGGCGGCGGTGAAGTCGACATCGTAGGTCTGCCAGCGCAGGGGCGGGTAGCACATGTTTTGATTGGGCTCGGCGGTCTTGTAGATGCCGCCGCATTCGTTGTCGACGCCGGCGAGTCCGAAGCTGTCCAGCATCTGAATCTCATAACGACCTTGAGCATAGTAGCCGCTGTTGCCGCGACCCTGACCGCGGGCCTTGGGCATCCAGGGGAGGCGGAATTCGAGGTGCAGGGAGAAGTTCTCAAACTCATCGATCGACATGGCGCCTTGGCTCAGCAGGTCTCCGTCGAGTTTCGGGCTCTTCCAATGTTTGGTGGCTGTCTCGGCGGTGCCGTCGAACATCACCACGGCTCCTTCCGGCGCCTTGGCGCCGAGGGTCGGGCTTTCGCGCTCCACCCGGGTGAGGGTGGCGGAAAAATCGGGGGCAGAGGCCTTTTTGACGGTGATCTTGCCGTCTTTCAGCACGGCGGTCACGTCTTCCTTGGTAAAGGTGACGCTGCCATCCTCGGCGCGCTTGGCTTTCGTGCTTTCGCGGGGCTTCACGCCATCCCAGCCGTCGCCGGGCAGACCGCCTTTGCCGGCCACGGCTTCGAATTCGCCGTCACCGAGGGCGATGACCTGGACGCCGTATTTGTCTTCGCCCACCTGACCGGTGTACTCGCCCTGAATGGCAAAATCGGGATCTTTGGCCGCTTCGGCCGGATCGGAGGTGGCGGGCAGCTTGTCGGCTGCCCAGCAGAGGGGCGGCACGGCGAGGGCAAAGGCGGTGAGAGCGAGGAGATGGCGTTTCTTCATGTCAGTTTTTTTGGGGGAAAATGGATGAAAGCAGAGGGAGAGATACGTCGTCGCCCGTGGGTCGTCGAGGGCGCGTTTGCGAGATTCGATAGGGCCGGATCAGGGTGCGGGCGGGCTGGTGGGCGGCGAAGGAGAGCTTTTTTCGGCAGTGGTGCCACCAGCGGCCAGCGTGGCGCGGATCTGGATGGCGGTGCCGCCTTCCTCGCCGGCTTTGGCCCCGAGGAAGTGCCGGTTGAACTCCGCGGTGGCGCCGGTAAACCCGGCGATCTTGCCCGTTTGGCCATTCTGAAGTGTCAGGCTGGTGCGGAACTGTGTCAGGGGCACGGTTGTCTTTTCCGTGCCGGGCTCGGCGGATTCGATCTCGAGCTGTGGGATCAGATCGAGCGTGACCTGATTCTGCACCGCCTCGGGCTTGACGAGGATCTGGGTGCTGACGCGGGTGGTTTCGAAAATGGGGACGAGGATGCGGCCCTGCTGGAGGATGGGGGCGAAGAACCGGGGATTGGCCACGCCATTGACCACCGGCACGGTGCCGGGCACGCCGGAGGCGAGGATGGCTGAGCCGTAGTTGATGAAGCCTTCGAATTCCGTGTGCTCGGCGTTGATGTCCAGCGTGACGCTCCCGTCGGGATTCATCACGCCGGTGGTTTCCAGAGTGGTGCCGACATTGCGACGCCGGAAACCGGTGGGATGGGCAGGGACTACGACCATGCCGCCGCCGTTGAGGCCGGTGATGATCCGGGGAGGTTCGTAGCGGGTGGGAAAGGGAAAATCACCGAGCGAGTCCACCGGCCTCGGGCCGGCCATGCCCGGGGCGACATTGGTTTTGAAGGCGAAGTCGAGCGCGACCTGAGGCGGTGGAGCCTCGATGAGGGCGATGGCCTTGGTGGCGGCGGCGATGTTTTCCGCCCGGTCGATGACGAGGATCTGTCCTTGGCCGGGCAGGATGACGAAGCGGCCCTCGGGAGACAGCACTTTCTCCAGCGCGGGGCGCAGCGATTCGATGGGGATGTGGCCGGTGGCGAGTTTTTGCCGCTGCATCTCCTGGCCGGGGAGGGACAGGGGCAAAGCCAAGATCAAGCCGGCGAGGCGGCGCAACCAGACCGGTGACACGTTCATGAGAAAAGTGTCTCAGAACCGGCCGCCGCTGGCAACTCCGATCATTTCCGGCCCAGCATCCGGTCGAGCGAATCGCTGGTCTGGTAAATCAGAGCCTCGGGATAGTGCTGCCAGGGGTGGAAATATTCGAACGTGAGGTAGCCATCGTAGCCGGTCTGGTCGAGCGCTTCGATGACGGCCGGCCAGTCCGTGGTGCCGTCGAGCAGCGGGCGGAAACACTCCAGCGAATGGTCGGTGCTGCGCTTGCTGAACTCCTTGAGGTGCACATTCTTCGTCCGGTTGCCCAGCAGCCGCGCCCAATGCTCGGGGAACTGGTATTCCATGATGTTTCCGGTGTCGAAGTGCACGCGGCAATGCTCGCTGCCGAAATGATCGACGAAGTCGTTCATCTCGAAGGGCGTCATCAGGTAGCCGTTGAAGAAAATGTTCTCGATGTTCAGACACACGCCCAGTTTCTCGGCATCGACCAGCAGCTTGCCGACGGCTTCGCGGGCGCGTTGGTCGCACACATCGTTGGGCACCGGCTCGTGGTCGTCGCGCCAGGGAATGTGGACGGCACCGGGAACGACCAGCACATTCTCGACGCCGAGGTCGTGGGCGGCGCGGGCGATTTTTCCGGCCAGCTCGAGCCCCGTGGCCCGCTTTTGGGGATCGTTGCTGGACAGGGGATAGGGCCAGAAGAGGAAGGAACACAGGCCGCTGATGGCGATGCCGATCTCGTCGGCCATCTTGCGGATCGCGGTGAATTCCGGCGTGCCGGCTTTGGGCGACAGGTCGTTGTCGAGGTCGTAGTTCAGCTCGATGCCGTCGAAACCGGCGTCCTTGGCGAGTTGAAGGCACTCGCGCAGGGACATTTTGTCCGGGTAGGGAAAGGCCCAGAGGTTGATCGACTTCTTCATCCGGTCGTAGCGCTTCGGAGAGGCTCGCCGGGCGTCGGGAGTGGTTGCCGGAGTGGACTGGGCCGCGGCGGACGACAGGGCGCCGGCTGCCGCACCGGCCAGGGCACCGACCCGCAGGGCGTCGCGACGGCTGAAGGCTCCGGGACGGGGATGGAGGAATTCGGGAGATTCAGGAGGCATGGTGCCCACTGTGTACTCGGATTCCCGCGCGGGGAAAAGCCCGGATTTGCGGCAGTTTGGGGGGGAATCAGCCGCGCCGAAACCAGCGCCAGCGTCCTTTTCCGGAGGAGGCGCCGGTGCCTTGCTTCGCCACGCGGAGGCGCTCTTTCAGCTCCTCGATCCTGGCGTCGCGGGAGGCCAGTTTGTCCTGCAACTTGCCCAGGCGGGCGTCGACATCGCGATGGACGGCGAGGAGACGGTTCAGTTCATCGGTCAGGGCGCGGGCATCCGCAGGGGTGGGGCTGTTCTCGCGTTTCCGGGACCATTCCTGGAGTTCCCGGCCGAGCTTGTAGGCGTGAGTGGCTTCGCTGAAAAAGCCGGTCGCCCACTGGCGCATCGCGGCATCCGGTGGCGGTCCCTCCCGACGGGCTGCGTCTTGGGCCATTTCGTAAACCCGGAGCAGGTGATCGACTGTATCGTCCAGCGTGGCGGTGCGGCGCACGTGATCGACCACGGCTTCGACCCGGTCCCGGTCCCAGCGGCGGAGTTGGGCGCGGACGGCATCTATGGTGATGGGCTCCGGCATGCAGCCGTAGCCAAAGCTCCGCCGGCGCAGCCCGTCGATGGTCTCGGGCATGACGAGATCGCCGATGCCGGGCTCGTCGCAGACGATGACCGCGCAGCCGGTGAAAAGTGCCTCCAGTGCGGCTTTGCCCTTGGCGAAAACGAGGTCACTGCGGGCCAGAACCGGCGCGGGATCGGACACCGCGTTGCCCATGCCGGCTCCGACGGCTTCG
Organism: Verrucomicrobiales bacterium; assembly: GCA_016795505.1. Taxonomy (GTDB): domain Bacteria; phylum Verrucomicrobiota; class Verrucomicrobiia; order Verrucomicrobiales; family DEV007; genus JAEUHH01. The sequence goes on along the minus strand of JAEUHH010000050.1, from coordinate 45,151 downwards.
CAGACGATTCCCTCGGCGGCACAGGCGTCGCGAATCGTGGCAAAATAGTTGTCCTCGCGGGCGTAATTGCTGAAAACGAGGGCGCGTCCCGGCTTTTCGGGCAGGGGCGGGCGCGGTGGGAAACGGGCGGGATCGACGCCGTTCAGCACCAGCGTGATGCGGCTGGGGTCGATGCCCTCGCGGTCAGTGAGCCGGGCCACGCAATCCTCATCGACTGCCACGTGCGCCTTCACGTTCGGCGCCCGGCACGGCGCCTCCTGCCACGGGGGCACGCCTCGACAAAATGAGATCACCGCCGCCGAGGGGAACCGCAGGGCGGCCAGACTGGTTTCCCACTGGTGATGACCATGGATCACCTCCGGCTCCCAGCCGGGCGGCAGATCCTGGAGGTCGTCCACCACGGGCACGCCGAGGGCGCGGATGCGATCGGCCACTTCGCCCAGTTGGCGGGAGTAGGCGGCTGCCTCGTGTCCACGGGCGATGACGCGGCCGATGGCATCGGCGGCGGAGAGTTCGGTGCCCGCCGGCCGGTCGAAGGTATTGTTCGTGTAGAGGATGCGCATGGCATCGGTGGGGCGGCGCGGGCGTCAGGCAAAAGCCACCCCCGGCTTCTCGCCGTAGGTGATGTCCACGCGCCGGCCGCCATTGAGGATCGAGAGTCGCCCCGCTTCGACGACCAGTTCGTTGTAAAAACTGTTGGCGGGCGTGGCGTGCCAGCCGGCGGCATCGATCTCCAACAGCAGATCCTGCCGGGCGGCGAGATCGGCCACGGAAGCCACCCGCGTGGCGGTGTCCACGAGTTGCTCGATGGCCCGGTAGCCGTAGCCGACCGGGCGCAGGCCGGGTCCCTCGGGGCGCTCGATCATCTGGAAGTAGTCGGGATTCACCAGATGGTGGGCGGTGTCTCCGGGGTCATCGCCGGCTTCGATCGCGCAGTAGGCGACGCCGCGGTAGTTGTCGACATGCTGGATGAACCCGCCGATGCCGGTGGCCTCGTCCTTGGTGTAGAGCTTCATGCCCTGGTCATTGCCGGCCACGGCTTGGTTGGGGTAGGCAATGCCATTTTGCACGTTGAGGACGGCGCCGTTCTCCCAGATCACGCGGGCATCGGTGTAGAGGTAGCCGATGTTGCCATTGGGGAAGCGGTCCTCGATGCCGTGGACGGAGACGGCCACGGGTTTCAAGCCGGTGACGAAGGCGACCAGGTCCACGTAGTGGCAGCCGATGTAGACGAAAAAGTCGGTCTGGTCGGTGGTGCACCAATTCATGAAATTCGAGTCGCGGTACCACCATTTTTCATGCAGGCAGGCCTGACCGAGCTTGAACTCGCCGAGCTGGCCGGCCCGGTACTTGCGGCGTGCGATCCAGTTGCGGTCGTCATACCGCTTGTGGTATTCCACTCCGACGAAGAGCCCCTTTTCATAGGCGAGCCGCTGCACCTCGAGCGCATGCTCGTGGCTGAGGACCAGTGGCTTCACACAGACGACGTGATGACCGCGCTCGAGTGTCTCGCGGAGCACCTCGTAGTGATTCTGGTCCGGGATGGCGATGTAGACGATCGATTGCGGCGGCAGGTCGTTGAGCAGCTTCTTGTACAAATCAGGCTGTGCCGAGTCGTCCGCATCGGGACCGGGCTGGGCGATGAAGGACTGGCCTGGAAAGGCTGATCGGAGGAAGGAATCATTGATCAGCGGGGTCAGGGTGGACTTGCGCCGGGCCGTGATGATGATGTCGCCGATGCGGCCGAGTCGCTGGAGCTGATAGAGCGAGGGCAGCACCTGGACCTTGGTGATCATGCCACCGCCGATGAGGAGGACGGGTTTGGGAGTGGGGCTCATGGGAAAAGAGGGAATTCTGTCCGGAATGCCTTCCGACTCAACAGGGTCTGATCGGAGAGTCAACCCTGTTGCATCGGAAAAGACGGGCGGGATGGCGGGCGGGCGGCTTTATTGGTCGAGCGGCCGCGCGAAGAGCCCCAGATGGGCGCCGTTCACCCGGGGCAGGCCGGAGCTGGGGCGGTTCAGGATGTCGTAGCCACTGCCGGCGGCAGTCTGCACGACGAGGATGCTGGAGCCGCCTCCGTCGAAATTGATGCCTTCGTGCCCGCCGAAGGAAAGAAGCCAGCGGGCGGCCTCGTGCAGGCTGGCGCCGATGCTGTGCTTCGGCTGGCGTCCGTCAATGACAGCCAGGATCAGGTGGCGATTGTCTTGTGACACGCCGGCGACGGTGCGGGGGTGGCGGTTGTCGTTGGGAGCGACGACCGGCCGGCCGGCTTTCAACAAATCCATGCCGGCCCCGGCGAACCAGTAGTCGCCGGTGTCCGTGGGCGCCGATCGCAACACGGTGGCCCGGTGGGCCCGGTCGATGGCGAGTACGGCGGGACGCTCGCTGCTCCAGGGGGAGACGATCTGGCCCTGGGACACGTAAAAGCCGGCGAGGTCCTTCGGCTCGCTACCGAAATAGCTGCAGCAGGGCGAAAAGAACGCGGTATTGACCGCCAACTGGACGCGGTGGCGCCGGGCGAATTGGGGGCCGGTTTCGCCATCGGTCTCCAGCGGGGCTTCGCCATTGTCCGGCGTGGCGTGAAAGCGGATGTCGGGATCGCGCAGGTCGATGCGCACGGCCACGGCCGCCTGCGGCCCCGCTGCGGTGGCCCAGGTGCCGCGAGCGATGGAGATACCCTGAAAGCGGGGCTTCCAGTCGCCAATGGCCGGCTTTTCCTCCGCCGCACCGGCGGGCGGAAGCAGGGTGAGCAGGGCCAGGGCGACCAGAGTCGCGCAAAGGGGAACGCCGGGGATCACCACTGCGGTACGTCGACGATGGGGCCGGCGTCGGGGGCGCGCCGGGGTTCGAGGACGGAGCCAATCACGCCGCCACCCGCATCGGGCCGGTTGGTGCCCTGGGCGTGGAGTGCCTCGGAGGGAAAGTCGACGATGAATCGCTCGGCCCGCGTCGCGCCGCTCCAGAGAGGGGGCGTGATCTCGAGGAAAATGCTGCGGGTGTCGGAAAGATAAGTTCCCTCGGGCCGCTGGGCGATCCAGTGGCCGCGCTCGTCGGCATAGACGGTAGCGTGGGTCTGGGGGATGCCCAGTTCGTCGCTGTAGGTCACATCGATGCGGGATCCCACATAGGCGAAGCCGGCGATGACGGGTGCGAGGTAGGTGGGCGGGGCCGCGGAGATCTCCAGACCGGTCTCGGTGACGCGCTGGCGCACCGAGCCGGCCTGGGCGGAGGGCAGCTCGAAGAGGCCGGCAAAGACGCGACTGTGGGGATCGACCAATCGGCCGAAGGTATCGAGGATCTGGCTGAGGGTGACGGACTTCGGGTCAAAGGTCTCCACCGGCGTCGCGGCGGCTGCCTCGGCGGCTTGGGCGGCGCCTTTTTTGCCGCGTCCCTTGCCTTTGGCGGCGGTTTTGGCCTTGGGCTTGGCTTTGCCCGGCATGGCGATGGTGATGACGAGGCCGGGAGCCTGGGTGCGGGTTTCCCAATCCTGTTGGCGTCGATGGCGGCCCTCCAGGCAGCGATCCCAGGCGGATCGGTAGCGGCGGGTGAGCGGGCTGGTGTGTTTCATGGGAACTAAAGGGGCTACTGGAGGCGGGATGGTGGTCAGGCCCGCGGTGAAATGGCCTGGATGGCGCGCACGAAGTCGTCGGCAAAGGCATCGAGGTCGCAGAGCGGCGAGGCATTCACCTGCTCGCGCAGGCCCTCGCGTCGGGCGGCCAGGTCCTTGGGATGGGTGACGAGATGGGTGGCGATGCGGATGTAGTCGTTGCCGTCCCGGGCGATGGTGTCGGTGATGCCGGCATTCGACAAATGGGACAGGGAATGGCGGCTGGCAAAGGCCTCACCGGGACAGGTGACGACCGGCACGCCCATCCAGATGGCCTCGCAGGTGCTGAGTCCGCCGGAGTAGGGGAACGGATCGAGCGCCACATCGATGCGCCGGAAGGTGCGCAGGTGCTCGACGTGGGAGGTCTGGCCCATCACTTCGATGCGGTTCGGGTCCACACCGTTCGCAGCGAAGCCGCCGAGGATGCGATGCCGGACCACGGGATCGTCCATGCCCTTGTATTTCAGGATCAACCGGGCGGCGGGGATTTCCCGGAGCAGCCGGCTCCAGAGGCGGATGGTGAGGGGATTGATTTTGGCCGGGTTGTTGAGACAGCCGAAGGTCGGGTAGCCCGTCTCCAAAAGCGGCAGGGGGCCGGGATCGGGGGCATAGAGCGGCGGCTCGTAGCCGATGTAGTCGTAGGGAAAACGCAGCAGCGTCTCGGTGTAGTGACCTTCCGAGCCGTCGGGGCTCTGCCAGGCATCGGACAGCAGGTAGTCGATGGCTTCCAGGCCGGTGGTGCCGACGTAACCGGCCCAACTGACCTGCACGGGGGCGGGGCGGCGGGCGAGCAGGGGCAGGCGGTTCTGCTCGGTGTGACCGGCGAGTTCGAAGAGGATCTCCACGCCATCCTCGCGCATCCGCGCGGCGACGGTGTCATCGTCCGTGTTGGCGATGTCGCGCCATTCGCTGGCGGTGCGGCGATTGCGGCGGATGAATTCGTCCTCCTTGTCGGCGTCGTTGTAGCAGATGGTGCGGATCTCGCCGCGTTTCTGAAGGCGCTCCAGCAGTGGGGCGACGAAAATGCCGACCGGGTGATTACCGAAATCGGCTGAGATGAATCCGACGGTGATCGGAGCGGGATCGGCGGCCGCACGAGCCGGTGCCGGCGGCAGGGGCGTGGCGCGGGCCAGGCGGGCACCCCAGGCGACATGGCGGCGGGTCAGCTCGGTGGCGTCGAGGCCGGGCTCGTATTGGCTGGTGAACAGGAGGGCGCTGTGGGCCTTGTCATCAGCGGGATCGAGGGCGACGGCGACGCCGAGGTGGCTCACGGCGCCGTCGATGTCGCCGATGAGGCGCAGGGTGCGGGCGAGGCGCACGTGGTGCTCGGCGGAGTTCACGTCGAGCCGCAGGGCATTGCGATGACAGTCGCGGGCTTCGCCGAAGTGGCCCCAATCGACGAGGAGATTGCCCAGATTCACCCAAGCCGAGATCATGGCCGGGTCGAGGGCGATGGCCTGGCGGTAGGCGATCTCGGCCTCGGGGTCCTGGCCGAGCTTTTGGAGCACCACGCCGACATTGTAGTGGTAGGCGGCATTCCCGGGCTGGAGTTCTGCGGCGCGGCGCAGCACTTCGGCGGCGCGGGCATTCTCTCCCTGCTGATGCAGCACCAGGCCTACGAGGTGCAGCGCCTCGGGGTGATCCGGCTGGGTGCGCAGGATGCCTTCGTAGATTTCGCGGGCTTCGGCGAGTTTGCCTTGCTGGTGCAGGGCGAGGCCGGACTGGATGGCGGTATCGGTGGTGTCGGACACGGTTGGATCGAGGGGGGATGGGCGGATGGCGCCTATTCAGGGATGGGTTACCAGGGCGGGAATGTCCATCGGAATGCAGCGGGGAGAAAGTGCTTTCTGAGGCCCGCTGGCATTGTTTTTTGGCACGACCGGCACGACCGGCGTGACGGAAAAGGGCGAAAAGCCGGAGAGGTCCCGCCAGCTTGGCGAACCGCCGACGATCAGACCCGGTCTGATCTCCGATGAGACAGGGTTAGTCCGGAGAGGAAACAGGGTCTGATCGAAATGCCGCGTGATGATGAAGGCGGCGGGTCGGGTGTCCAGCCGATCCGGTGTCGGAGACGTGGCAGTTGGTGCCACTCCACGCGCCGTCTCGCATGCTGGCATCCCTCCGGGATGCTCGCGCTTCTTTGATTCGGTTCCGGCGGTATCGCTCGTGCCTCGCTCAACCTCCGGCTAATGGCTGTGATGCCTCCGGCATCTTTTCCATTCGAAAAGCCCATTCGAAACGTCCATTCGAAACGTCCATTCGAAACGTCCATTCGAAACGTCCAGTCGCTCTGACGAGCCGTCTTCTTTCGGTGCCCTCTCTGGTCTGATCGAAAAGGCGCGAGTTTTGTGGCCGCCATCGGGGAAATGATGACGCTCTGTCGAATACCGGCCGGACTGGATGGCTGGCGGATGCGATCTCGTCAGCGAGGCTGTTCTTCGCGTGGACCGCCTTCGGGACGGGGCCGCTCGGCGCCTTCGCGCGGGGGGCCCTCGGGGCGGGGCCGCTCGGTGCCTTCGCGCGGAGGGCCGTCGGGACGGGGCCGGTCGGCGCCCTCGCGTGGGGGACCGTCGGGACGGAGTTGGCGGCGGAGGTCGAAGACGATCTCGCGGAGTTCGGCGACTTCGCGGCGGAGGGCCTCTAGGTCGCCTCCGGGGCGGGGTGGCTGGCCTTGGAATCCCTGTTTCATGCGTTCGGCCTGCTCGCGCAGGGCATTGGCCTGGGGCTGGAGTCCGGCGGCTTGGAGGATGTCGGCGGCCTTTTCGAGTGCCTGGAGGCGGCGTTCCAGTTCGGGGCCTTCGGGACGCGGCGGACTCTCGGGCTGCGCTTCGCCGTCACGGGGGCGTTCGCGTTCGGGACGCTCGGCGCGGGTTTCGGGCGATTCCCGTTTGGGTTCGTCGTCGGCCGCCGTGGCGGGGAGACCGGTGGAGGCGAGGGTGAGTGCCGCGAGGGCAAGGACAGCGGTGTGGTGGGGTGTTTTCATGAATGGATCGGGAAAGGGGGAGCCTTGGTGGCGGCGTATGGCTTTTTTGCGGCGATGGGGAGCTTTTGTTTGTGTCCGGGTGCGGCCTGTCGGATGGGTGGGGAAACGAGCCCGGTATTTGCCATGCAATTGATTTTCGACGCCCATCTCGACCTGAGCCTGAACGCCATGGAATGGAACCGCGACCTGCGGCTGCCGGTTGCGAAAATTCGTGAGATCGAATCGGGAATGACCGACATGAAGGGGCGGGCGCTGGGCACGGTCGCGCTGCCGGACATGCGGGCGGGCGGCATGGGCATCTGTGTGGCGACCCAGATCGGGGGAACGATGAAGCCGCGTGGCCCGGTGGCCTGCTGGGAGTCGCCGGCGCAGGCGTGGGCAATGACGCAGGCGCAACTGGCCTGGTACCGGGTGATGGAGGAGCTGGGCGAGATGCGCGAGATCCGCGATCTGGCGGCGCTGCGGGAGCATCTGGCGCTGTGGGCCGATCCGGCGGACGCCGCGGCGGCGAATGCGCCGATCGGCTACATCCGCAGTCTGGAAGGGGCGGATTCCATCGTGACGTTGGCCTATCTGGAGCGGGCATGGAATGACGGGTTGCGCGCGCTGGGGCCGTCGCACTACGGCGAGGGGCGCTATGCGATGGGGCATGACCGGGTGGGTGGCCTGAAGCCGGAGGGCCGCGATCTGGTGCGCGAGATGGATCGCCTCGGCATGATCCTGGACGTGACGCACCTGTCAGACGATTCGTTCTGGGAAGCGCTGGAGATTTTCACGGGTCCGGTGTGGGCGAGCCACTCGAACTGCCGGTCGCTTGTGCCGGATGTGCGGCAATTCACCGACGATCAGTTGAAAGCGCTGATCGAGCGGGGCGCGGTGATCGGAGCGGTTTTCGACGCGTGGATGGTGGTGCCCGGCTGGATCCGCGGCACGACGATGCCGGAGGATCTCGGGGTGAAAATCAGCCACGTGGTGGATCACATCGATCACATCTGCCAACTGGCGGGCAATGCGAACCATGTCGGCATCGGGACGGATCTCGATGGCGGTTTTGGCCGGGAGCAGAGCCCGATGGACCTCGACACGATCGCCGACATTCAGACGGTGGCCGGCATTCTGGCCGACCGCGGCTACTCGGCGGAGGATGTGACCAAGGTGATGAGCGGCAATTACCTCGCCCTGCTGGAGCGGGCTTGGGGGTAATCCAAGGGTGCCTCCGTCAGCAACAGCGACGGAAGGGATTCATCCGCGCCCCGTTTTTCCATCCCGCTCTGCCGGGTGGCAGAGCCGGATCAATGATGATGAGCCGAGTGGGTGTGCCCCTTGGCGGAGAAGCTCACCAGAGCCGCCAGTACGAAGACGCCGGAGGCAAGGAGCTTGAGGATGCCGATCATCACGGAGCCACCGGTGATGGTGCCGATGGAGAAAATGATCAGTGACACGGCGAGGAGCACGGAAACCAGGGAGCCGAACTTGTTCACGGCGTTGTCAGAGAGATTCAGGCAGCCGAGGACCGAAAAGGCCACGATGAACACGAGGAGGAACAAATAGATCGGCAAGTGGTTGCCGGCCACCGAGTGGAGAGAGCATTCGGTGAGGACCCAGGCAAAACCGAGGACGTAGAGGAAACCGTTCGACAGGGAATTCATGGCCGGGAATAAGCCCGCGACCCGGTCGGGAATCAAGCCCAAAGGCGATCAATTTCGCGCCGCGCGGAGGGCGCGTTTGTGGCGGAACACGAGCCAGAGCACGAGACCGAGGCCGAGGCCAAAGATCCCCGTGGCGATGGAGGCGAGGCGGGAGGCCTGGTCGGCGGAAGCCGCCGCCGCTGTCTCTCCGCGCGCGCCGGTGAGCCGGTGCACCCCGCTGGCCCAGGCCATCGGCAGGTCGAACTCGTGGGTGGTGCCGGTGGCCTTGTTCGCTCCCCGCAGGGTTTCATCGCTGGTAGAGGCCTGCTCGAAGGCTTCCAGCGTGAGCCGGACTTGGTCGCCCGGTTTCAGCGAGGCGTCGGGGGTGAGAGTGCGGTTGCGGAAGGCCCAGTGGAGCGCCAGCACTTGGTCCAGCGCATAGTCGCCCGACAGGACGCGGTCGACGCGGTATTCGACGGCGAAGAGGGAGGCGTCGTAGGGCGCTGACTTCGGGTCCTGATAGCGGGCCGTCTCGGTGACGGTGGCTTCGAGCTCGACCGGCCAGCGAACGTCCTTGGCCGGATCGCCGGTGCGGAAGTTGACATCGTCCCAGCGCACTCCGTTGGTCACGGCGGCCGTCTCAGAGAGGAACAGGTCGCGCGCCGCGATGGCCCAGACGACGGCCTTCTTTTTCTCCCGCATCAGGCGTTCGGCATCGGCCCGGGTGGCCAGGGTACGGCGCACGCCGGTCGAGGCCTGACCGTTCTGGGCGATGGTGTCGAGCGGCAGGCCGAGGGCATGGGAGAGATGCTCGGCAAAGCCGGCATTTTCACCCCATTTCATATCGGCTTGGTGAAAAATATTCGTGAAGCTGTCCCCGAGCAGCACGATGGGCGATGCCGGATCGTAAACGGACATCGCCCCGCCCTTCGTGTCGGTCACGGGGGTGATGGTGGCGGTCTCCGGTTCAAAGGCCCCGTTTCCATCGGGCAGATCGAGTTTTTCCAACAGATCGCCCGGGGCAGTGACCGTGACCGGCGCGCCGAGCGCAAAGCGGCCCGCTTCGGTGGTGATCTGGGTAAACCAGGGGCGCTTCCTCAAAAAATCCGCCACCCGGCCGGCGCTGGCCTGCATGGTCTGTGGCGTCCAGTGAGTGTCCTGTTTCAGGAACACCGGCTCCGTGCCTTTGCGCGCGAACCAATCGGCCGACAAATCGAGGATCTCCACGCCGCTCTCTCGCAGTTTGGCATAAAACGCCTCCGCATCGCGGTGCTGGAGCGGGGCTTCACCGGATCGGGCGCCGATCTGCTCGGGGTGGATCATCGGCTTCACCGGGATGGGCACGAGGATCAACTCGACGCCATAGCTTTCGAGCTGGGCATTGAATCGGACGATGGCGTCGAGTGGTCCGCGCCAGGGCTCGCGGTTGGGGTCCTTCGCCACGGTGTCCGGCTCCGGTTTCAGCGGCCCATAGCCGGTGAGGGCATCGATGGCCGGTCGGAAGAAAAGCCAGCCATCCGAGCCGATGGCGGCCTGGCGGTTGCCCTCGCGCAGCGTGCCGGTGAGCAGCGCCTGCATCCAGCGCCGGGGCGGCTTGGTGAAGGGCGCGTCTTCGATCTTTTTCTCCGCCTGGCGCAGGTGCTCGGTGAGCGGCCCCTGGTCCGGCGAATAGCGGAAAATCTCGATGACCGGCGTCCAGCCGTTTGATCCCAGAGCGGCTTCGTTCACATTTTGCCAAAATGGAGCCAGGGTGATGACGAGGAGGAACACGAGCGTGAAGCCCCACGCCGCGCCGTGGCCGTAGCGCGGCTCGTTGCGGTGGGCATCGTATTTCTCGTAGGGGTTTTCCATTGCGGGAATCGGGACGCGCGGACGGTGCCACGAATTTCGGGCCTGTGCGGGAAAAAATTCCTTCATGATTCACCAGAGTCGGGTTTCCGGTAGGGTCGTGGCAGGCGATCTCCAAACTGGGTCCGAGTCGGAGCCTTGGCCATTTTTTCCGGGCTTGCCGGCGTGGTCCGGGGGCGGGCGGGAAGCCACTTCCGTGGATTGTCCATGGTGCGGTGACGACCCAGTCGGAAGACAGAGTTTGCCGGAGCCCGTCCAGCGTCCTATCCTTTGCGATATTCCGGCCGGAAACGTCTCCTCCATGAATGCCCCTGATTTCCACTGCTTCCGCAGCGACCCGATCGATCGCTGGAGAGGCATTGCAGCTGTGCTGGAGTCCCAGCCGGAGGCTTGGGAATGGGCTTTGGCAAACATCGAACGGTGGCTTTCCCAGGGCTTTCTGCACCCCGCTCCTCTGCTGGAGTGGCGGCAACGGCTGATCGAGGGGGCTCAAGCGAGAGCCAAGCGGGAGGCCTTGCTGGCGGCCTTGCGACAGCCCCCTGCGGATGGATTTCAGGATCAATTGCGGGCCTGCTCGCCATTTGTGGGCGGGCCGTTCTCCCATCTGGCTGCCTCAGCATGAATCTGGGTGCGCTCCAGCATCTGATCCGTTCGGTGCGTGCGCTCGCGAAGGATCGGCAAATCATCGTGCTGGGCTCCGCCTCACTGCTGGCCTCCTTTCCCGAATTGGGTGACGGCTCTGAGCCGCTCGCCGCCACCTACGATGCCGACCTCTGCCCGCAGCCCTTCGACGAGGCGACGGCGTTGACGATCCATGAAACTTTCGGCGAGTCCGGAGCCTTCCATCTCCGCCATGGCTACCACGTCGACATACTGCGGGACTCCATCTTTGAGACGCTTCCGCCGCAGTGGAGGGACCGCCTCATCCCGGTAACTGGCTGTGATGGTGCTTCTGCGTTGGATCCACACGATCTCGCTGCGACCAAACTGCTCGTCGGGCGGTCCAAGGACATCGCTCTCGTGCGGCATCTCGCCCTCACGGGGCGCTTGGACCGCGGTCTGGTCGAGCAGCGCCTCGGGAGTATTCCCCAGGAAGAGCGCCGGATCATCGCATCCAGTCAAGCACTCCGCCAGGCGTTCGCGGTCGATGGTGAGTAGGTTCTGATTTTCTCGTCAGAACTGGAAATACAGGAAGGGATTGAAGCCCTGCGTGTACATCAGCGCGACGCTGAAGACGAGCAGGACCAGCCCGGCGGCGACTTTGGCCGGTGTGACGGTTTCGAGGATCTTCTGGGTGTTGGGCATCGCCCAGGCGGCGGTCGCGCAGACCGCGACGTAGAGCCAGTTCGCCGGCCGCATCAGGTAGCCGCTCAGCAGGGATGCTGCCGGGGCTTCGCCGCCCTGGCCGAACATGGCGCCGAGGTAGCGCGCCGCGACCTCGAAATTTTCCGCCCGGAAAAAGACCCACGTGATCAGCACGATGACGAAGGTCAGCGCCACCCGCAGCGGATCCGGCAGTCGGCCGTACCACGAATCCTTGCCCATCAGACGCTCCAGAGCCAGCATGCCGCCGTGGATGAGGCCCCAGACGATGAAAGTCCATTGCGCGCCGTGCCAGAAGCCGCCTATCAGCATGACCAGCATCAGATTGACGTAGGTGCGGGCCGGCCCCTTGCGATTGCCGCCCAGCGGGATGTAGAGGTAGTCGCGCAGGAAGGTGGACAGCGAGATGTGCCAGCGGCGCCAGAATTCGGTGATCGACTTCGATTTGTAGGGCGAATCGAAGTTTTCCGGAAAGTGGAAGCCGAACATCTTGCCCAGACCGATCGCCATGTCCGAGTAGGCCGAGAAATCGAAATAGATCTGGAAGGCGTAGGCCATGACCCCGAGCCAGGCCATCGGCGCGGTCAGCGCCCCATCCCCGGCGCCGAAGCACTGGTCAGCGATGGCGCCCATGGGGTTGGCGAGGATGATTTTCTTGGCAAAGCCGAAATTGAACCGAGTGAAGCCCGCCACGAAGATCTCCACGCTGTGCTCGCGCTCCCGCAATTGGTCTGCCACGCTGCCGTAGCGCACGATCGGTCCGGCCACCAGTTGGGGGAACATCGAGACGTAGCAGGCGAAATCGATGAAATTCCGCGCCGGCACCGCGTGGCCGCGATACAGATCGATGGAGTAGCTCATCGACTGAAACGTGTAGAAGGAGATGCCGACCGGCAGGACGATGTGGTAGAAAAACTCCGGCAATGGCAGCGGCCCCAGCCCCAGCCACGCAGCGCCGGCGCTGAGATTGCCCGCCAGGAAGGTCGTGTATTTGAAAAACGCGAGGAGCGAGAGGTTCGACGCCACGGACACGATCAGGCCGGTCTTTCGCTGTCGCTCCGAGGCGCCCTCCGCGGTGATCAGGCGGCCGCAGTAGTAGTCGATCTGGGTGGAGACCAGCATCAGGATGGTGAACCACGGGTTCCACCAGCCGTAGAACACGTAGCTCACCAGCGTGAGCATGAGATGCTTCAGCGCCCGCGGTGCCGCGTAGTAGAGCAGCAGCGAGAGCGGCAGGAAGTAGAACAGGAAGATGTGGGAACTGAAAACCACGCGGAGGACAGATGCGGAAAAGTGGCCGGAACCGTGGGCGCAACCGCGCCGGGGCGCAAGGGGGAAAGGTCCTGGCTCTTTGGGCCGGTGGACGCGCTACCGTTGCGGGTGTTTGAGACCCTTTTCACGGCAACGTTTTTAGTCTGGATGGTTCGGTGTCTCTGGCATTGGAGGGAATGGCTTACGCCGTGGGGCTTTCACCTGACGAGGGAGGAATTGGCCTCGATGGGATATCCCTCACCTTGGCCGGTTTCGGGTGGAGTGGCAGCCGTTTGGTTGGGGATCGCGGTTTTCGTCGGCGGAATGCTCATCCTGTTGCCGATGGATGGCATCCGCTGGCGAGGCCGGTCTTGGTTAGTGAATCCGTGACCTGCTGGACGTCGCCGGATGGGCTTTTTCCTATTGTTCGCCTGCGCGCTTTATGCTCTACGGGTTGACTACATGTCAGCCTTCACGCTGAACAAGCTCTACGTGGGTATCTTCGCTCTGCTGGCCCTGAGTCCTGGTCTTTTCCGCGACGTCGGGGGGCGATGGTTGACCAGTGCCATCACGGGTAGGGTGATCCAATGGACCCTGATCCTCCAGTATTTTGCCGCTGGTTTGGCAAAGGCGAAACGCGACTGGCTAAAAGACGGGGATGTATTGCTGTCTCAGGTCCAGGGTGTATTTCGAACTGAAGGTGCCGCATGGGCCTTGAACTGGTTGCCGGAATGGACGTGGACCGCTCAGCAACAGGCGGCGTTGGGGTTCGAGTTGTTTGCGCCGCTACTTTTCGCTCACCGCCGGCTGCTCCCGGTGGCTGTCGCGATGGGCTGCGGCTTCCACTTTCTGATTGCGGTCTTCATGAAAGATCTCATTTACTTCAGCCTTCAAATGTGGACTTTTTATGCAATGTTCATTTCGGCAAAGGGTTGGCAGAGAATGGGCATTCGGTGGCAGGATTCCGCTTAGCGGGAGGGTTGCCGTGTGAGGCGCCGGAGCGATCGAACAGTCGTCAGGCGGAGTGTGGCAACCCGCTTTCCTGAATTGACGTGTGTATCACCCAAATTGGTGGATTCAATCCGACGCCGGTCCCTGAGCGAGTGAATCGCGAAATTCCTGAGCTTCGCGAGTTGCCAGCCCCTCGTGCAAGGCGGCCAGGACGGTGACGAGATCGCCCTGCAACAGGGCAATGGCATCCAACCACAGGCCTGGAAAGGCGCGGCTTTTGATCAAGCGTTCGTTTTCAAAGGGGAGTGACACAAAATCGCCGTGGATGAGTTCCCACCATTCGATTCGCTGCTCTCGGGTCACCCAAAACAAATATTCGCGTACGCCATTGCGACGGTAGGCGGTTTTTTTGGCGTTCAGGTCGATGGAGGCGCTCGATGAGGCCACTTCTGCAACCAATTCAGGAGATCCTTCCAGATAATCGTCATCGGTGATCCGGGCATGCCCTCCTGCGAATGGGGGCAGGAATAAAAAGGCGTCCGGTTGGACTTCATTGTCGGCGTCGAGAAGGACGGTGCCGTTGTCTCCAATCCCGATTCCGGAAAAGGAAGCGGAATAGGTACCCAGCCACGTCACCAAATGAGCGCTGGGTTGGCTGTGGCGTTGGAGTTGAACGGGCGATGGCATGTGTACGAAACCCTCGATCAACTCCGCCTTTTTGACTGAAGGCATCGCTTGGTAGCGGCGGTGGAATTCAGCACGGGTGAGCCGGTCGCCATTTTCCAAAGGCGGAAGCTGCGTCTCTCGGATGGGACGCAAAGCCGAGGGGGCAGAGGGTGAGGCGAGTGCCACCGACATGGCGGGAAAGTAACAATCCTCATGCCGTTACGCAAGTCCGCCGCCGCTGCCGACCCTCAGCCCTTCGGCGTGGTGATGTAGGGCGCCCTCAGGTAGTGCGGTTCCAGAGGTTCGGTGGCCAGGCGGGCGATCCCGGCGGGATCGAGGACGGCGGCGCGGCGGGCGAGCCGGGCGGCATCGGGAACGCTGTGGATGACGCCGGCATGAGCAGCGGCGAGGGCGGGATCGGCTGTGTAAACAGGGTTGCCTCTCCGATGCAACAGGGTCAGATCGGCGATCAGACCCGGTTGGTCCGTGAGTTGAGGTTCGCCTGACAAGCGGCCGTTCTCCACCCGGGCGAGGAACCACGACTGGCGGCGGGCGTCGCCGATGACGGCGTAGTCGGATTCGCCAGAGCCCATGGCTTCGAGGGAGGAAAGGCCGACGATGGGGGCGCCAAGTGCCAGGCTGAGTCCGTGGGCGACGGCAATGCCGACGCGGACGCCGCCGTAGGAGCCGGGACCGCGTCCGACGACGATGAGATCGAGCCGGCGGCCGCAGTGGTCCAGCGCCTCGGCCAGCGGGGCGAAAATGAGGGCATTGTGGGCGCGCTCGGAGGTGAATTCGCGGCTCCACACGATGGCATCGGCAGCGGGGTCATAGAGCGCCAGGCTGGCGCGCGGGGTGGAGCTTTCGATGGCCAGGAGCATGGCGTGTCGGCAGCCGGATCACTGCGGCAGGCGGAGGCCGAGCTGTTTGGCCGTCACGCGGGTGGCCCGGGTGGTGCCGGGAATGTCAAAGTGCCACCATTCGTCCGGGATGGAGCGGAATCCGGCCTCGCGCATGGCATCGTGGAGGATGGCGACGTTTTTCCGGATCTCGGGGTCGGGGCCGCTGTAGTCGCGTCGGGCGCGTTCGGAAAACTCGTCGAAGCCGGAGGGCATCCGCAGGGCGCGGCCGCTGGCGTCGACCAGGGTCACGTCGACGGCGAGCCCGTAGCAGTGCATGGAAAGCCCGTCGGAGGGCGGAACGACCCAGCGGGGATCGCGCACGGCATTCCACAAGGCAGCGTGGGATTCCGGGGGGCGCCAAGCGTCGAGGATGAGGATGCCATACCCTTGTGCCTCGAGCAGTCTCTGGGCCCGCGCCAGCCGCTCGACGGTGACGGGATGGAGCAGGCAGGGCATGTTGGCGGGATAGAGAGGGCGGTGGGTGGCGTTTTCCGAAGTCCGGTAGCGCAGGTCGACGCGGATGCCGGGGATCTTGGCCGGGACATGGACCAAGCCGTAGCGGGCGGCCTCGGTGATGACGTCGCCGCGGGGACCGCCGCTGGATGGGGTGGATTCGCAGCCTGTCAGTGCGAGCGCGGCCAGCAGGGCCAGAGCGGCGAACCAAGGGGATGGGCTGGGGGACGGAATAGGCACGGAAATGTTTGAAATTATGGACTTTTCAGAAAATAGAACGACTTTGGGGGCGTTCTGGCGTTGTCGTCCGGGGTGATAGCCCGGAGCCGGCCCGCTGGCAAACCCGAAAGCCGGAAGGGCGGCGGCGGGGTGGGGGATTTTCCCTGAACGGGGTGTTGGGATACTATAGTCTTTCGATGTGGTGACGATCCGATGAGCTACGAAACATTCTTCCAAGTGGTGCTGCCGATCGCGGCTTTCATCATCGGCTCGTGCGTGGGGTCGTTTCTCAACGTGGTGATCTACCGGGTGCCTCTGGGCATGAGCGTCAATGAGCCGAAGCGGTCGTTCTGCCCGACCTGCAAGACGCAGATCCCGGCCTGGCTCAATATCCCGCTGCTCACGTGGCTGATGCTGGGTGGGAAGTGCAAGTGGTGCCGGACTCCGATCTCGCCGCGCTACTTTGTGGTGGAATTGCTCACGGGACTGCTCTTCCTGGCGGCGTGGAAGGGCTTTTATCCGCCGTTTTTCGAGGAGACGCGCAGCGAGCTGCAGGCGCTCTGGGGGATCGTCGCGATCTGGACGCTGCTGGCCCTGCTGGTGGCGGCGACGTTCATCGATTTTGACCATTTCATCATTCCCGACTCGATCACGCTCGGCGGACTGGTGGCGGGTCTGGTGGCCAGCGTGGCTCTGCCGCACCTGCATCAGGAGACCTCGCACTGGCGGGCGCTGTGGCAGTCGGTGGTGGGGGCGGCGGCGGGCTTTGGCCTGCTCTGGGCGGTGGTGAATCTCGGCAAGCTGGCTTTCGGCCGGCTGAAGTATGCCTTCGACACGCCGACTCTGTGGAGCATCTCGCAGCCGGATGAGGAATCGAATCCGGTGATCCGGATTGGGGAGGACAGAAAGGACTGGGACGAGGTGTTCTACCGGGATTCGGACCGGCTGGTGATGGAGATCTCGGAAGTGACCATCAATGGTGAGCGACGGGAGGCGAAGGGGCTGACGATACAGGGTGAGACCATCACCGTGGATGGAGAGGCGTTCCCGCTGGAGCAGGTGAAGTCGATCGAGGGGCTCTGCACCAAGGCCACGGTGCCGCGCGAGGCGATGGGTTTCGGGGATGTGAAGTTCATCGCCATGATCGGGGCTTTCCTCGGTTGGGAAGCGGTTTTGTTCACGGTGTTCGCAGCCTCGATCGTTGGTGCGCTGGTGGGGATACTCCAGAAGCTGGTGGCGCGGGAGTCCTGGACGCGTCCGCTGCCCTTTGGGCCCTATCTCACGATGGGGGCGATCCTGTGGATTTTTGCGGGGCCGCCGCTGATGACGTGGTATCTGCGGGCGATGGGGTTTGAGCTGTGACCGGGGCCAACCGCGATTCCCGACATGCACGTAGACGGCATTCCCTATCGGACGGTCTGGCTGGCTCCGGATGAACCCGGATTGGTGCGTATCATCGACCAGCGGAAACTGCCGTTTGCCTTTGAGATCGAAGATCTACGGACGGTCGATGCGGTGGCGGTGGCCATCCGCGACATGCACGTGCGCGGGGCGGGCTGCATCGGCGCGACGGCCGCCTACGGCATGGTGCTGGCGGCGATGGAAGCCAGCGCGGCGGCTGATTTTGACTCGGCCATTCACCAGCATGCCGCGCGACTGGTGGAGACCCGGCCGACGGCGGTGAACCTGCGCTGGGCGGTCGAGCGTCAACTCGCGGCGATGGCCGCCTGCGACTGGGCAGGCGAGAAGATCGCCGCGGCGGAGCGCTCTGCGCGGGCGATCGCCGACGAGGATGCTGATGCCTGCCGGCGGATCGGCGAACACGGGCTGAACTTGATCCGGCAACTCGCGGCGGCGAAGGCGCTGGGAGAGCCGGTCAACGTGCTGACGCATTGCAATGCAGGCTGGCTGGCTTTTGTCGATCACGGTTCGGCTACCGCGCCCATCTATGCGGCCCATTTGGCCGGCGTGCCGATCCATGTCTGGGTGGACGAGACCCGGCCGCGGAATCAGGGGGCCCGGCTGACGGCTTGGGAACTGGGGCAGGAGGGTGTGGCCCACACGGTGATCGCGGACAACACCGGCGGTCACCTGATGCAGCGGGGCCTGGTCGATCTGGTCATTACGGGCACCGACCGCACCACGTATACCGGCGATGTGGCCAACAAGATCGGCACCTACCTGAAGGCACTCGCGGCACGCGACAATGGCGTGCCGTTTTATGTGGCCCTACCGTCGTCCAGTTTCGACTGGGAGATTGCTGATGGACTCCGTGAGATCCCGATCGAGGAACGGGGCAGCGAGGAGGTGAGCCATCTTTCCGGTCAGGCGCCCGAGAGCGACGTCGAGGTGGAGGTCCGCCTGGTCCCGCCAGGGACCCGGACGGCGAATTACGCGTTCGATGTGACGCCGTCCCGGCTCGTGACGGGCCTCATCACCGAGCGGGGCATCTGTGACGCGAACGGCGCCGGCATTCGGGCGATGTTTCCGGAGCGCTTCTGATGGAGTTGGCGCAATTGCGGTTTTAAATCGCGCGATCCGACCGTAACAACTGCTTGGTGACGGGGTATGAACTGCTTATACTCTCTGTCAGTCTCTTCCGTCCCACCCCACTTCCTTCCAGCCATGAAAGCGCTCTCTGTCGGCCTCTGTGCCATGCTCGTTTCGCTGTCCGCCGCCGGCTTTGCCAAAGAGGCACCAGATCTCCGGAAGGCTGCTGCTGATATCGACCGGCTCGTGGAGAAGGGGCTGGCCGCAAATGGTCTGAAGCCCAATGCCGCGATTGACGACGCGACTTTCCTCCGCCGGTCCTACCTCGACATCGCCGGGCGCATCCCGACGATCGAAGAGGCCGAAAATTTCCAGGGCTCCACCTACGAGAACAAGCGGGAGCGCCTCATCGAAGACCTGCTGCAGTCGGAGGCCTATGTTTCACACTTTTACAATTTCTGGGCCGACATCCTGCGCATCAATTCCGGACTCGGGACCGGCGCCACACAGGCGGAGGCCGCCTACCAACTGTGGGTGAAGGAGAGCCTGCGGCAGAACAAGCCCTATGACGAATTTGTCCGCGAACTGATCAGTGCCCGCGGCTACATCTGGGAAAACGGGGCGGTCGGCTACTATCAGCGGGACCGGGGCATGCCCCTCGACAACATGTCGAACACGGTGCGGGTTTTCTTGGGCACCCGTCTGGAGTGTGCCCAGTGCCACAACCACCCGTTCGACAAGTGGACGCAGATGGACTACTTCAAAATGGCCGCATTCAGCTATGGCATGGATGCCAACCGCTACGATTCGCCCAACCGCAACGCGCTGGCCACCTACCAGCGCGAGGAGCAAGCCAAGCTCTTCAAGGCCGCGGTGGGGCGCGATGATTTTCCCTCGCCGAATGCGGTGCGGAACATCGACCGCTTTTTGGCCGAGCGCCGCACCCAGAAGTGGATGGAGCAGAACAAGCTGACCGAAGAGCAGGTCCGCACCATGGCGGAGAAGGGGATGGCGGCCTACGAGTCCTACAACCACCAGGCCGCCGAGATGCGCGAGGCGGTCGGCGAATTGTATCAGCCCCTGCGTTACCTCACCGTCGGAGAGTACGAGAAGACCCTGAAGCTCCCTCACGACTACCAATACGACGATGCCAAGCCGCACGAGCCGGTCGAAGCCGCCACGATGTTCGGTGCTGAGATCGACCTGTCGAAGATCGACGGCAGCACCATCGACACCTACGCGGCTTGGCTGACGTCACGGGAAAATCCGACCTTCACCAAGGTGATCGCCAATCGCCTTTGGAAGAAGGCCTTCGGTGCCGGGTTGTTCGAGCCGGTCGACGAATTGACCGACCAGACCCAGGTCGCCAACCCCGAGTTGCTCGCCTATTTGGAGAAGCTGATCCGCGATTTCGACTATGATATGAAGGCCTACATGCAGGTCCTTTACAACACCAAGGCCTGGCAGCGGGCGGCCAACAACAAGGAGCTGGAGCTCGGTGTGCCCTATCATTTCGCCGGGCCCCTGTTGCGCCGGATGAGTGCCGAGCAGATCTGGGATTCTGTGGTCGCTCTGGCTCTGCCGGGAGTGGACGATTACCGGCCGCGCCTGAAGGGCCAACTTGCCGGCATCGAGCGGGTGCGCCAGATCTTCCTCTCCCTGGAGGAGCGCGATCCGGAAGATTACATCGCCATGGTCAAGGAACTGGGCAAGGCGCTGTGGGATGGGATCGAGCGTCAGGATGAAGTCCGCGCCGAGATGGCGGAGGCTCGCGAGACCGGCGATGACGAGCGCTACCAGAAACTCCGTGCCGAACTGCGCGACCTCCAGAACGACTCCGCGGCCAAAGTCCGCGAGATCGGCTACAAACGCACCGGGGAGAAGGTGGATGGCGGCGAACTGATGGCGGCTCTGGGCATGTCCGAGATGGCGATGGCGGATGCCGCCGATACCGCCAAGACCGAGCGGAAGGAGATGCGGCGCGCGGTCATGACCACCCTGCCCAAGGTCGATCTGCCGCAGCCGCCGGCCGGCTTGGACCGGAATCAGATCAAGGCGTGGAAGAGCGCCCAATCCAACGAACTCAAAGTGTACCGGAGCCTCATCGCCGAAATGGCGCGGGCCTCGGAGTTGGAGTCGCCCGCCCGGCGCGGCCACTTCCTGCGTGAATTCGGCCAGAGCGATCGTGAAGTCATCGAAAATGCCTCGGACAATGCCTCGGTGCCGCAGGCGTTGAACCTGTTGAATGGCCCCATGGTCGAAGCCTTGACGAACCCGTTTGCCGTCTTTGGCCGTCGGCTCACCGAAGCCGGCACTCCGGAGGACAAGACCCGGATGATTTTCCAGGCCATGCTGACCCGCGAGCCCACGGAGCGGGAGATAAATCTGGTCAAAGCCGAGGTGGCCGCCCACGGCGACAAAGCCTACGAGGGCATCGTCTGGTCGCTTCTGAACACCCAGCAGTTTCTCTTCGTCCAGTGACCTGATCGCTGCCAGCCCAATCGGATTTCTCAAACCAACCCAGTCTCCCAGTCCATCCCACCAGCCATGAACGCGCTCCTCAAAAAAGATGATCCGTCCCGCCGCCGTTTCCTTGAGACCTCTGCCAAGACCTTTCTTGGGGTCGGTGCTCTCGGGATCGCCCGGCCATCCCACGCCGCCCTCGGGCCGAATCTCGGTCTTGCCGAGCGGGCCGGTGCCGCGAAGCACCTCATCTACCTCTACATGAACGGGGGGATGACCCATCTGGACACGTTCGACACCAAGCCGGGCCATGAGAATCAGGGCCTCACCAAGACCATCGGCACCAACGTCGACGACATCCGCATCTCCGAGTATCTGCCCAGCCTGGCCCGCCATGCCGACAAGCTGGCCATCGTGCGGTCACTGACTTCCACCGCCGGGGCGCACCAGCAGGGAAATTACCTGATGCACACCAGCTACGAGCAGCGGGCCACCATTCGTCACCCCGGCATGGGTGCCTGGCTTCAGAAATTCAAAGGGCGCCTGAATCCGAATCTCCCCGGCACCGTTTTCGTCGGCGGTGACAGCCGCATCAATGGTGGCGGCGGGTTCTTCGAACCGGAATTCGAGCCACTCGCGATCAATGATCCGAATTCGGGCCTGCGCAATTCCAAGCGTCGCGGCATGGATGAGGCCACTTTCTCCCACCGCCTCGACATGGCGAAGGAACTCGACTCCGAATTCCACGGCCGTTACAACCTGAAGCAGGTCCGTGCCTACACGCAGATGTATGACGACGCCGTGCGCATCATGACCAGCCGGGACCTCCAGGTGTTCGACCTGAGCCAGGAAGACGCCGCCACCCGCGAGGCCTATGGCAGCGATGCCTTCGGCCAGGGCTGTCTGCTGGCCCGCCGCCTGATCGAGCACGACGTGCGCGCCGTCGAGGTCAGCTACGGTGGGTGGGACATGCACAACAACGTGTTCGTCAGTGCCCCGGAGCGCTGCGCGGTCCTCGACCAGGCGATGGCCGCCCTGCTGGACGATCTCGACAAGCGTGGCAAACTCCAGGACACCCTCGTCGTCCTGACCACGGAGTTCGGACGCACCCCGCGCATCAACCAGAATGCCGGCCGCGACCACTACCCGAAAGCCTTCAGCTCCGTCCTCGCGGGCGGTGGCGTCAAAGGTGGCTTTGTGTGGGGCAAGACCGACGCGGGCGGCGAAAACGTGGAAGAGAACCCGGTGCAGATTGCGGATTTCAATGCGACCATTGCCCACGCACTCGGCCTGCCGCTCGATCAGGTGCTTTACAGCCCGTCGAAGCGGCCCTTCACCGTTGCCTCCAAAGGCAAGCCGGTGTTGGATCTGTTTGCCTGAGTTTGGAGAATTTGAGGAACCGTGGTTGGCATAGCCAGCCCGCCGAAGGGCAAAAAAGCGAAGGCGCGGCCCCCGTGGAGGCCGCGCCTTTCGTTTTTCCCGATTCGGCGAGTCTGTCAAACTTCGGCATGTGCCCGGTGCACGCCGGACTCGGTCACGATCAGGTGTAGCAACTGGTCATGGGCTTCCACTGGGACGGGTGTCATCTGGCAGTCGAATCCGACCCCGATGAACCGCGCGCCGGGCCGGGCATCTGCCAGAGAGCGGTCGTAAAAACCCCGGCCACGTCCCAGTCGGCGGCCGGACAGGGGATCGAAAGCCAGACCGGGCACAAGAAAAGCCGCGATTTCATCGATGGACAGCCGGGTCGAGCGATCATCGGCCGGCTCGCGAATGCCAAAGGACGCGGCGATCAGGTCGCGCTCCTGCTCGATTCGATGAAAGGCCAGATCGACTCCCACGACACGAGGAAAGGTCCAGGTGACCCCCGGCAGCGATTCGACCAAAGCCAGCAGATCCGGCTCGCCGGGCAGGGCGGCGAAGGCGGCGACGGATCCCGGACCGGTGAGGCTCATCTCCTCGGGTAGCAGGTGAAGCAGGTGGCCGCGGATGGCGGCCGAGGCCGACCGACAGGCGTCCGTCGCGGCAAACTCCCGCAGCGCTGACCGCATCCGCCTGCGGAGCGCCGCCTTCTCCTCGCGCACGTCTCCTGTTGGCATGAAATGATGGGATCGGGAGGCGAACGGCGCGTTCAGCCGCGGAATTCCGTCAGGGCGCGGGGCATGAATCGCTCCAACTCCGCGATGCGGACATCGTCCAGCGGATGCGTGCTCAGGAAGGCCGGCATCTGGCTGCCGCCGTTCTGTTGGCGCCATGCGGCGAAACGTTTCCAGAGCTCGATCGCCTGCCGTGGATCGTAACCGGCCCTGGCCATGTAAAGGGCGCCGAGTTGATCGGCTTCCAGTTCCTGCTGGCGTGAGAAACGCTGCACATGGAGGAAGGCCGCGCCTCCGATGGCGGCCGTGGTGGCAGCCTGTCCGGCGGTGCCCATGTCGGTATTGCGCCGCAGCACCTCGCTGGCGATGGCGGCGGTCGCAGCCGAGGCGAGACCCTGGGTCATGCGTTCACCGGAGTGTCTGGCGACCACGTGGGCGACCTCATGGCCGATCACGGCGGCCAGACCGGCATCGTCCTGCGTGATTTGAAACAGGCCGGTGTGGACGCCGACCTTGCCGCCCGGGAGCGCGAAGGCATTCGGCGTGGGGTCTTCAAAGACGACAAACTCCCATTGCGCGTTGGGTACCGGCATCACCTGAGACAGGCGCGAGCCGACCCGCTGCACGGCGGCATTGTAGGCCGGATTGCGCGACACGGCCTTGCTCTGCTTCATCTTTTCAAACTCCGTAAAGCCGAGCCGGGCCTCCTCGCCCGGATTCAGGACATTGAACTGTTGCCGACCGGTATCGGGCACGGTCGTGCAGGCCACCGCAATGAGGCCGGCGAGAAGCAGGGAGAGGGGGTAGGGGAGAGGGGAGGTCTGGCGCATCGAATAAAATACGATTTCCGAGTCGGTCGGGCAAGGGCAAGACGAAGGGAATGCCACAGTCAGGCAGGCTTCCGGCGGGATGGTGATTTTCGAAAGCGAACCCGCCCCGGGCATTCCCCGGCGAAATCCGATGGAACAGGGTTGGATCGGCGATCGGACCCTGTTGCATCGGAAAACGGACTCGCCTGGGCCATTCTTGGGGCCGGTGTCAGAACTTTTGAGGCAGCGGGCCTCAAATGAGGGACGCATGGCTAAGCAGCAGCGATGCGGCGTTCCTTCAGAACGCGGTCGTATTCTGGTTCCGGTTCCCAGGGTTTCACCCTGGGCTGGTTTGCGTGGCCCCGTTGGGGCCGAGTCTGTTCGCTGTGGTGGGGCCGTGTTTGTCGGCTGCGGTGGGGGGGGATTGATCGACTTGAGGGCGTTTCTTCACGCGAGTTCGGGGTTGTCATTTTCGGCACATTCTGTCAGGCTCCGCGCTCATGATGGACTTTCTGCACGACCCGTTCTTTATCCTGTTCGTCGGTGTGGCGATTGTGATCGGCCTGATCATTTCGCTGAAGATGAACGCCTTCATCGCTCTGATGGTCTCGGCGATCGCGGTGAGCCTGCTGGCGCCGGGTCCGATGGGGGACAAGATCGCGCGCGTGGCGGCGGCTTTTGGCACGGCGGCGGGGAAGTTTGGGATCGTGGTGGGTCTGGCGGCGATCATCGGCGAGTGCATGATGCTGAGTGGAGCGGCGCAACGGATCGTGAAATCGGCGCTGGCGGCATTCGGTGAGAAACGAAGCACGCCGGCGCTGGCGACGAGCGGATTTGTGTTGGGTATCCCGGTTTTCTTCGACACGGTCTTCTACCTGTTGGTGCCGCTGGCGCGGTCGCTCTATCGGAGCACGAAGACGCATTATCTGAAATACATCCTCGCGATCGCCGCAGGCGGTGCGGTCACCCATACGTTGGTGCCGCCGACGCCGGGACCGCTGACGATGGCGGGCAATCTGGGGATCGACATTGGGCAAATGATCCTGGGCGGTCTCGCGGTGGCCTTGCCGGCGGTGGTTGCGGGCTCGTTGTTTGCCGGCTGGGCCGATCGGAAGATGCCGATCGAGATGCGGGCGGCGCGGGGTGAGGAGGAACTGGAGCATGAGATCGAGGAGGCGCATGCCGAGCCGAAGCAGTTGCCGGGGTTGTTGGTGTCCCTGCTGCCCATCCTGCTGCCGGTAGTGTTGATTTCGTCGAACACTCTGCTGGACCACTTCGCCAAGGCAGCGGCGCGCGAGCATGTCGCCACGTTGGGGCTGGATCCGGCGGACAAGGCGGCGATCACCCAGGCGACGGCGAGCTTTCTGGCGAACTCGGATCAAGCGCTGGTGAAATGGAACAGCTATGCGGCGATCTGGGGCAATCCGAATTCGGCCCTGCTCCTCGCGGCGGCGGCGGCGATGCTGACGTTTGTGCGTCAGTGCCGTCCGACCCGCGATGTCTTTGCCCACACGGTGGAGCAGGCGCTGATGAGCGCGGGCGTGATCATCCTCATCACCGCGGCGGGCGGGGCCTTTGGCGACATGCTGAAAGTGGCTGAGATCGGGCCGGCGATTGAGAAACTCTTCGGCGGCGCCTCGGCCGGTGGGCTGGGGCTGCTGGTGCTCGGTTTTGCCATCGCGGTGTTGCTGAAGATCGCCCAGGGATCGAGCACCGTGGCGATGATGACCGCTTCGGCGATGATCGCGGCGATGCTGATCCCAACGGATACGACGCAGGCGGAGATTTCGGCCCTTTTGACGGCCAAGTTGGGATTCTCCCCGGTGTGGCTGGCCACGGCGATCGGTGGCGGTTCGCTGGTGGGCTCGTGGATGAATGACAGCGGCTTCTGGATCTTTGCCAAGATGGGTGGTCTCACCGAGACGGAGGCGTTGAAGTCGTGGACGCCGCTATTGGTGGTGCTGGGCTTCACCGCCTTTGCGATGAGCCTGGTGCTCGCCCTGGTTTTCTGATCCGGGTCCGAGGCCGCTCCCGTCACTTCACTGGCCATAGGCCCTTGCCCGGCAGGGGCTTGGCGCGGAAGATCTCGAACGGCGGCGCGGTGACATCCTTGCCGCCGTTGTAGATCGGGGTGCGGTGGAGTTGGTTGGAAAAGAAGTGCAGCTTCCCGTCGGTGCCGAAAGTCAGCCCGCCGGGCCAGATGAGGCGGCCATCCTGCACAAGATAGCGGTATTTCAGGTAGTTTTCCTCGGGGGTCGCGTAGCCGATGGCGTTGCCGGCGATGTCGCCGAAGTAGATGTTGCCCCGTCCGTCCATGGCGATGCTGTCGCAGATCGGCTTCACGGAGAAAGACTGGACCTTCGACTCGAGCTGGACGGGATCGAGGCTGGGATCGCGGAGGAATTGGGTCTGGACGCGGTAGAGCGTGCCGCCGTGCATGGGGGCGAAATACAACCACTGGCCCTTGCGGTCGACCATGAGGGGATTGACTCCGGCCAGTGGCTGCACGGGGCGTCCGTCGGCGCTACGGGCCTCTACGGGGCGGCCATCGAGATTCAGGGCGATGCGCAGGTCCGGCTTCACCGAGTAGTGCCCCTGGAGGACCCGGCGGGTGAGACCGGTGGTCCGCTCCACCACGATGATGGCGGCATCGTCGCCCCCTGCGGGGTCGGAGATGTAGATGAAGGGCGCCTCGGGATCGACGGCGAGATTCCTGACGAAGGAGGTGCGCAGCGTGGACGGGGCGACCAGCGGGATGATCTGGTGGAGCTTGCCGGTCTTGCCCTGGGTGGTGTCCCAGCCGATGAGTTTGGCGGGAGTGCCGAGACGGCGGCCGTTGTCGAGCATCCAGACGATGCCGTTGGCGTCGCACACGATGCCGAGCACCGAGTCGACCTGCTGTTGGAGGAAAACCTGATCGGGGAAGGGTTCCCACACGCCATCACGGTTCAGCCGCAGGACGGGATAGGTCGGGTCGAAGAATTGGTGGCAACTGATGATGTAATCTCCCGACGGCGTGATGGCGAGCCCGCCGGGGCCGCTGGGGGCCTGGGTGACTTCCTCAAGTCCGTCGCCGCTTTTCTTGAACAGGGAGGGGAAAGGGAAGTCAATTGCCCGGCCCGTGGTCGCGCCGGCCCACGCCGCGAGGGTCCCGGCCGAGGTGGCCAAGAAGCGGCGTCGATGGATGGGCGAGTGGGTCATGCCGGGGAGTTTTCGGTCTGCCTGATAGTCGGGGCCGTGGGAGTGTTCGTCAATCCTGAGAATCTCAGAGGAGTTCGGGGTACTTTTCCTCCGCGATCCCGCGGCAGAGGGCGTGGATGGAGGCGGCATCGCTGAGTTTCAGCGCCTCGTCGAGGAAATCGCGGCACAAATTCCCGTCGAGCTGGGAAACGGCGCGTCGGACGCGGAGGATCTGGGCGGCGCCGACACTGAGTTCATCCACCTGGGCGCCGACGAGCAGCGGCGTCATGAGGATGTCGCCGGCGATTTCCCCGCAGATGCCGGCCCAGATCTGGTGCCGGTGGGCGGCATCGATGATGTCGCGGACCAGCCGGACCACGGCGGGGTGGGTGGGCTGGTAGAGATTGGCGACGCGTTCGTTGACCCGGTCCACGGCGGTGGTGTACTGGATCAGGTCGTTCGATCCGATGCTGAAAAAATCGACTTCCGCGGCGAAGGCATCGGCGATCAGGGCGGCGCTGGGGATCTCGATCATGGCGCCGACTTCGAGATCGGGGTCAAAGGGTATGCCCGCGCGGTCGAGTTCGACCTTGCACTCATCCAGCAGCCGGATGGCACCGCGAAGCTCCTCGATGCATGAGAGGAAGGGGAACATCACGCCGACCTCGCCGTGGGCGCTGGCCCGCAGGATGGCGCGGAGTTGGGCCTTGAAGATTTCGGGCCGGGCGAGGGACACCCGGATGCCGCGCCAGCCGAGGAAGGGGTTCGGCTCGGGCTCTTCGTAGCGCTCCGGCCAGAGCTTGTCGCCGCCGACATCGAGCGTGCGGATGATGACACCGTGTGGGGCAAGCGCGGTGGCGGCGAGGGTGTAGTTTTCGGCCTGCTTGTCCTCGCTGCGCAATTCCTGTTCGTTCAGGTAGAAAAACTCGGTGCGGTAGAGGCCCACTCCTTCGGCGCCCTGGCTTTTCACGACCGGCAATTCCTCGACAAACTCGATGTTCGCCGAGAGGGTGATCCGCCGCCCGTCGGAGGTGGCTGTCTCGGCGTCGCGGAGCTTGTTGAGCTTTTTCAGCAACTGACGCTCGCGCTTTTTGAGGGTCTGGTACTCCTCGACGGTGGCTTCGGTTGGATAAAGGATCAGCAGTCCGTGGTAGCCATCGATCAACACCGGTGCGCCGGGGTGGACCTGCTCCAACAGATCGTGGATGGCCACGACGGCGGGAATGTTGAGCGACCGGGCCATGATGGCCGTGTGCGAGGTGGGGCTTCCAGCCTCGGTGGCGAAGCCGAGCACCCGTTCGCGGTCCAGAACCACGGTGTCGGAGGGGACCAGATCGTGGGCGGCCAGGATGCTGGGCTGGGACAGGTCCAGGCCGCGCAGGCCCTGAGGGCCGCCGGGCCAGCGGAGATTCTTCAGCACGCGGCGGGCGACATCCTCGATATCGATGGCCCGCTCGCGCAGGTAGGGGTCGGCGATGCGACGAAGAGATTCCAGATAGCGATCAATGACACGGTAGTAGGCGCTCTCGGCATTGATCAACTGGGTGTCGATGGTGCGCACCACCTCCTCGATCACCGAGGCATCGTCGAGCACGAGCAGGTGGGCGTCGAAAATGCCCGCATGATCGGCCCCGACGGTCTGGTCGATGGCTTTGCGGAGTTCCGTGATCTGCTCGCGGGTGCGGGTGAGTGCGGTCAGGAGACGCTCTTTCTCCACGGCGACCGTCGCGCGGGGGATGGGACGGGTTTCCGGCTCTTCAAAGCCTTCGCCCGTGAGCTGGAGCACGGCCGTCGCGATGCCCGGGGAGACACCGATGCCGCGGAGCCTGATTTCCTCTGGGCGCTGGTCGGTGTCGGCCATGGACGGGGAAAAGGAGACGGGAAACAGGAAAATGCCAGCCGTTTTTGTTCGTCGACCGCTTGCGAAATCGGGAGGGAAGCCCTGCGCGCGGTCGATCGCCGTCAAATCTCGGCGGTGAACCCGCTCTGGATCAATTCGCCGATGCGGGTGAGGGCGGTGTCGGCGTCGGGGCCGTTGGCGGTGACGCGGATCACCGCGCCTTTTTCGGCGGCCAGCATCATCAGGCCCATGATGCTCTTGCCATTCACCTCCTCGTCGGCTCGCCGCACCCAGATATCACTCTCGAATCGATTCGACAGCTTCACGAACTTCGCGGCCGGCCGGGCGTGAAGTCCTTCGGGATTGACGATGGTGAAATCTCTTTCCACTGCGTGAAAAAGGGCAAAAAATCCGGGGGGCCGGCTCAAACGAGCGATCTTCGACGGTCGCGCATCATTTTCAACAGTTTCTTGTTGAATTCGACCGCCGAATCGTGCCCGAGGCACTTGAGTTTCTGGTCGAGCGCGGCTACCTCGATCAATTGGGCAATGTCGCGTCCGGCGGCCACCGGCAGCTCCACCAGCGGCAGGCGCAGGCCGAGCAGCGGGTAGGTTTTCCGGTCCAGTCCAGTCCGGTCCACATCGTTAAGTTCCTCGGCCGGCTTCAGGGCCACGACCATGTCGAGCCGCTTCTCGGTCCGAAAAGTGCCGATGCCGAAGAGCGCCGCCACATTGATGATCCCCAGCCCCCGCACCTCCATGTGGGTCCGGCCCAGGTCGGGCGCGGTACCGACGATCTCGCGGCCTTCGATGTTCCGCAGGCGCACCGTGTCGTCGGCCACCAGGCTGGCGCCGCGTCGCAGCAGGGACAGCACGGTCTCGCTCTTGCCGGTGCCGCTGGCGCCGCGGATCAGGATGCCGATCCCCATCACGTCCACCATGGAGCCGTGCTCGGTGGTGGTGGGGGCGAACTCCCAGTCCAGCCGTACGGTGGCGGCGTTGATGAAATTCATCGTCACCATCGAGGTCTGGAACACCGAGACGCCCATGGCGTTGGCCCGCTGGACCAACTCGTCCGGCAGCGTGTCGCCCCGGCTGACCACGATGCAGGGGATCGCGCGCCGGCACAGCTCCTCGATCCGCTTGTGCATGTTGTCCGGACTGAGGTGTTTCAGGTAGGATCGCTCGGCTTTGCCGATCACCTGGATGCGGTGGACGGCGAAGTAGGTGTAAAAGCCGGAGAGGGCCAGCCCCGGCCGGTTGATGGTGGGCTCGGAGATCTTCCGATCGAAGCCGATCCGGCTGCCGACCAGCCGCAGCCGCAGTTCCTCGGCGTGGCGTTCGTAAAATTCGCCGACGGTGAGGGTCTGGCGGGTAGGCTGCGGCATGGTCGGGAGGGCAGTCGGGGCTCGGGGCGATACGGGCCGGCTCAAGAGCCGTGGTTCGTGCCCTGGTGGGCGACTTCGCCGATGTCGATCATGCCGTAGTCGCCGTCCTTGCGGCGGAAAACGACGCAGATGCGGTGTGTCTTGGCATTTTCGAATACGATGAAGGGGCGCTCGGTCACTTCCATGTCCTCGATCGCCTCGTCGGTGAACAGCGGGCGGATGCGGTAGGCTTCGTTGTGGACGATGAGCGGCTCGGGTTCTTCGTGGTGTTCCTCCGGGATCTCGGGGGCATAGACCATCTCGGGCAGGTCGCGGATGGGGCGCTTTTTGGGCCGATGGGACTTCAGCATCCGCGTCTTGTACTTGCGCATGCGGCGGGCGATCTTGCTGAGAGTCTGGTCGATGGAGGCATACATGTCCTCGCAGGTGGTGTCCGCCTCGATGGTGATGTGGTCCGCACAGTAGAGGACGACTTCGGCGAAGTGCTGGTAGTTCTTGTGGACATCCAGCAGCACCTTAGCCTCGATGATCCGCGGATAGTCGAGGTGCAGGCCCTGCACTTTCTTGACGGCGTACTCCCGGATCGCCTCGGTGATGGAGACGTGGCGGCCGGTGACGGTGACGGGCGTATTGACATTGGCTACCTGCATGGTGGGTATCGGGTTGGGTTGCTCTTTTGGTTTGGCTGGGTTGAGTCCGGCCTCGGCCGGGTGAAAAAAACGGGTCGTCAGGGATGTTTAGCAAATTCGGCACCAAACGCCAAGCCGGAAGCTGCGGTCCGGTAGCCGGAGAGACAGGGTTGCATCGGCGATGCAACCCTGTTGGATCGGAATGGGGGCCGGTGCCGGCATCACATACGGAAGCTCTGCCCCAGATACAGCTCGCGGCTGACGGGGTCGTTGATGAGGAAGTCGCGCGTGCCCTCGCGCAGCACCTTGCCCTCGAAGATGAGGTAGGCGCGGTCGACGATCTGGAGCGTCTCGCGGACGTTGTGGTCGGTGATCAGGATGGCCAGCCCGGCTTTGCGCAGGCTGCGGACGATATTCTGGATCTCGCTGACGGCAATGGGGTCGACGCCGGAGAAGGGCTCGTCGAGCATCAGCAGGCTGGGCTGGGTGACGAGTGAGCGGGCGATGGTGAGGCGCCGCTTTTCCCCTCCGGAGCAGGTGAGGGCCACGTTTTTCGCGATGTGCTCGATGCCGAAGCTTTTCAGCAGTTGGCGGGTGCGCTCCTCGCGCTCGGCCTTTTCGAGGTCGAGGGTCTCCATGACGGCCATGATGTTTTCCTCGACGGTGAGTTTGCGGAAGATCGATTCCTCCTGCGGCAGATAGCCCATGCCGAGGCGGGCGCGCTGGTACATCGGCAGGCGGGTCACATCGGAGCCGTCGAAGATGACCTGGCCGCCGTTGGGCGGGACCAGGCCGACGATCATGTAAAAGGTGGTGGTTTTGCCCGCGCCGTTTGGCCCGAGCAGACCGACGACTTCGCCGGGGCGCACGTTGATGTCGACGCCGTTCACCACGGTCCGTCCGTCATAAACTTTCACCAATCCGCGGGTCTGGAGCAGCATCTCCTCCTCCTGATGGTGGACGAGGTCGGGGTCTGAAACGGACTGGTAAGTCGATGGGCTGGACATGCGGGAAAGATAGGGGAGGCGGAGCCGAGGGTGTCAGGGCGCGGGGCCGCGGCTGGATCAGCGATTGTCGTTCCGATTGGTGATGGAGTCGAGGCTGCCGCTCAGGGGGGCGGTGCCGGTCTTGGCGCCGCCTTTGATCGGGATGGAGAATTTGTTGCGGCCACCGGTGCCGCCTTTGACCTCGTGCTGTCCGCTGCCGCGCAGGATGATGAGAGCGTCGGGCGAACTGGGATTGATGAAGCCGGTGCCGCTCTGCAGGGTGGGCGGACCGCCGGAGAGCACGATGTCTCCGGTGAGCGCGTCGTAGTCGGCCTTCTTGGCTTTGGCGATCTGGGCTTTGCCGTCGGCACCGATTTTTTCGATCTCGACCATGCCGCCGGTGGCGATGGCGCGTTTGAAGGGCGGGGCGTTGTCGTCCGATTCCTTTGCCGCGGCGGCGCTCTGAGTGCCGTCGAGGTTGGATTCTTCGTTCAGGTAAATTTCCAGATGATCGCTGGAGAGCTTGAACTCGGGGTGATTGACATAGACGTTGCCTTGGAAAGTGACGATCCGCTGGTTGTTGTCCATGGTGGATTCGTCAGACTCGATTTCCATCGCCTGACTGGCACTGCGCTCCTTTTCGTATCTCGGGCGCAACGGCACGGGGGCCGGGACTTCGCCGGGCGAGGCGATCAGAGCCGGGGCGGGCGCGGCCGGGCGTGGGGCATCGGCTGCTGGTGTCGCGGCGGGAGTAGCGGGCGGGGTGCTGGCGGCCGTTGCGGCAGCGGGTGGGGCGGGAGTCGTCGGCTGGGCCGTCATCGGAGCGGCGACTGGAGCGGCGACTGGAGCGGCGACTGGAGCGGCGACCGGGGCAGCTTGGGCGGCTGCGGGTGCTGCCGCTGCGGTAGCAGCCGTCGCTGTCGCGGCGGCGGCGGGCACGTCAGTGATCGTCGTCGATCCCCCGCCACGCAGGCTGGAGAGTCGCTGTTGGGCGGCGCGGATCACTTCCTCGGTGCTTTTTCCCTCCAATTCATCGCCGACGCGGGATTTGACCGCATTGGCGACGCCGGCGGCGCGTTCGTTCTCCATCACGGACGCGGGCAGTCGGGAGGTGATGGACTCCACGGTGGAGCGATTCGACGAAGAGTCGTTCTGGGCCATCGCCGGGGCGGTTGAACTGGCTGGAGCCGGTGGGGTCGGCGCCGCAGCGGGTGCAGCGGTCGGCTTCGCAGCAGCCGGTGTCGGCTCAGCGGGTTCCGGCTGCGGCTCGGCGGGTGCGCTTCGATCGCGATTCCGGTCATTGATCCGGGTGCGGATGGAGGTCTGGGCGATGGAAAGGTCCGGCAGGGCCACAAGGATCAGTAGAATCAGGGCGCCGAGTCGGGCGAGTGTCGGGGAGTGGTGTTTCATGGGAGGAAATCCTTTCAGGGCGTGCGGGTTTCGGGGGAGGGTGGTTGGGAAAAAGGGTGACGCCTATTTCTTCGCGGCGGGGCTCTGGAAGCTCTCCACGTCGTGGATGCGGGTCTTCACGTTGCCGGAGAGATGGCCGGTGCGGGCATTGGCGTCAAAAATGAGCCGGTCGCCGTTCATTTCGAACTGTTTTTGCAGAATCCGGGCCGGCGTGGTGCTGCGGAGGGTCTTGGCGACCGTGTCGAAAACGGCCCGGTCCGTGAGGATCCGTGTGTCCGGCTCGCCCGCGGTGTAAACGACGATCTCGAGCATCTCCAGTTCCAGGTGCTCGGCGTCGGAACGCTTCATGAACTGCGAATGGATCACCGAGCCGAGGGCGTCCCCGGAATAGGAGGGGATGCGGACGCCTTCGAACACGCGTCCGATGGGAAACAGGGCCGACATTTCCGGCGGGATGCCGCCCGCTGCGGGAGCCGCCTCGTCCGTGGGCGCTGAGTCCTTTTTTGCGCTGGCTTTTGCCGCCGGTGCAGGCGCAGGGGCGACCGGCGTATCGGCCACCGGGGCGGGAAGGGGAGCAGGAGCCGGCTCGGGAGTCTCGGGCGCTTCCGGCCGGGCGATGGCGGGCTTGTCCAAATCCTGGCCCCTGGCATCGGGCCGACTGGCCCACGCGGCCGCGAAAGCGCCGATGAGGAGCAGGGCGGCGCCGAGAGACCAGGTGCGGGACAGTGTCATCGGTGGAGCTTTGTCGGGGAGGGTGGGGAGGCGCGTGTCTCGGTCCAGATGACCGGCATTTTCAGACGCGGCCATCGGGCGATCCGTTCAAGATTCGT
Source organism: Verrucomicrobiales bacterium (assembly GCA_016795505.1). Taxonomy (GTDB): domain Bacteria; phylum Verrucomicrobiota; class Verrucomicrobiia; order Verrucomicrobiales; family DEV007; genus JAEUHH01. Next base: position 11,197 of record JAEUHH010000050.1, on the reverse strand, counting down.
GAATCAGGGTATGAATTTTGATCAACTGCTTCAGCACGCCGCCCAAGCGATCAAGCGGCACCTGATTGGGACCGTCGCTCAGGGCTTGGGAGGGATCGGGGTGGGTTTCCATGAAAATGCCGTCGCAGCCCGTGGCCATGGCCGCCCGAGCCAGCACCGGAGCCAACTTGCCGTCGCCGCCGCTGCTGCCACCGAGCCCACCGGGGCGCTGCACGGAGTGCGTGGCGTCGAATACCACCCGGTAGCCGAGCTCCCGCATCCAGTAGAGCGACCGCATGTCGGCCACGAGGTTATTGTATCCGAAACTCACGCCTCTTTCAGTAAAAAAGAAATTCAGGTTTCCGAAAGCATTCAGCTTGTCGGCAATGTTTTTAACGTCCCAGGGAGCCAAAAATTGGCCCTTTTTGACATTCACGACCCGGTCGGTGGCGGCGGCGGCCTCGATCAGGTCGGTCTGGCGGCACAAAAACGCGGGAATCTGGATCACATCGATGAATTCTCCGGCCACCGCGGCTTCCTCGGGGGAGTGGACGTCGGTGGTGACGGGGACGCCCAGTTCGCGGCCGATGTCGGCGAGCAACTGGCAGCCTTCGCGGCAGCCCATGCCGCGGAACGAGGAAGCCGACGTGCGATTGGCCTTGTCGTAGCTCGCCTTGAAAACGAAGCGCGCTCCCGCTTCGGCGGCGATGTCGCGGATGCGCCGCGCGGTGTCGCGGACGAAGGCTTCGGACTCGATGACGCAGGGGCCGAGGAAAAACACCGGCTCCCGACCGCCCAGCGAATGCTGGCCGATCGCGATCTCGGGGATGATGGGAAAATGAGCTTCAGCGGGATCGAGAGACATCGACCGACCATAGAGCGCATCGGGCCGGGTGCAACCGATGGCGACCGGTCGCGGGGCAGGGGAGAAAGCGGTTGCGACCCCCGGGCTGGCAGGTAGAATCCGGCCCCTTCGCACCCCTTTTTGATCGAGCCAAATGCCATCGAGCGACGCCGTCTCCACCTCCTCTCCGCCATCCGGCCGATCCCGCCGGAGCGTGTGGCTGATCTGGGGGGCGGTGGCCGTGATCTTGGCTTCGCTCTTTTACTTTGACCGCCTGCCCTCTGCGATCTGGTGGCCGATGCGCGGTCTTTTCGTGGTTGCGGCGGTCTTCCTCGTCGTGGCGCTGGTCCGGGCGATCATCGCGGCTCGGCTGGACGGGAAAAAGGTGATCTTCTCCCTGATTTTGATCGCCTTCATGTATGGGACGCTGCACCTGATGTGCCTCGTGTGGGTGAAACTGATGAGTGCCAAGGACGACGCACTGACGACGGTCGACACCAGCAAACTCACGGAGAAATCGCGGCGTGGGGTGCAGGCGCAGCTCTCCGGCGACAGTCCGGTCATCTACGATCGCGAGATCGGCTGGGTCCACCGGGCCGGCTACTCGTGGAAGGGCCACAGCATCGGAGCGCAGGGGCTGCGCGGCACAAAGACCTATCCCGAGGCACCGGCCGATCCAGACAAGCGGCTCATCTGCGTCGGCGACTCCTTCACCTTCGGCTACGAGGTGACCGATGATCAGGCCTACCCCTTTCATGGCGAGCAACTGAGGCCCGGCACCGAGTGGCTCAATCTCGGCATCTGCGGTGCGGGTCTCACCCAAGCCCTGCTCCAGTATCGGAAAAACGGGCGGAAATTCGGCGGCAAATACGTGGTCATCGGCTTCATGACCAATAATAACAAGCGCACCGTCAACTGCTTCCGCCCGTTCGTCTCGCCCGATGACCCCATGACGCCGCTGACCCAGCCCTTTGCGAAAATGGCGGACGGCAAATTCTCCCTCGAGCCGAATCCCTACCAGAGCCTCACCGACTACGAAAAGCTGCTTGCCGACGAGGCCGGCGAGATTGGTCGCCTCTACCAGCTCGATTACTTCACCTGGAGCCACCAGCAAGGCGCCAAGAATCCCGTCGTGCGCACCCTGCGCTACATTGCCGACAAGCGGGACATGGACCGCAACTGGGACCGGTTGTGGAACCGATCCGTCGACGATGCCCCGGTGAAATTCCGGCCCGGCGACGATCCCTATGGCGTCTCCCTGTGGCATCCCCGCAGCCCCGGCTTTCAGGCGAACGCCGCCGTCTTCGATCTCATCGTCGCCGAGGTCGTGGCCGACGGCCGCGTGCCCCTCATCGTCTTCCTGCCCAGCGCCCAGGATGTCGAGGATCGTGCCAAGGGCAAGCCCGCCAAGCACGGGGCGATGCTCCAGCACCTCCAGCGGCAGGGGTACCGCTATTTTGATTTTCTCGATTCCCTGGCCGCGCGTTATCCGGGCGATCTGAAAAAGGAAAAATTTTACGTCAACACCCACTTCAACGGGGAGACCAACCGGCTGCTCGCCGAAGAGATCGTGAAAGCTCTCGATCTTCCCTGACCGCCGCCCTTCGCCCGCTTTGCCATGGCCTCGATACTTGGACTTTCCGCCTACTACCACGACAGCGCCGCCGCTCTGGTGAAGGATGGCGACATCGTCGCCGCGGCCCAGGAGGAGCGGTTCACCCGCATCAAGCACGACTACCATTTTCCCAAGCTCGCCGCCCAGTACTGCCTCGGCGAGGCCGGCATCGGGATCGAGCAGCTCGACTACGTTGCCTTTTACGACAAACCGCTGCAAAAGTTCGACCGCCTCATCGAGACTTATCTGGCTTTCGCGCCCGCCGGCCTGCGCAGCTTCATGATGGCCATGCCCTTGTGGCTCAAGACCAAGCTGCACCTGCCCCGCGAGATTTCCCAGGCCCTCGACGGCCGCTACAAGAAGCGCATCGTTTTCACCGGCCACCACGAGAGCCACGCCGCCAGCGCCTATTTTCCCAGTCATTTTGACAAGGCCGCCATCCTCACCGTCGACGGCGTCGGCGAGTGGGACACCGCGACCATCGGCATCGGCGAGGGCAACAAGATCCGGCTGCTCAAGACGATGCATTTCCCGCACTCGCTCGGGCTCCTCTACAGCGCCTTTACCTACTTCTGCGGGTTCAAGGTGAACAGCGGTGAATACAAGCTGATGGGCCTGGCTCCCTATGGCGATCCGAAATACGCCGACATCATTCTGGAAAAGCTCATCGACCTGCGCGAAGACGGCTCACTCGCGATGGATATGAGCTACTTCAGCTACTGTGAAGGGCTGCGGATGACGAACGACAAGTTCGCCTCACTGTTCGGAGGCCCGCCCCGCAGTCCCGAGAGCCCCATCACCCAGCGCGAGATGGATCTCGCCGCCTCCATCCAGGTCGTCACCGAAAAGGCCGTGCTCGCCATGGCCCGCTATGCACGCGAGCTCACTGGATGCGAGAATCTCTGCATGGCTGGCGGCGTCGCGCTCAACTGTGTCGCCAACGGCAAGCTGCTCCGCTCCGGCATCTTCAAGGACATCTTCGTCCAGCCCGCCGCTGGCGACGCGGGCGGCGCCCTCGGGGCGGCCCTGTTTGTCCACTATCAATTGCTCGACAATCCCCGGACCGCCGACCCCGGCGACTCCTGCAAGGGCTCCCTGCTGGGACCGCAGTTCACCAACGACCAAGTCCGTGAAGAACTCGACCGGGTGGGCGCCGTCTACGAGTACGTCGAGGACGAAGCCGCCCTCCTGCAGGCCGTCGCCGCCGAGATCGCCTCGGAAAAAGTCATCGGTTGGTTTGCCGGCCGCATGGAATTCGGGCCCCGCGCGCTCGGTTGCCGCAGCATCATCGGCGATCCCCGCAGCCCCGCCATGCAGGCGCAGATGAACCTGCGCATCAAGTTCCGCGAGAGCTTCCGTCCCTTCGCCCCCGTCGTGCTGCGCGAGGAAGTGGCCGAATATTTCGACCACTCCGGCGACAGCCCTTACATGCTCATGGTCGCCGATGTGAAGAAGGACCTCTGGCTCCAGCTCAGCCCCGAGGAGCAGGCGGCGATGAAGGATCCCGACCTGCGCAAGCGGGTCAACGTGCCCCGGTCCACCCTGCCCGCCATCACCCACGTCGACATGAGCGCCCGCATCCAGACCGTCGACGAGCGCCGCCATGGCCGGTTCTACCGGCTGATGAAGGAATTCAAGAGGCAGACCGGCTGCGGCGTCATGATCAACACCAGCTTCAACATTCGCGGCGAGCCCATCGTCTGCACCCCCGGCGACGCCTTCCGCTGCCTCCAGGCCACCGACATGGATGTCCTCGTGGTGGAGAACTTCATCCTCCGCAAGCCGGCCCAGAAGGCCCTCAGCGAGGCGGAGAAAGCCAAATACGTCGCCAGTTTCCAGCTCGACTGATTTCCCCTTCCCAACGGCATGATCAATCCCTTCAAAGAAATCGACTGGAGCCCCGACCGCGCCGGGCTGCGCAAGTTCGGCTGGAGCCTCATCATTGGTTTTCCCATCCTCGCCGTGGTGTTTTTCCTGGTGAAATGGATCAGCGCCGGCACCATGCCCGGCCCCCGCTTTTTCGTCCTCCTCGCCGGGATCGGAGCCGTCGTCGGAGTCGTCAGCCTGCTCGTCCCCGTCCTCGCCAAGCCCCTCTATGTCATCTGGTACGGCCTGGCCGCTTGCATCGGCATCGTCATGGCGAACCTGCTCTTTTCCCTCCTGTTCTACGGCCTTTTCACCCCCATGGGCCTGGTGATGCGGCTCACGGGACGCGATCCCCTCCAGTTGAAATCGCGCAAAGGTGCCGCAAGCTACTGGCAGGACGCGCCGCCCACACCGCCGGCCGCCGACTATTTCCGGCAATACTGATCCGCTCAACCGCATCTACGAACCCATCAACACGCCATGTCCAACGACTTCGAAAAAGCCTCCCAGGAAAAACAAGGCAACATCCTCACCGAGTTCATGGGATTTCTCGGTCAGACCCGCAAGTTCTGGCTGTTGCCGCTGCTGCTGGTGATGCTGGCGCTGGCCGCCCTGCTCATCCTGTCCTCGACCGCCGCGGCGCCGTTCATTTACACCCTCTTCTGAGTGGGTGCCTTTCCGATCAAACAGGGTCTGATCGCCGATCAGACCCTGTTTGATCGTTATTCACTCTCCTTTCGTCTCGGGCGGGATGCCTGGCGCACGGCGGGATGGGATGCCCGTGGCAGGCTCACGCAAAGACACCGCGATAGATGTCGCGGAGCGGCACGGTGACAGCCACCGACGTGAGGGTGAGCGAGTCGGCGAGCGACCGCATGGATTGGTAAAGCCAGCCAGCTTCGTGTCGGCGAAACATTTCCACCGATATGCCCGTCTGTGAGACCAAGATGTAGTCCACCAGGCTGGGCAGGGATTGGTAGCGGTGGAATTTGTCTCCCCGATCATAGGTCTCTGTTGAATCCGACAGGACTTCGATGACAAAGCTGGGATTTGCATAGGCGTCCTCCGCTTCATCCACAAAGTCGGGTTTGCAGCAGAGTCCAGAAAGATCCGGATAAGCAAAGGCGCTGGCGTCGGCCATCCAGATTTTCATGTCGGAGCCCAACACGGTGCAGGATCTGTCCCGGAATTGGCTATGGATTTCGCTGAGCAGGTTGGCGGCGATCAGGTTGTGCCGATAACTGGCGCCAGCCATGGAGAACACATCGCCAGCCACGTATTCACTCTTGCAGACGGCGGTGCGTTCCGAAGCGAGGTAATCGCCCGGGGAAATCTTGAGCTTTTCAGCGGCAGACATACGGCCGAAGTATCGCTACCGGCGCAACGTTTCGCAAGACAGCATTTTTCCGGACCAATCCGTGCGTGCAGGGACCGAGCCAGACCAGATGCGCGCGCCCGCCAATCCGGACTTGCCAAAGCCTATTCGGTTCGGGCAGGATGCGGGGTGACGGAATGAATTGGCGACGCGTGTTTTGGACATTTGTTTACGGCACCTTGGACCGGTCCCTGGTCGAACCGGTGGCGCTGAAGGCGCGTCGGGAGGCGATGGAAGATGGCGATTGGAACCGGTTTCTGGGCGATCTCGGCGAGCGGATGGCGGTCAAAGCCCTGCGCCGCGAGGGACTGAAGGTGCTGTATCGCAACTACCGGGCGCCCGGCGGCGGCGAGGTCGACATCGCGTGCCGGGAGGGGCGCTGGCTGGTGTTTGTGGAGGTGAAGACCCGGAGGAGCACTGATTTTGGCCGGCCGGTGCAGGCGGTGGATGCCCCGAAGCAATTGCTCATCGTGCGCGGGGCGATGTCGTGGCTGCGGGAGTTGGGTGGGCCGGATGTGAATTTCCGCTTTGATGTGGTGGAAGTGGTGCTGGAGGAGGGCAAGCCGCCCCAGATCGAGCACCTCCGCGATGTCTTCCAGATGCCGGACAACTACCGGTATTGATGGGTGCTGGCGGTCGGTTCAGACAAAGTAGGTGCCGGCGAGATCGAGGCTGCCTGTGCCGGTGCCGGCCGTGCCGAGGATCTGGGAAGTCGGGATGGTGGTGGTGCCTGCGAGCAGGTAGACGCCGTGGCATTTACTGCTGCCGTTGCCGCCCGTGCCGGTGATGGAACTGAGGGCCCCGCCGGTGGCGGAGGCGCCGGAGAACAGCCAGACGCCGGCATTCTGGATGCCGGAGCCGGTGCCGCCCTGACCGACGAGGGCCAGCGTGCCCGTCGTGGAAAGGCTGCCGCCCGACAGGCGAACGCCATAGAGGTGGGCGTTGCCCGTGCCGCCGCGGCCTGTCAGGTCGATGGTGCCGCTGGAGCTAAGCACTGAAGCTGCCTGAACGAGGATGCCTTCGGCATAGCTGCCGGTGGCGGTGAGGGAGCCGCGTCCGGTGAGCCGGATGGCGCCGGTGGTTGTCTGGACGAGGGTGCCGGCTCCCGACAGGTAAATGCCACGGTTGTTCGACCCCGTGCCTCCGCCCTGGCCGTCGATGACCAGATCACCGGAGCCGCTGCGGAGAGTGACGCCATTGGTGGCGAACACACCGGCATTGTCGTTGGTGCCGGTCGCTGACCCGGTGCCTTGGATGAGGATCGATCCCGCGCCGTCGGTCAGAATGCTGCCTCCGGACAGAAACACCCCGCCGCTGGTGGAGCCGGTTCCCCCGCCGCGCCCGTTCAAGATGATTGATCCAGATCCAGTCGCGCGCACGGTGGCGCCGGAGAGGTTGATGCCACGATTCTGATTGCCGGAGCCGCCTCCTCCCTGGCCGGTGAGGGTGAGCAAGCCATCCATCACCGTGATCGTGGAGCCTGAATTCAGTTGAATGCCCGAACTGCTCCCGCCGCCGCCGCCGGTGCCCTGGATGGTCACGTTTCCGGAGCCGCCCGCAGAGACTGTCGAGGCGGATTCGAACACCACGCCGTAGTTGCCGCTGGTGGCTCCACCGCCCTGGCCGGTGATGCGGATATCGCTGCCGGTGGTGGTGATGCTGCTGCCGGAAAGCCGCACGCCTTGCGAGGCTCCGCCGAGGGAACCGGCTTCGCCTTGGATTTCGATGGTGCCCGATCCGGTGGAACGCAGGGTGGAATTGACGATGGAAATACCCTTGAAGTTGTCCGTGCCAGTCCCGGATGAATCGATCTGGATGGAGCCGGAGCCGCTGGTTTCGAGGGTGGCGCCATTCAGTTTCACCTCTTCGGCGGCAAAGATGATGCTGCGGCCCGCGGCTGCCACCAAGGTGGCTCCGAATTGGATTTCATCCTGTCCGTCGCCTCCATTGATGATGAGTTCGCCGTTGAAGCCGGTGAGATTGGTGATGGAAATGAGATCATTCGAGGCACCGAGGTAGAAGGCGATCCGGTTGAGGCCGGTGATGTTGACATAGAGGTCGCCATTGGCATCGGTCGCGGTGCCGGCGCCGCCGATGATGGATTTGTCGGCGGAGCGAATGCGCAGGACGCCGTCGGCGATGGTGAGTTGCACACTGTCGCCATCTCCGTCGGTGGTGATGATCAGTTCATCGGTGTTCACGCCGGCGCTGTTTGCATCGTAGGCTGTCAGGCCGACCTGACCGGTGGCGATGGCCTCCCCGTCGTCGAAGGTGAACTCTATGGTCAGGCTGGCTCCGGCGGCCAGAGAGGGGTTGTCGTAAGCGATGGCCTGGAGCACCTTCTGAATCAGCGCGGTGGTCGGAATGGCACCGAGCGTGTCGGTAAAATGGATCTTTAGCTCGCCGCCCAGTGAGGTGTATGTCGCAAAGGCCTGGCCGGCGCTGTCCCGCAGTTCGGTGCCGGTGTTGGTAATGCCGGCGATCGGCGCGATGAAAAAGGTGTCGATCGCGTTGATGCCGCCGGCGCGGCCCACCATCAGGCGGGTGCCGGAGTAGTTTCCGGCACCGTTGTTAGCGGCCGAGCGCTCCTCATCGATGACGGTGGAACTCTGATCCAGCACGATCGCTCCCTGACCGATCAGATAGGCTGCATTGCCTCCCAAATCGACGAATCGTGGGGGATCGTTCACAGAGATGACATCAATTTGGCGCGTAGCTGTCGCACTGGACAGGCCACCACCGTCGGTGATCTGGAGGCTGACAGAGCGGGGCCCGGCCACGGGATCGGTGGTGGAACTGCTGTCGAAGGCGAGGGATCGCAGCACGGACTGGACGTGATCGTCTGTAGCGGCGGAGTTAAAGGTGATCGTCAGTGACGAGACTCCCAGCGCGGCATGGGTGTTGGCCCGGCCGATGGTGATGCCGCCGATCTGGAGATAGTTTCCACCGATCAGAGTGACTGCGCCGCCTCCGAGACGAAGCCGGTCGGTGGCGACGGCACCGGAGCTGATCCGGGCCGTGAGGGTGCCGCCTTCCCAATTGCCTTCGAGATCGCTGGCCAGACCGCCTGGGGCGATGGTGGCCGGGGCACCATCCTCCGTGTAGCTGGCCGGCGCGGTGTCGATGGACAGGGTGGGCGGTTGATTCAGGACGGTCACTTCGATGGTGAATGTCGCGGTGGTGGAGAGGCTGCCTGGTCCACTGTCCGTCACCGTCACGGTCACGGAGTGGTTGCCTCCGTGGGAGAAAGTCGGAGACCAGGTGAACTGTCCGGATTGTGCATCGATTCCCATGCCTTTGGCGAGCGAGGCGGCGTCGAGGCTGTAGGTCAGGGTCTGCGCGGGGAGATCGGCGTCCGACGCGGTGATGGCGAAGCTCAGAGGGCTCGCAGTATCCGCGCTTTGGTTGGCAATGGGGTCGATGACCGGCGCCTGATTCACCTCATTGACGGTGATGGTGATGGTTTCGCTGTCAGAAAGGGCACCGGCGCCATTGTCCGTCACGGTGATGGTCACGGAATGGGTGCCGCTCAGGGCTTCCCCAGGATTCCATGCGAATGCGCCCGAGGCGGCATCGATCGTCATGCCCTTGGCCAGAGAGGCGGGGTCGAGACTGTAGGTCAGCGACTGCAAGGGGCGGTCGGCGTCGCTGGCTGACACGGCGAAGTTCAGCGCGGCGCCTTCATCCACGGAGCGGTTGCCGATCGCGGTGAGAACCGGAGCTTGGTTCACCTCGTTTACCGTGATGGTGATGGTCTCGCCGTCGGTGAGTGTCCCTGGACCACTGTCCGTCACCGTGAAGGTGACTGTGTGGGTGCCGTCCTGCATTTCACCCGGAATCCAGGTGAACAGGCCGGTGGCAGCGTCGATGGTCATGCCCTTGGCCAGAGAGGCGGGATCGAGGCTGTAGGTCAGGGTTTGGGCGGGCAGGTCCGCATCGCTGGCGGATACGGCAAAGCTCAGGGTGGTGCCTTCATCCACGGACTGGTTGCCGATTGGGATAAGGACCGGGGCTTGGTTCACCTCGTTCACTGTGATGGTGATGGTTTCGCTGTCGGTGAGCGCCCCGGGACCATTGTCTGCCACGGTGACGGTCACGGTATGGGTGCCGCTTTGCGCCTCGCCCGGCGTCCAGGCGAATTGACCGGTGGCCGCGTTGATCGTCATGCCCTTGGCTAGTGAGGTGCCGTCGAGGCTGTAGGTCAGCGTTTGGACCGGCAGATCGCCATCGTTGGCCGAAGCGGTAAAATTCAAGGTGCCACCTTCGTCGACGCTCCGGTTGCCGATGGGGGAGAGCAGGGGAGGCGTGTTGGCAGTTTGGGTGGAGATGACGAGGTCATTTCCATCACCGCCCTGATAGGAGACCGTTGCTCCGATCCCGGAGCCGATGAAATCGGCGATCGCTCCGCCTTCCGGCAGTCCGGCGAACGTGCCGGAGATGGCATCCATCGTCTCGTTGCCAAAGATGACATACGACTGTCCCTCGGTGGGGAGGAAAGAATGGTGGTAGGAAGGGAACAATTCCAGGCCTGCATTGGGGCGGATGGTGATCGTCCCATTCACCAGGATCTGACCCGTGCTCGTGTCGGGATGACCACTGATACCAAGATCGAACTGCGAGTATTGATCGAAAACGACATCGCCTGTGATTTCCGGCCGTTCTTCCGAATACATCACATTGTGCCCTTCGAGCCGCACGTCTTCGAGAATGCCTTCCCCCCACATCGTCACCGGACCGGCATTGGAGAAAATTTGGGCACTACTCAGACGGATGCCGGTTTCGCCTCCGGTGGTGCCATCGAGAGCGATTCCGTTCCCAGTGATGGAAATGTCCATCAATTCGATGCCCCGATCCGAAGGCGCGAAGCCTCCCGTGCCGATCACGGTCACGGCGGAAGAGCCGGTGCCGTTTTGATTCACGAGGACTCCTTCGAGCGAAACGCCCGTGCCTGTCGCGGTTACCTCGCCCTGGATCTCAATGGCCAGTCCCATTGCCTGGATCTCCGTACCCATCCCGGCAGAGACTCCCACGCCGTTGGCGGCCGTTCCGTTGATGGTCAGATCCCGACCCGAATAGAGATAGCTGCTTTCGCCCAGATGGACCCCTTCGTGTCCACCCTCGCCCTCCAGCGTCAGGTCGGCGGGGCCTCCGTGGCCGCTGAATAGCTGCATATCGTTCAGAAAAAGCCCTGTCTCGCCCGTGGCGGAGCCAGACAACCAGACATCGCTGCCGATGATCAGGCCGCCGAACAATTCGATACCCCGATTCATCGCCGCATTGCCTCCGGTACCCACGATAGTCACCGCGGCGTTGGTGCCGACGGCATCGTTTACCGATACCCGGTCAAAGGCCACACCCGTGCCGGTGGCGGTCACCTCGCCGCGGATCTCGACCAGCGTTCCCATCGCACCGATCTTCGTATTCATCCCGGCAGAGACTCCCACGCCGTTGGCAGCCGTGCCGATGATGGTCAGATCCCGACCCGAAACGAGATAGCTGCTTTCGCCCAGATGGACCC
>JAEUHH010000029.1 GCA_016795505.1 Verrucomicrobiales bacterium | reverse complement strand
GCGGCCGAATCGGCGCGGACCACTCTACTTCCACGAAGCGGACCTCTTGGCAAACTGCGCGCGACCGCACGATGGGGCGTTTCTTTCGCATCGGCCTACGATGCCAGACGCCTGCGAGTTGAACAGGAGGCCAATTTTATTACGCTTACCGAAGGGTGATCTCCCCGGCTCCAAGTTGTTTTATTGGATAATGCGTCAGGCAAAAAGGGCGCCGGGTCTGCTTAGCTGCTTGCTGGCCCATTCGGCGAGCGGAGGCCATCGGAAGCACTTTATTTTCCCGTCCCTTTAAATTCGCGTCCCTTTAAATTCGGACAGTGGTTCCATTCCGCCTCGGGAATGCCCGGCGCTCAGGCATTCTCCGGGGCCGATGGAGCCAAGAACGGGAGATCCCGCCACGGATCGGGCGGGATCCAATCGTCCTCAACCAGCCGGGTCGGAATGAAATCGACTGGCAACTCCAGTTCACGGCACAGACGGCGGAACTTTTGCGTGACGATCAGGTAGTGCCTGCCGTAGTTCGGTCGCTCCCTGCCGACCACTTCCCGGGTCCACGCCAGGTCGAAGGTGCCCATGGCCTCGACCTCCCTCCGACGCCACGCCAATTCGGGCGGGTCGTAGGGTCCCTCCTCATAGTCCTTCAGGTCGTCCTTTTGAACGACGGGAATCAGGCAGGGCGGCATCGCATGGGGAGTGTCAATCTCCCAATATTCGCCCTGGGCGGCCTGGGGATCGTCCCATAGCAGGGGAAAGAAGCGAATCCCCTGCAGCCTCTCCTCGAATAAATTCTTCAATTTAGTGTGAGCAAAAAAGTTATTTGCGCCATCAACGTATCGGCAAAGCTCGTTCCATCCTTTCAATTCGTCACCAACGCCGTTTGTCCACCCCATCCATCGATCACCAGACCGTTGTTTGAAGCCGATGACGCCTTCGAAGTCCCCCCAACGACTCACCCTGAGCAGCATCGCCTCGTCGAGATCGACCTCGTCATAGTCGCGAACGATCCGGACTTTGAAATGAGAACCCCTCAATTCGACGGGCACATACCCGAAATATGGAAGCCAACCTTCCCTTTTCAGCCGGGCAAACAGATCAGGTAGCGCCGGATGATCGGGCGGGCATTGAACCGTGCAAAAAAACCCATAGGTGACCGGGCGAGCCAATCCGTTGTCGACGGTGAAATTTTTGAACTTTTCAAACGCCGCACCGTCAACAACCGGGCCGAAGAGTGCTTGGACCTTGTCGGCGAGGCGGATCGGAAGGTTCAGGGTGAGTTTCATGGGTTCAAAGCGGACTAGTCTGGAACCGGAATCGTCGGCCCGAGTTGGGTCCGAAGCCAATCTCTCGTCACGGGCCAGAGATCGAGCTGGCCAACGCGCGGGCTTTCCGAGTAAAGGAACTTGAACCGGTTCAAAAAGTCGACTGTCTCTTCGAACGAGAAAACGCCGGGACTGATCGGGGATTTGTTCATGTCCCGAAACACCTGATCGATTGCCTCTTTGATTCCATCGGGTCCCCTATGATAGACCGGATCATGGCCAAATTTGTCTCTGTAATGGGCGATGTCAGCATCGGTAAAGCCGGCGTTCCCTCCAGGCCGCTCCGGCAGATCGATCGAGGATGGATGCGAGACTGAAGACCTCATTCTTCCAGGCGGACGGGCGCGAATGCCACGGTGGTCAGCTTCAACTTGCGGAAAACCTGATAGGCCCGCTGCGAGATCACCAGTTCGCGCCACCAGGCGGTGGGCCGCAAATCGATGTCCTCCCGGGTGATGGCCACATCGAAATTGCCCAGCGCCGCGACCTCCGCCCGGTGGAAGCGCAGCTCTTTGGGAAAATGCCCCCCGTCGTCATAGGTATGGCCGGAGGGTGGATCGGTGTTCGGGATCGTGACCACCGGCAACAGGCAGGGGGGCATGGTGATCGAGCTACCCAACTCCCAAAAATGACCCTTTGCCTTTTCCGGCCGGTCGAAGAACACCGGGTGAAACACGATCCCTTTGAGTTCTTCCGCCTCCAGTTGGGCACGCAGCTCGTCATTGACGAAGCGCGGCGACTTTTCACAATACGTCAGACCATAGCGCTTCTTCCATTTGGCTTTCGCCACCTTGCCGATGTAGCGCTCGCCCTGCCGCCCGGCATACGAAAAGATGGGGTCCGCCTCACCCCAGCGCACGATGGTGAGGAACTCGGCCTCCCGGAGATCTTTGGCGTCGTACTCGCGGATGCGGCGAACACGGAAAAGTCGGTCGGTATCTGTCTGACTCCAAAATTCGGACAGCTCCGGCGTCCGATCGCACTGCTTGCACAAGGCAAGGACCAAGCGCAATTCCGGGCTTTTTTCAGGCAAGCGAACAGCAACACCATTCCGTTCGGCATGCCAAATTGGAATTGCTACTCCGTTGAACCCTGACATGATTCGAAGAATCTCCTCAAATACAGCCGATTCGTTAACGTAGCACCCCCCATCGGTTATCCGCCCAATTGATTTTTCTCCAAAAATAACTCGAAATGTCCACATTACGTTCATTGCACGAATTCTGCCAAAATTGAATCATTTGGTAGGCATTTTCTCATCCAATCCCTCGCTACAGGCCACATGCTTAAATTGGAGTATGGAGGCAACTCATACAAATCTTTAACCTTCTTTAACAGTTCCCGCCTATCATCCGGATCCGCAACCGGAGTCTCTGGAAAATCCCGCATGATCTCCGCCAGTTTCTCCTTGATGCTTCCCTCCGCCAACGGTCCTTGATGATACACCGGTGGATGCCCAAAGTCATTCGCGTATTGTCCCGCGTCAAATCCGTGGCCGTCCGCATTCGGGTGTTTCGGCAGCGGGATGCCCGGACAGTTGTTCCATTCCGCCTCGGGAATGCCCAACTTTTGCGACAGCCACCTCTCCACGGTGTGGTGGATGTCCCACACGCCCGCACCAAAACCGTGTCCGCGGCCCTTCGACCTCATCTGCTTTAGCCTAGCCACGGAGATTTTGTCCCAATCGTAGGCCGCCGGATTGGGATGACCGTTCGGGAAGCGGCCACTGTATTCGTTGTAATCCTCCCGGATACCCACGTGAAGCGTCCGGTTGCCAAGGGGGGCGGAAATCTCAATGGGATTGCCGTTCGGGTCCCGCATGGATCTCTGGTCGCGGAAGTCCTCGTCCAACAAATCAATCCGACGCCCCTACAAGTCGTTGATCCCCAACCTTTCCTGAATCTTCATCAGGCGTTGGATCACATCATCGCAGAGCTGGGTCGAAAAGTTGTGCACCCAGACGCCGTGCCTGCCGACATGGTAGGTGTGGTATTCGGCGACGTGGAGATTGTGGGCGGTGAAGGTCTTTCCGGCGGGTGCCTCCTCCACCGAGACGGCGAGGACCGTGGCGGAGCCACCCCCGGCGAGCCGGAGGCGGTCCCCGGGCCCCAGATCTTCCGCCGCGACAAAGGCGGGCGACGGGCGGCTCCACACGAAAAACGGATGCGGCGCGGTGGCAACCAAGGTCTCTTCCTGTTCAACCGACAGGGCATCGAGCCCGGCGAGCGACGCCCTCCCTGGCGGCGGATCCAGACCGGTCCGGATCTGGTAAAGGCGGGAAGGATGGGTCACGAAGGTCTCCACGATGGGGCGCCAACCCGAATCGGCGGGGCGGATCTCGTCGGTGGCCCAGACCAGATCGCCGGGCTCGAGTTCCTCGATGGGAGTTGGGCCATCCGGTGTTTTGATTTTCCTGGAACTATAAATTCTTTAGGGCGGAATTGGGATTTGGTCTGGTTTTCTTCTACGGCTTTGCCGGTGGATTTTTCAGTTCCATTTCCCGGTCGGCTCGGCCGCATCGGCGTGAGGGTTCTGGGCGGGAGGTGCGTGGAGAGGCGGAGTGTCCGGTTTGCCGGTGGGGTGGTTCCGGGCATTCAGCGACGGCGAAGGCCGGGGGACGATTGGGTAATGCGTCAGGCAAAAAGGGCGCCGGGTCTGCTTAGCTGGTGGCCGGCCCATTCGGCGGGCGGAGGCCATCGGGACGGGCGGTTTTGGCGGAAATTTGGGGGGAAATGGCGTGCTGGGGCTTGGGGCGGAATGGGCGGAAAGTGATGTATATTAAGGGGTTGCGCGATTTGCGGCGGTGGCCGGAGGGTGAAAATCAGGCTCAGGAGGGTGATTTTTAGCCTCCAAGGATGGTTTTTAGGGTGTGGAGGGTGATTTTCACCCTCTGGAGGGTGGTTTTTAGGGTGCGGAGGGTGATTTTCACCCGCTGGCGGCCGAATTTGGGGTCTGGAGGGTGATTTTTACCCTCCAGAGGGTGATTTTCAGGGTGTGGAGGGTGGCAAACAAGCTCCCGAAAACGGGGCCGGGGACCGGGATCGGGAGGCGGGTCTATCCAATCGCGGGCCTCGGGCTTTGGTGGAGGCGGCAGGCGAAAATTACGCCCCCTGTCTCCTTAAAATTCCGATAAAGCAGGAACTGCTTTTAAGAATCACCTTCCGCTTGCAGATTCAGCATGGCGCCACCTCGGTCTATACCGGCCATGTCGAGGGTATCACCCTTCGCCCCGACTGTGCGCGGGCCGTCGCTTGGTTTTCATTGAGTCTGAAAGGCCCTGTTGTTCATCGACAAGAAAGACAATGGCCATTAAACTTGATCGACGACTCCGCGAATGATCCGGGAAATCATCATCAACAATTTTAGGAATCACAAAGGCACCCGAATTCAATTTGGGCGCCTGACCGTCATCGCCGGACCAAACGGAAGTGGAAAGACGAATGTGTTTCGCGCGTTGCGGATATTTCCAGAAAAAGCATCCAACTCGGTGCCTCCCGATTCGCTCAAAGTGGCAAACGAGCGTGACATCATTTTAAGTGGAACGGACGATAAAGTGCCTTGGACTGCCTACACGAATGCGGATCAAATCGGGAACTGGATCGAGTGGACGGCGGGAAACTCCGGCCGAAATATCTCGCCCCAAAGCGCGTTGTGGGGATTCTTCTCATTGAAGCCCCAGGCATCTCGCCTCTCCCCCTCCTATTCCAGCGAGATTCCCCCCGTTTTGGAGGCGGATGGAGGAAACCTGGCTTCCGTGTTGGCCTGGTTGATGACCTCCCAACCGGAGCGCTTCGCCACGATCCAAAATGCACTCCGGGCCGTGGTGCCCCAGATCAAGGCCATCCGCGCGACTCGGGAGAAGGTGGGCTTGGTCGAGCGACGCACCATCAATATTAACGGCAGAGAGGTGGCGTACGACGAGCAGCGCGAAGTCACCGGCGATGCCCTGATTTTCGACACGATCGGCGCCAACGATTTGAGCGCGTCGGCCATCAGCGATGGCACCCTCTTGACCCTGGCGATACTGACCGCTGTCAACCTCGTTCAGGGGCCCCGACTGTTGCTGGTGGATGATATCGAAACCGGCCTGCATCCGGGCGCCCAACAGGCGCTGATCACTCAACTCCGCGCCATCCTCGACCAGGATCCCGAACTCCAGATCGTCGCCACCACCCATTCACCCTACATCATCGATCAATGCGCGCCGGAGGAAGTCTGGCTGCTCGCCCCGGACGCCGACGGCTACTGCCAGTGCAAACAATTGTCCGACCATCCCAAGGCCAAAGAGGCGCTCGAAATACTAAGCACTGGCGAATTCTGGAGCGCGGAAGGCGAAGACTGGGTGCTGGACCCGCCCAAAAAGTTGAAGTCGGCGAAACAGGAGCAGCCCGAAGCCGTTTCCCCTGTCGTCACCGATGCCCACTGACATCGTCGTCATTTGCGAAGGTCCCACCGACTTCCGGGTCGTGACCGCGCTCGCCGACCGAGTCGTCCGCGAGCATGGCCCCGAATGGCTCGCGGAAGACCCCGATCAACTCGCCGCCGAGCGCGAATACCGGGGGCTGAAAGGCGACCCCAACTACACGCCATGGCGGTCGGTGAAAGAACGAGCCGCCGAATACAACGGGGGTCGGGGTCTTCGCACCCTGTCACGCGGCGGTGCCGAATACGCAACCACTCGCAAGGCCGTCACACTTGCTATCCTCCAGCGAGAGCCGGGAAGGCTGGCGGACGTGATCATCCTCTCCCGCGACACCGATGGTGATACCGCCCGCGCGCAATCGTGGCGCGATCTGCGGGAGGAATTCCAGGGCAAAATTGGCGTGCTCATCGCCGCCCAGCATCCCAAACTCGAGGCGTGGCTGCTCAATGCCTTCGAGCCGGAGTCGTCCGATGAGACCGACCGCCTGGCGAAGCAGCGCGCCGCGCTCGGTTTCGACCCCCGCATCGGAGCGCACAAACTCGCCGCAGAAGGCCGAAAGGGCCGCCGCAATGCCAAAATGGTGCTCGCCGGTTTGACGGCCGAATCATTCGAGCGGGCGGAATCCGCCATGGCTGCGACGCCTCTCGGCACCCTCCGGGAAAGGGGCACCCGCACCGGATTGGCCGGGTTCATCGAAGAAGTGGAACAACGGCTCATCCCCATTCTTTCGAAAATCCCATGAATGCCATGCGCACACTCCGGTTGATGGCCCTCCTGGACCTCGCCCTCGCCGCCTGCCGGTGACGTGGTCGCTCTACCGGGCGCCTTCGATGGAGTTCGATCCCTCGACGAGCGATCCGGAGTGAGATGGGGAGATGGGGAGGCGACGGTTCGGAGGTGCGATGCCGATGAGAGAGGGTCTGATCGCCGATGGAAGAGGGTTGGATCTCCGATCCAACAGGGTTGTGTCGGAGGTGGGAGGGGTTACAGTCGGCGCTCTTTTCCTGCGATCCATGGCCGCCCCCTCTTCCTCCCAGACTGATGCCCTGCTCTCGGCGTCGGAGTTGCGCCTGTCGTTCGGGAATCAATCGATCCTCGACGGGGCGACGCTGGCGATCTATCCGGGGGAAAAGGTGGGGCTGGTGGGGCGCAATGGGTGCGGGAAATCGAGCTTTCTCCGCATCGTGGCGGGGGAGGAGGCGCCGGACGACGGGGTGGTGTCGCGGAAGCAGGGGCTGGTGACGGGCTATCTGCCGCAGGAATTCCAACTGAATGAGGATCTGCCGGTGGAGGCGAACATCCGCGCGGGGGCGGCGGATCTGATCGCGAAGATCCACCGGTTCGAGCACGCCACGGGGCTGGGAGCGGCGGAGATGGACCGGCTCCAGGCCGAGATCGATCACGCGGACGGGTGGAATCTGGAGAGCCGCATCGAGACGCTGACGCGCCAACTGTCCGCGCCACCGGCCGACCGGGTGGTGCGCTATCTCTCGGGTGGGGAAAAGCGCCGGGTGGGCCTGTGCCGGGCGCTGGTGGCGCAGCCGGACCTGCTGGTGCTGGACGAGCCGACGAACCACCTGGATGCGGGGGCGATCGCCTGGCTGGAGGGCTATCTGGCCGGGCTGCCGGGGGCGTGTCTGTTTGTCACCCACGACCGCTATTTCCTCGACCGCATCGCGACGCGCATCGTGGAACTGGCCGACGGGCGGTTCTTTTCCCACGAGGGCAACTACAGCGACTATCTGATCGCCAAAGCCGAGCGCCAGGAGCGCGAGCAGGCGGCCGACCAGAAGCGGCGGCGTTTCCTGCGCCGCGAGGTGGAGTGGGTGCGCGCCGGGGTGAAGGCCCGCGGCACGAAGCAGCGCAGCCGGCTGGACAACTACTACGCGGTGAAGGCGCAGAAGTCGCCCGAGGCGGAGCTGGACATGGAGCTGGTCATCCCGCCGCCGCCGAAGCTGGGCAATGTGGTGGTGGATCTGACCGAGGTGGGCATCGTGCTGGAGCGCGATCCGCTCTTTCTGGGGCTGAATCTGGAATTCAAGGCCGGCGAGTGTGTCGGGGTGGTGGGACCGAACGGGGCGGGCAAGACGACGCTGCTGCAACTGATCCTGGGCCGGATGGAACCGACGGAGGGGCGGGTGACGATCGGGAAGCGCACGGAGTTCAACTACGTGGACCAGACCCGGCTGGAACTGGATGAAAACCGCAGTGTCTTCGACGAGGTGTCGCAGGGGGTGGACTCGGTGCGGTTCGGCGAGGAGACGCTGTCGGTGCGGGCTTACCTGAAGCGTTTCCTGTTTTCCGACGACCGCATCAACGACCGGATCGGCAGTCTGTCGGGCGGGGAGAAGAACCGGGTGTTGCTGGCGAAGATCCTGCGGCGGGGCGGAAATTTCCTGGTGCTCGACGAGCCGACCAACGATCTGGACTTGCAGACGCTGCGGGTGCTGGAGGAGGCGCTGATCAATTTCGAGGGCACGTCGCTGGTGGTGAGTCACGATCGGTGGTTCCTCGACCGGGTGTGCGACCGGGTCATCGTCTTCGATGGCCGGGGGACGGTGACGGTGAGTGTGGGGAACTACTCGTATTTTCTGGAGAAGCGCCGGGCGGCGGAGGCGGTGATGGCGGCCCAGGTGCCGAAGCCGGCAAAGGAAAAGCCGGTGCGCCCGGCGGGCGAGAAGCCGCGCAAGCTGACGTGGAAGGAGGCGCGGGAGCTGGAGGGCATCGAGGAGGCCATCCTGGAGGCGGAGGAGGCGGCCGCGGGGATCGAGGCGCAACTGAATGATCCGGCTTTTTACATTGAGAATTCCGTGGCTGCGATCGGCATGGCGTCGGACTTGGATGAGCGCAAGCGGCAGATCCAGGCGCTCTATGATCGCTGGGAGGAGCTGGAGGCGATTCGCGCCGCGGCGGAGGCGTGAGGCGGGCTGTTGCGGGCCGATCTGGAAGGCAAAGGGGGGGAGCGGGACGTGGCTTTGAGGCTGGTCAGCAGCGCGGGCTGGTGGCAGACTGGGGGCAGTCGTCGTATAACCCTCTACCATTCGATTTTCCGCCCCATGAAAACCGCCTTTTTCCCTGTCGTCGCCGGCCTGCTGTTGCCGTGTGTGATCATCCCCGCCGGGGCCGAGGAGGGCCGGATGGAGCGCGACATCGTGGTTTATGGGGGCACCAGCGCGGGTCTGGTGGCGGGCATCCAGGCGCTGGCGATGGGGAAATCGGTGGTCGTGATCGAGCCGTCGCAGCGCGAGGGCGGCCTGACCACGGGCGGGCTCGGACAGACGGACATCGGGAACAAGATGGTGATCGGCGGGCTGTCGCGGGATTTTTACCGCCGCATCGCCGGGCACTATCACCGGCCGGAGGCGTGGAAATGGGAGGCGCGGGAGGACTACCGCGATTCGGGCCAGACGCGCACGGAGAAGGGTGAGGAGACGATGTGGACGTTCGAGCCATCGGCGGCGCTGGCGGTGTACCGGGCCTGGATCGCGGAGACGGGGCTGGAAGTGGTGCGCGGGGAGCGGCTGAATCGCGCGACCGGGGTGAAACGCGAGGCTGGGCGGATCGTGTCGATCACGATGGAGTCGGGCCGGGTGTTCGCGGGGCGGATGTTCATCGATGCGACCTACGAGGGCGACCTGATGGCGGCGGCAGGGGTGAAATACACCGTGGGGCGCGAGGCGAATGCCCAGTATGGGGAGACGCTCAACGGGGTGCAGACGGCGCAGGCGAAGCATCATCAATTTGTCCGCGGGGTGGACCCGTACATCGTGCCCGGCGATGCGGCGAGCGGGCTGCTGCCTTTCATCGATCCCGAGGGTCCCGGGCAGGAGGGCGCGGGGGATCGCCGGGTGCAGGCCTACTGCTTCCGCATGTGCCTGACGGATCATCCGGAGAACCGCATCCCCTTCGCCAAGCCGGAGGGCTACGTGGAGCAGTGGTATGAGCTGCTGCTGCGCAACTACGAAGCCGGGGAGCGCGGGCTGCCGTGGATCAACTCGTCGATGCCGAACCGGAAGACGGACACGAACAACCGTCTGGGTTTTTCCACCGACTTCATCGGGCAGAACTACGCCTATCCCGAGGCCAGCTACGCCGAGCGGGAGGCGATCGTGGCCCGTCACCGGCTGTATCAGCAGGGGCTGATGTGGACGCTGGCCTATCACCCCCGGATGCCGGAGGAGGTCCGCTCGCAGATCGCGAAATGGGGCATGACGCGCGATGAATTCACGGAGGGAGGCGGCTGGCAGGAGCAGCTCTACATCCGCGAGGCGCGCCGGATGATCGGGGAGTTCGTGATGACGCAGAACCATTGCCAGCAGCGCGAGCGGGTGGAGGACTCGGTCGGGATGGGGGCCTACACGATGGATTCGCACCACGTGCAGCGGCACGTGGACACCGCCGGGCAGGTGCGGAACGAAGGCGACGTGCAGGTGGGTGGTTTTCCCCCGTATCCGATCAGCTACCGGTCCATCGTGCCCCGTCGGGAGGAGGCGGAGAATCTGCTGGTGCCGGTGTGCCTGTCGGCGAGCCACATCGCCTTTGGTTCGATCCGGATGGAGCCGGTTTTCATGGTGCTGGGCCAGTCGGCTGCCACGGCGGCCAGTCTGGCGATCGACGGAGGCGTCGCGGTGCAGGCGGTGCCGTATGAATCACTGAAGGCGCGCCTGCTGGCCGACGGTCAGGTGCTCAGCTACACGCCGCCGCCCCGTCCGGCCGCGAACTACACCCCGCTCGACGGGCTGAAGGGCATCGTGGTGGACGACACGGCCGCCAAACTGACGGGAGACTGGCTGGCGTCGATCCTGCCGTCGGGCATTCACCAGGGCTATCGCCACGACAATGACGCCCGCGACGGGAAATGCGCCGCCGCCTTCACCGCCAAGCTGCCGGCTCCCGGAAAATACGAGGTGCAGGTGGCCTGGTCGCCGAATGCGAATCGCGCCACGCGGGTGGCGGTGACGATCGACCACGCCGGGGGCCAGACCGTGGTGGCGGTGAATCAACGGCTAAAGCCGGGCATCGACGGCCTGTTCGGCTCGGTCGGCACCTATGCCTTCGGGGAAACGGGCACCGTGACTCTCTCGAACGCGGGTGTCGACGGCCATGTGATCATCGACGCGGTGCGCTGGGTGCCGGTGACGGAGTGAGACAGCCAAACGGCCCGGCCCCGCAGGGTGCGGGGGCGGGCCGTCGATGGAAAAAGGATTGGGGGAAATGAGAGGACCGTCGTCGGCGGATCAGCCGATCGGGATCAGTTGTCGTCGTCGTTGTCCTGAATTTGCTCGTAGATCAGGTATCCGACAGCCACGGCGAGGGCGACCGTCAGGAGACCGTAGCCATTGGCAATGCCGGCTTCGGTGTTCTTCGTCTCTTCGTAGTCCTGAACCTGCTCGCGGGCCAGATCGACCATTTCGTCGAACTGGAGGGGCTTTTTCTGGACTTCGGCGGCGTGCACGTAGCCGGCAACGGGCAGGTGCAGACACGCCAGGATCAACAACAGGGTGACGATCTTTTTCATGAGGTGCACGAGTATGGGAAAAAACGGGGAAAGTGTCAAGCTCTTGGAATGCACGGCTGCGAATTTCGGCGGCGGCATTTTCGCAGAAAAGAGAAAACCGGGCGGACCTGCTTTCACAGATCCGCCCGGTTTTGGTGCTCGGGATTTCGCAACCGGTTTGCGATCGGCCACGAAAAGGGTTGGGTGGCCTGCTCCCGGAGGCGTGCCCCTCCGGCAGGACCGGAGGGGCGACGGCTCAGAGGGTGGCAGGCCGGAGGATCACATCATGCCGTGATCGTGGTTGTGGGGCTCTTCCTGGGCTTTTTCCGGGATGTCCGCGATGAGACATTCGGTGGTGAGCAGGAGGCCGGAGATGGAGGCGGCGTTTTGCAGGGCGCTGCGGGTCACCTTGGTCGGATCGACGACACCGGCCTTGACGAGGTCTTCGTAGGTATCGGTGGCGACGTTGTAACCGACGTTGCCGCTCTCGCGCTTGACGTGCTCGACGATGAGGGCGCCTTCGCGACCGGCGTTGGCGGCCAGGGTGCGGAGGGGCTCTTCGATGGCACGGGCGACGATGCCGGCGCCGGTGGCTTCGTCACCCTTCAGCTCCAGCTTGCCGATGGCCTGCTGGGCGCGGATGAGGGCGGTGCCACCGCCGGGGACGATGCCTTCCTCGACGGCCGCGCGGGTCGCGTGGAGGGCGTCTTCGACACGGGCCTTCTTTTCCTTCATCTCGGTCTCGGTGGCGGCGCCGACATTGATGACGGCCACACCGCCGGCCAGCTTGGCGAGGCGCTCCTGGAGCTTTTCACGATCGTAGTCCGAGGTGGTCTCCTCGATCTGGCGACGGATCTGGGTGACGCGGCCGGTGATGCCGTCGCTGGAACCCTGACCTTCGATGATCGTGGTGTCTTCCTTGGTGATCTTGATCTGGCGGGCGGAGCCGAGGTCGTCGATGCCGACATTCTCCAGCTTGATGCCGAGGTCTTCGGTGATGACGCGGCCACCGGTGAGGATGGCGATGTCTTCGAGCATGGCCTTGCGGCGGTCGCCGAAGCCGGGCGCCTTGACGGCGGCGACGTTCAGGGTGCCGCGGATCTTGTTGACCACGAGGGTGGCGAGGGCTTCGCCTTCGACATCTTCAGAGATGATGAGGAAGGGGCGACCGGTCTGGGCGACCTTCTCCAGGAGGGGCAGCATGTCCTTGAGGCTGGTGATCTTCTTCTCGTGGATGAGGATCAGGGCGTTCTCAAGCAGCGCCTCCATGGTCTCGGCGTTGGTGACGAAGTAGGGGGACAGGTAGCCCTTGTCGAACTGCATGCCTTCGACGACGTCGAGAGTGGTCTCGATGCCCTTGGCTTCTTCGACGGTGATGGTGCCGTCCTTGCCGACTTTGTCCATGGCCTCGGCGATGATGTTGCCGATCTCGCTGTCCCAGTTGGCGGACACGGTGGCGACCTGGGCGATCTCCTTGGTGTCGGTGACTTCGGTGGAGATCTTCTTCAGCTCGGCGACGAGGGCCTCGGCGGCCTTCATGATGCCCCGCTGCAGGGAGGTCGGGTTGGCGCCGGCGGTGACGTTGCGGAGACCTTCGGTGTAGATGGCCTCGGCGAGCACGGTGGCGGTGGTGGTGCCGTCACCGGCGACGTCGGAGGTCTTGGAGGAGACTTCCTTGATGAGCTGGGCGCCCATGTTCTCGTAGGGGCACTTCAGCTCGATCTCCTTGGCGACGGTGACGCCGTCCTTGGTGATGGTCGGGCTGCCGAATTTCTTCTCCAGGATGACATTGCGTCCCGACGGCCCGAGGGTCGCCTTGACCGCTTTGGCCAGCTTCTGGGCGCCCCGCAGCAGCGAGTGGCGCGCTTCTTCGTCGAATGACAGTTGTTTAGCCATGATAGTTCTTTGGTTGGTTTACGGTTGGATGATGGGTTGGGGATGACCAGCGGGACGGATCAACCCTCGATGATGCCGAGGATGTCGCCTTCGCTGATGATGAGGCACTCTTTGCCTTCGATCTTCACTTCGGTGCCGCCGTACTTGGAGATGAGCACCTTGTCGCCGACTTTGACGGAGAACTCGATGATTTCGCCTTCGTCATTTTTGCCGGTGCCGAGGGCGATGACTTCGGCTTCCTGCGGCTTTTCCTTCGCGGTGTCGGGGAGGAAAATGCCGCCGTCGGTCTTTTGCTCCTCATTTTCGATGCGCTTCACCAGCACGCGGGTGCCGAGCGGTTTGATGTTCTTTGCCATATCGGTGTGGTTGGGTTCGTTTATTGGGTTTCAGGTTGGAGTCCGCGAATCGCCAGGCCCGTCTTCCGGGATTTTTGGGGGCACAGGATCGGTGGGATTCTGATTGTCCGCCCGAACGACGGGCTAACGACTCGCGGAAAGGGTCGCGGCCTGGATGCTACGGGCAGCCAGGCCGCGGGAAAGGGGTGGGGGTTACTTTTTGTCCTCGTCGACGACTTCGAAGTCGGCATCGACGACCTTGCCTTTGGCCTGGCGGGGCTCGCTGGAGGCGGCTTCGTCGGCATCACCGGCATCGGCGGTGCCTGCTGCTGAGGCTCCTCCGGCTCCACCCATCTGGGCGGCGGCGGCGATGCCGGCAAAGGTCTGGTGCAGGGCGTCGGTGGCGGAGCGGATGGCGTCGATGTCGTCGCCTTTGAGCGCTTCCTCCAGCACGGTGACGGCGGCGTCGACTTTGGCCCGGGCATCGGCGGGGAGTTGGTCGCCCAGCTCGGCCATCTGCTTTTTCACGGTGTAGACGGCGTTGTCGCCGATGTTGCGGGTCTCGACGGACTCGGCACGCTTGCGGTCGGCCTCGGCGAACATCTCGGCGTCGCGCTTGGCTTTCTCGATCTCCTCATCGGAGAGACCGCCGGAGTCTTTGATGACGATCTTCTGCTCCTTGCCGGTGCCCTTGTCCTTGGCGGAGACATTGAGGATGCCGTTGGCATCGATGTCGAAGGTCACCTCGATCTGCGGCACGCCGCGGGGGGCGGGCTCGATGCCGTCGAGGCGGAAATTGCCGAGCTTCTTGTTGTCGGCGACCATCTTGCGCTCGCCCTGGCAGACGACGATGTCGACGGAGGGCTGGCTGTCGGCGGCCGTGGAGAAGATCTGCGACTTCTTGGCCGGGATGGTGGTGTTGCGCTCGATCATCGGGGTCGCGATGCCGCCCATGGTCTCGATGGAGAGGGTCAGCGGCGTCACGTCGAGGAGGAGCACGTCCTTCACATTGCCCTGGAGCACACCGCCCTGGATGGCCGCGCCGACGGCGACGACTTCATCGGGGTTGACGCCCTTGTGCGGCTCTTTGCCGGCGAGCTTTTTGGCCGTCTCGACGACTTTGGGCATGCGGGTCATGCCACCGACGAGGACGAGTTCATCGATGTCGCTGGCGGAGACGCCGGCTTCCTTGAGACACTCCCGGACCGGACCGATGGTGCGCTCGAAGAGCGAGTCGGTCATCTGTTCGAGCTGGGCACGGGTCAGCGTCTTCTGGATGTGCTTCGGGCCAGTCTGGTCGGCGGTGATGAAAGGCAGGCTCAGGTCGTAACTCTGGGAGGATGACAGGGCGATCTTGGCCTTTTCGGCTTCCTCCTTGATGCGCTGCAGGGCGTCGGGCTGGCCGTTGAGGTCGATGCCGGTGTCCTTCTTGAAGTCGTCGACGATCCAGCGGATCACCGCCTTGTCCCAGTCGTCGCCGCCGAGACGGGTGTCGCCGTCGGTGGCGAGCACTTCGAAGACGCCGTCGCCGATCTCCAGCACGGAAATGTCGAAGGTGCCGCCGCCAAGGTCGTAAACGGCGATTTTCTCATCGGATTTGCGGTCGAGACCGTAGGCCAGCGAGGCGGCGGTGGGCTCGTTGATGATGCGCTTCACCTCCAGTCCGGCGATTTCGCCGGCCGCCTTGGTGGCATTGCGCTGCGAGTCGTTGAAGTAGGCCGGCACCGTGATGACCGCCTGGGTGATGGTCTCGCCGAGCTTGGCTTCGGCATCGGCCTTCAACTTGGCCAGGACCATGGCGGAGATTTCCTGCGGGCTGTAGGTCTTCTTCTCGCCGCCGACCTCGACTTCGATGTGGGCGTCACCATTCGGCGCGGCCACGATCTTGTAGGGGGTCTGCTTTTCGTCCTCGGTCAGCTCGGCGAATTTCCGGCCGATGAGGCGTTTGGCGGAGAAAATGGTGTTCCGCGGGTTGGTGATGGCCTGGCGCTTGGCGGCCTGGCCGACGACGCGCTCGCCGTCCTTGGTGAAGGCCACCACCGAGGGCGTGGTCCGGGCGCCTTCGGAATTTTCCAGAACGACCGGTTCGCCGGCTTCCATGACCGCCATGCAGGAGTTGGTCGTTCCCAAGTCGATGCCGAGTATTTTGCTCATGGGTTGAAAAGAGGGAGGAATTTCAGGTTTGGGTGGGTGGGGTGGTTATCGTCGTGGTGGCCGGGGCGAGGGGATATTTATCAGGGATTTATGGAAAGGGCCTCGGACCACTCGGATGGCTCGGAGAATTGCATTTGGTGTGCCATGGGGTGAGGTTTTGTTTTAAAGCTCTGACTGTAAGTGATTTGCAACGGAATGCCTTCCGGGCGATCTGGCGCACGGCTTGAGCGAAAGTGCCAGTTTGGCGCGCATTTTGGGCATTGGGTGTGCCAAATTGTCTCAAGTGGGTCGCCTTGTCCGATCGGGTGGCCCGATGGGGGCGTCGTTTGAGGCCGGGAAGGCAGGGAGTCCCGTCGGTGGAACAAAAAGGCGAAAATTGGCTTGGCGGGGCGGCCCGTTTCTGCTTGGAATGACTGAGCCATGAATCCTCCTCCACCTCTCCCTCCCACTCCGGCTCCTGCGAGCGGAAAATCCCTGCGCTGGCTCTGGATCGGGCTGGCCGTCGTGTTGATCCTCGTGATGATCGCCATCATCGCCGGCTTTGGCTGGTTTGTGTTTACCATGGCGAAGCGGGCGGAAGCCGGAGCCGGCTCCCCGGATCGTGACACGAGACCGGTGACGGTCGAGGCGATCCGCCACGCTCCCACCGCACTGAACCGAGACCAGGTCTCGGAAATGCTGGATGGCTGGCTCGACGAACGCTGGCGCCGGCCGTTGGCTGCGGTTTCCCAGCCCGAGGTGAAAGATTTCATCGACAAAGCCATCGCCTGGGAGACGCGTGCCGCCGGCTATCCGGCGATGTGGCAGACCGTCGAGGCGGCCGACCAGGCCGTCTTGGCGCTCCCGGATGGCACCGATCCGCTGCCGGTGCTGCGCTGGCTGCTGGGGAGATGGGTGTCCGATCCGACGGAGCGGCTGCGGTATCTCAGCGAGGCCGTGACGGCGCTGTCGGAGGAGGGGGGCGATCCGATCCTCGCCTGGCATGCAGCGGTCCACTACGCCATGGCGATTCACCAGGGAGGTAACCAGGAAGATTTGCCGCTCTACCAGGCTGCCGTGGCGCGGGCGCTGACGCTGCTGGACGCGGCCGTCGCGGCGGAGTCGGATTTTTTCCAAAATGCCAAGCCGCAACTGGCCGCCTACGCCCTGCTGGCGGACTCCGGTGCCAGTCCTGACTCATCGACCATCCGGCAATTCCTCGAGGAAAATCACGCCGAGATGGCGGGACGCGTGGAGCGAAATCAGGCCGTGCCGGAGTGGCTGCGTCACTGGGTGAAGTCCGTGCACCACATCCGGGCCGCCTGGGACGCGCGCGGTTCGGGCTATTCCAACACCGTCACGGAAAAGGGCTGGCAGATCTTTCACGCCGAGCTGGCCGCGGCTCGCGAGGCCGTTGAGCAGTCCTACCGAAAGGAGCCCACCCATCCCGGTCCGGCCAGCGAGGGCATCACGGTGGCGATGGGATCGAGCGACGAACCGCTCACCGAGATGCGCAAGTGGTTCGACCGCTCCACTGGTGCCCAGATCGACTACGAACGGGCCTACGTCAAATACCGGCAGGGGCTGCTGCCGCGCTGGTATGGAAACAAGCGATCGCTTGAGGAGTTCGGCGAGGCTTGTCTGGAAGCGGGGCGTTTCGACACCTTCCAGCCCTGGCAGTGGCTTTACGTCCACAACCAGGCGGCCGAGGATTGGGATCTCCCGGACTACTACTGGATCGAACTGCGCGACACCGCGCCCTTTGAAAAGCTGATGGCTGGATTCGCCGCCGAGCCCGCCCGGCAGCCGTGGAAACGCTTCGACCAGTCCATGGCGGCGGCGTTTTGGTTCAAATGCCAGCAGTATGACAAGGCCCGGGCCGCTCTGGAGATTATCGAACTCCAGCCCGATGCCCGCGCGCTGGAGACCTGGGGCATCAGGGATGCGACTGAGCTGCTGCAAAAGACGGCCGCTTTCACCAGTGCCGCCGGCGAACCCCTCAAGCAGGCTGAAAAAGCCTGGATCCGCTTCGACTCCGACACCGCCGCGACCCACTACGCCGAGGCACTCGCGCAGGGCGGTCTGTCGGACGAGGTGCTGGCCTACGTGCGGCATCACGAGCGCATCGCCGCAATGGAGGCCGCCTTTGCCGGGGGCGGCCCCGTGCCTTTCCTCCCCGGGCCGGAGACGCATGGCTGGTTGTTGCTCGGTGCCCCGTGGCAACCGGAAGAGGGCCGGCTCGTCTGGCAGGGGCAGGGGACCGGTCTGGCAACGGCGCTGGCGCGTACGGGTCCGTCTTTCGAAGTGACCGGCAAAGTGCGCATCCAGCCCGGCTCGACGCCTCCGCAGGAGGGGGCAAAGTTCCAGGTTGCCGTCACTTACGGCTATCCCGAGCCCGGCTCGCGGCGCTGGGGTTCGGTGCGGTTTCTCGTCGGCGGTCCCGAGGGCATCGTTTCGTTCGGCCGGGGTTTCGAAGCGCCCGTCAAGTCGGTCCCCGCGCCTCTGGGTCAGGAATTTTCCTTCCGCCTCGTTGGCCGGCAGGGAGTCTTCGATCTGGAGATCGACGGAAAGCCCGTGGTCACAAAACTCGCCCAGACCGAGCGCGGGCTGGTCAAGGAACGCTACGCCCAGGTCGGCATCGGCGTGGGAACGAATGATCCGGGTGCGGTCATCGAACTGACCGATTTCTCTCTGTCCAAGCCAAGCCGGACGCGGCCCGATGCTGGCGAAGCCAAGTAGGATCAGTCTTTCCCACTCGTCATTGGCACGAATCGCACCGGCAGGATCGCCTGACGCACGATCTCGCCCCCGCGTTTCTCCAACAAATACAGATCCTGCAGGTCATTCTGTGGTCCCACCGGGATGATCATCCGGCCACCTTCCTTCAGTTGGTCGATCAAAGGCTGCGGGATGGCATCGGGTGCACATGTCACGATCACCGCATCGAATGGCGCCGCCTCCGGCCAGCCGGCGTGTCCGTCGCCGATCCGGGTGTGGACGTTGGTGTAGCCTAGTCGGGCCAGCGTCTCTCGCGCCTGGCGGCCGAGAGGCTCCACGATCTCAATGGTGTAGACCTCGGCCACCAATGGGGCCAGCACCGCCGCCTGATAGCCCGAGCCTGTGCCGATTTCGAGCACCCGGTCGGTGGGTCCGGGCCGGAGTTGCTCTGTCATGTAAGCCACCAGCGACGGCTGCGAGATCGTCTGGCGGTGGCCGATCGGCAGCGGACTGTCGCGGTTGGCGTCGCGCCGCAGGTTTTCGGGCACGAATTCATGGCGCGGCGTGGCCAGCATCGCCGCCAGCACCCGCTCATCGTGGATCGCCCCCGGTCCGTGGCGGAATCGCTCCACCAGTCTTTCGCGGGCGGTTCGGTGGGTTTCGTCAGAGATCGGGGCTTCCAGTGGAGACATGGGGGCCTTTGACCCGGAATCCCGCCGACAGTTCGAAAAGAATCCCATCATCGCAAGCAACGACCCGAAAAGGCCAAGGAATGCCCAACGCCGAAGCCGGGCGGGGGGCGCATCGGTTGACACAGCCCGACTCCGTGCCGGACACTGGGGCGTATTCCCCGACATGTCGCGTCTTTCCTGCATAGCCACACCTTTCCCCCGGGATCGCCGGGTTGTCATCACCGGTGTCGGGATCATCACATCGATGGGGCTCGGGTGGCGGGAAAACGCAGACGGCTTTCGCGAGGGACGGCTCGCCTTCCGCCCCATCACCCTGTTTGACACCAACTGCCAGCGGGTCGGCCTCGCCGGGGAGGTCATTCTGCCGCCCGATCTGCCCGCCCATCGTCTCGGCTCCCGCGAAACCCTTCGGCTCGACCGCGCCTCCCGTCTGCTCCTGCATGCCGGAGATGAAGCCTGGCGCCAAGCCGGATGGGATGATGCCGTGCGCGCCGAGCCGCTTCCCCTCTGCCTCGGCACCTCGGCCGGAGCCATGACCCTGGGCGAGGCTTACTACGAGCAGGCCATCGCCACCCCCGACTGCCGCCGCGGCCAGATGACCCGCATCCGCAACTACCAGACCCATCGGCAGGCCGTCCATCTTGCCGATGCCCTGGGCTTCGCCGGACCGATCACCATTATCAGCAATGCCTGCGCCAGCGGGGCGAATGCCATCGGTCACGCCTGCCGGCTCGTCCGTCGTGGCGAGGCAGAGCGGGTCTTTGCCGGGGGCTACGATGCCCTCGCCCGACTCGTCTTCGCCGGTTTCGACTCGCTCCAGGCCCTCACCACCCACGTCCCGCCGCGACCTTTCGATGCCCACCGCGACGGACTGGCGCTCGGCGAGGGCGCGGCCATGCTCGCCATCGAGTCCCTTGATGCCGCCCGCCGCCGGGGAGCGGAAATCCTCGCCGAGATCGTCGGCTATGGCGTCGCCACCGACCTGCACCACCTCACCCAGCCGCATCCCGAGGGCGATGCCGCCCTGCGTGCCATGCAGATGGCCTGTCGCCAGGCCGGGCTGCGGCCCGCCGATATCGACTATCTCAACTCCCACGGCACCGGCACCCCGCTCAACGACATCGCCGAGGGTCGCGCCATCCAGCGCTGGGCCGGCGCGGAGGTGGGCGCCATCCGCGTCAGCAGCACCAAGTCCGCCATCGGCCATCTCCTCGGCGGGGCCGGCGCGGTCGAGACCGTCATCTCCCTCATGGCCCTGCGCGAGCAGTTCCTGCCGCCCACCACCACCGTCGAGACACCCGATCCCGTCTGCACCTTCGACCTCGTCCGCCAGCCGCGCGATGCCTGCGTCCGGCGCGTGTTGACGAATTCCTTCGGCTTCGGTGGATCGAATGCCTCCCTCATCCTCGCGGCTTATGACGAAAGCCACGCCGTGGCCGCCGCCGCAACGGATTTGCCGTACCACATCGTCATCCGCGGCCGGGGCGCCGTCTCTCCCGCCGGCTGGACTGCCGCGGCGCTCGATGCCGCCCTCGCCGATCCGGCCAGCCTGACGCCCCCCGAGCCCATTGTCCGCGAGGGCCGGCCCTGGGCGGTGCCGGTTCGCCGCGTGCCGCCGCCGGTTGAGAAATTTCCCTTCCTCCGCGATCCCCGGCTCCGGCGCTCCAGCTCAGTGGCCCGCTATGCCGTCGCCGCCGCCCTGGAGGCCATCGGCGAGCCGCGAGCCGCCGCCGTCCGGGGCGGGAGCACCCGGCTTGGCATCGTTTACGCCCTCGTCAATGGCTGCGTCCAATACAGCGCCCGTTTCTTCGGCGAAGTCATCGGCGATCCCGCGCTCGCCAGTCCCATTCTCTTTCCCGAGACCGTTTACAATGCCCCCGCCAGCCACCTCGCCGCCCTGCTCGGCAGCACGGGGCCGTGCTACACCCTCGTCGGCGATTCTTCCCAGTTCGTCGAGGCAGTCAAAATCGCGGTCCGCTGGATCGAAGATGGCGACTGCGACGGGGTCGTCGTGGTGGGTGCCGAGGAGTACGACTGGCTCTGTGCCGAGGCCGTCCAGCTCTTCGCCCCCGGTGTGACCTTTGCTGAAGGCGCCGGTGCCCTCTATCTCGAGGCTGCCAAAACGGCCAAAATCGATGGCCCAAGCCTGACTCACATCCTCGGCCCCGAGCTTTACACCGCCGCGCGACCCCGGCCCGATGTCGTCGCCGGACTGGCGGCGGGGATTTCGATGGAACCCTGTTTGATCGGATATGCTACCCTGTTTGATCGGAAAGACGGCGACCCCGGACTCGATGCTGCCGAGGCCGCCGCGTGGGCAGCGTTTTCCGGCCGGGCCGTTTCACCCGCCCGCATCCTTGGCGAGAGTCTGGGCGCTGCGGTCGCCTGGCAGGCCGTCCTGGCCGCCCAGGCTGTCCCGTCCATCATCAGCGCTGCCGGCGAGAATGAGCAGGCGGCAGTGGTGGTGATCCGTTGAAAGAGGCTCGTGACCCGCAGAAAAAGGGGAAAGGCGGCCTGCTGACTTCATTCGACCCGACCGCCGCCGAGGATGAAAGCCAGCAGGTCTTCGACCTCCTCGCGGCTCAAGGTGTCGAGCAGAGCGGGAGGCATGGGGGAGACGGGAGATTCCTCCCAGCTTTTGATTTCGGACTTCGGCAGGGTGACCGTTTCGGCTGGGGCGAAGGGGTTGGTGGAAAGGATCAGTTTCGACTCGCGGAAATCGTTTTGGATGATGCGTCCCTGCAGGGTGGTGCCATCGGTGCGGGTGACGATGACGTTGCGATGCACTTCGGCGACGACTTTTGAGGGTTCGACGATGGACTCGATGAGATCGCGGCGGCTGAACCGGTTGGCCACGTGGGTGAGATCCGGACCGACGGGTCGGCCGGTGGTGCCGCAGACGTGGCAGCGCGCGCACAGGGCGGCGGCGTAGAGGTCGCGGCCACGGCCGGGATCGGGCTTGTGCTCGGCAGGTTGGGCCAGCGCGTCGGTGGTCCAATGTTGTACGAAGGGCCGGGCCACGACAGGCGGGCTGTCGTCGGACTCGCCGGCCAGCATTTTGGTAAATCGATCGCGGTCGGCAGCGTTTTCGACCTGGGCGAGGGACTGCCCTTCGAGGCCCTGAAAGAAGGGAATCATGAGGCGGTCGCCGTAGGAAAAGCGCTTGGCGTGGGCCAGGGTGGTGAAAAAGAGGCTGCGACGATCCTCGTTCCATCCCGTCTTGGCCTCGGCGAGGGCCTCCAGGTAGTGGAGGCGCTCCAATTGATCGTCCGCGGCGGCGAGACGCTCCAGGGCAAACGTGACGCCGTCGGGCGAGTCGAGTGCGATGAGAGCGCGGGCCAACTCGCGCTGGACGGGCTCGGAAAGGTCGCTTTTGAAGGCCGACAACTGCTCCGCGAGGCGCCGCCGGTCGTCGGGCCGGATGGGTGGGCCGGCGAGTTCGTGGATTCGGAGCAGGGTGAGTTTCTCCATGCGGCTGGCGTCGGGTGACAGGGCAAACCGCGAAGCCCGGTCCGAGGCGGCGGAGCGGTCGGGGTCACCGCCCGCACGGGCGAGGGCCAGCAGGGCGGTCAGACCGGCGAGATTGCCTTCGGCGGCGAGAGCCTTTTCCCGCCAGGTATCGACCGGTTGCCACTCGACGGCGACGCGGGCGGCATGCCGGAGCCAGGGATCGGGGCTGCCGAGATGGGGCCAGGCGGCCGCGATGGCGGCGGGATCGGCATGGCCATGGAAACGCTCCAGGGAGCGCCGGGTCTCCCGGGCCTGACGGGAATGCTCGGCCCGCACGCGGTCCTGCTCGCTCTCCGCTGGCGCTGGCTTGGCTCCGGTGAAACGGATGCGATAGAGCGCGGACTGAGTCTTGCGTCCGCCGGTGATGAACCACAGGGCGCCGTCGGCATCGAAATCGAGGTCGGTGACATTGAGGGGACGGCCTTCGAGGAAAATCTCGCCGCTGCCGAGATAGCCTGCGCCATGGGGCGAGAGATGGACGGCGACGATGCGTCCGTAGGCCCAGTCGAGGGCGAATAGCGCTTCGCGCCACGGCTGGGGGAAATGGCTGCGGGTGCCGAATTTAACCCCGGTGGGTGAGCCGCGGCCCACATCGTAGGTGGTCGGCACGCTGTCGGGGGCGTGGATGGGGAGGCTGCGGGAGTTTCCCCGGTCCTGATGCCAGCCGTAGTTGGCTCCGGAGACGAGGTGATTGATCCGCGTGGGACGGTAGAAGGGGAGACCGACGTCGCCTTCGTTGTCGGCATCGTAGGTGAAAGGCTCGCCGTCGGCATTGAAGTCGATGCCATAGGGATTGCGTAGTCCGCGGGTGAGCGCCTCCCAGGTACCGGTGCCGTCGGGGCGCCCGATCCAGCGTGCCCAGTGACCCAGTTCTTTTGGTGCGCCAGCCTCCGGGCGGGCGCGGCGGGGGGCGTTTTCGGGGACCGCGATGTCGTCGCCCAAGATGGCGTGCAGGGCGCCGTCGGGACCGGTGACGAGGTCGTTGCGGCCGTGGCCGGATCCGCCTTCGGTGCTCAGGAGCGGTACGATTTCGTCAAATCGGTCATCGCCATCCGTGTCGCGCAGTCGGTAGAGGGTCTTGGAGCGGTTCGCATGGGCGTAGAGGGCGCCGTCCTTCCACTCGATGCCCCGGCACTCCTCCAGGGTGTCGTCGATGGTCTCGGCGGAGACGATCTCCCGCCCGTTGTCCGACAAGGTCAGCCGCAACAGGCCTTTTTGTTCCCGGGCGACGATGAGGCGACCCTTGGGATCGATGGCGAGGCTGATCCAGGAGTCCTCGTCGGGACGCGCGTCGCGGATTTTTTCAATTTCAAAGCCGGCCGGCAGGGGCGACAGCCGGGCGTCGCCTGGATTCGCCACGGCGGCTGGGTCACCGGCGAGCGCTTCTCTCCACTGGTTGTATTCGGCAAAGGGACTGACATCGGGGAGTCGGTTCAGCGCCCAGCGCGTCGGTGTGACAGCCCCGAGATCGCGCAGGCCCGGTGACGGGGTGGAGCCGCTGGCGATGTGGCGCGCTTCGCCATCGCGGGGCTGGATGACCAGGGCGTAGGCGAGCGCCGCGGGGCCATCGACGGCTGTCGCGGTGACATCGAGCCGGTTTTCCCCGATTTGAAGGGACCGGGTGAGGTCAATTTCGGTCGGCGGATCGTAGGAATCGAGCGCGAACACCGGCTTTCCATTCAGACTGACCCGGACCGCCGCGAAGTCGGCCGTGACCCGCAGCGTGGCGCTCTCCACCGGGCCGTCGAGGGACACCTGTCGGCTTGTTGTTGTGCCCGATGGGTCGGAATCGCTCCAGATCCAATGGGGAGCGGGTATTTCCGCCCGGATTGGTCCGGCCAGCGGGGCGAGGAAAAGAAGCAAGGCAGTCAGGCGTTTCACGCCGTCATTCATACTCGCGATCGGGCCGCTACGACGAGCCGGAAGCGACACGCGATCACGCGGCGGCCTGCGGGAGGGCGATCCGGGCATTCGGGCTTGGCGCCGGTCGTTTCGCCACCTACTATCCGCCCCCATGGCAACAGAATTGAATTTCAAACAGGAACTGGTCGGCTGCTTTGGCTTTCCCGTGGCGGAGAATCCCACCCAGGCCATGATCGAGCCGGCTTTTCGCGCCATGGGGCTCGACTGGCGCTATCTGACTCTGGAGGTGCGCCCCGAGGATCTGCCCGCGGCGGTGGCGGGTGCACGGGCGTTCGGCTTTCGCGGGTTCAACTGCACCATCCCGCACAAAGTGGCGGTGATTCCGCTGCTCGACGGACTCGGCGAGTCGGCCTCGCTGATGGGCGCGGTGAACTGCGTGGTCAACCGCAACGGGCGTTTCATCGGCGAGAACACGGACGGCAAGGGCTTCGTGGCCAGCTTTCGCGAAATCGACGATCCGGCCGGCAAATCGATGCTCATCTTCGGTGCCGGCGGGGCGGCCCGGGCCATCGCGGTGGAAATGGCCCTCGCCGGGGTGCGGAAAATCACTGTGCTCAACCGGGGCGACGGGCGGGGCCGTGATCTGGAGACCCTCCTGCGCGGACCGGTGACGGCGGCGACAGGCGGTACGCTGGAGGTCGATTACCGCCCTTGGGACGGCGATGCCATCGTGCCCGAAGACACCGACATCGTGGTCAACGCCACCTCGATCGGCCTGTATCCCGATGTCGATGCCCGCCTGGCTTTGGCGGTGGAATCGCTGCGCCCCGGCATGGTCGTCGCCGATGTGATCCCGAATCCCCCGCGCACCCGGCTGGTCCGCGAGGCCGAGGCGCTTGGCTGCCGCGTCATCGACGGGCTCGCGATGCTGGTCGGACAGGGCGTGATCGGTATCGAATACTGGACCGGTCGCACCCCCGACGCGGCAGTGATGCGAGCCGGGCTGGAGGCCGTTTTCGGCGATTGAGCGATCAGTTGGCCGGCGCGGCCTCTTCGGCTTTAAGGACATCGAAGACCTTTTCCCGCAGCAGTCGGCGCTCCGTCGGGGTCAGGGCGTCCTCCGTCTTGTCGAATTGCTGGAGGATTTCGACGACTTTCGGGTGGCGCTGGGCATTGCTGACCAGCGTCCAGGCCGCGATATCTGGCAATTCGGCGTAGAAGGGCTTGAAACCCTCGGGAATCTTGGCGAATTCCGGATTCTCCGGCGCGTCCTCATAGATGAAGCACGAGACGATGCGGCGGATGGCCGAGTCCGATCCGGTGGCGTAAAAGTAGCCCCATAGCATGCTGATGGTCTGGGGCTGGGCCAATTGGACCTCGAGGATCTTCGGCGTCTCATCGAGCGCCTTCTTGAACTCCTCCTCGCCGATCTGCTCTTTCAAGATGGCGTCGGCTTCGTCGATGCGGGCGTAAAGGAGCGCCGTGTTCACGACCTGCATTTCCTCCGGGGACAGACCCCGCAGGGAGCCGTGCCAGTCGGCCACCTTGTCCCGGTTCTGGCGGATGACCTGGCTCATAAAGGCGACCAGCGCCGGCCGGGCCTGCTCGTTCAGCAGCGTGCCATCTTCGCTGAACTCGCGGACTCTCTCGACAAACTGCTCTGGCGAGGGCTTTTCATAATAGGACTCAAGCCAGTCGCGATCCGTGGCGGCCGGGGCATCCTTCGCCGGGGCATCAGCTGGAGGTGCCGGGTCGGGTTTCGCTTCCTGCGCGGGCAGGATGGTAATCGAAAGGCTCAAAAACGCCCAGAAGCTTGCAGTGGAGGGGAAAAACGTCGACATGAGGGCATCTTGACGGTTTCGCCCCAGCAATGCAATCCCAGAAAAGAGCCTCAAGAGTGGGATTTCTCCTTGAATTTCCCCCAGAAACGGTACATTCCCGCCCACTATGGCCAAGAAAAGCTGGATCGAGCGCAATGCGCGGAAAAAACGCACCGTGGAAAAATACGCCAAGCTGCGTGCGGAACTCAAGAAGCAGGGAGACTACATCGGTCTCACCCTGTTGCCGCGTGATGCAAGCCCGACCCGCTTGGTCAATCGCTGTCAGGTAACCGGTCGTCGCCGTGGTTTCTACCGCCGTTTCCGGATGTCGCGTATCACCCTGCGCGAGCTGGCCTGCCGGGGCCTTATTCCCGGTGTCACCAAGTCGAGCTGGTAGTCGTCTGCCGCTTCCGCCAGCGTTGAGATTGCCGGTGGGCGGCGTTTCCGACCGCCACTCCGGCCTCAGATGCCCATTTACGAATACATCGCCGTCAATACCGAGGAGGGCTGCCGGGTTTGCAGCCGCGGTTTTGAATTGCGTCGTCCCGTGGACCGGCCGGCTCTGGAAAAGTGCCCGCTGTGCCGCCGACCGGTGAAAAAGGTCATTTCCCGGGTCAATACGCCCAAGATCGCGAAACCGCTCTCGGTTTCCGATGCGAAAAGCGCCGGTTTCACCGTGCTGCAGCGGCGGGATCAGGGAGTCTACGAAAAGCTATGAAGCCAGCCTCCGATTCGGCCGATGACGCCGAGGGTCGAAGTCGCACCGGCGGGATCACACCGCGGCGGCCCGAGGATCTCCCATGTCCGCTCCCGCCGTCCCGATGACGCCTGCCGATCTTCCCGTCCTCTCCGTCGGACCACTGCTCGCCCTGGCCTCGAATGAGCCCATCGTGCTGCACTACAGCGAGTTCTCTGCCGGCTATCTCGGCTGGCAGGTCTTTCTGCTCGTGCTGTTCGTGCTGATGAACGGCTTTTTCGTCGCCGCCGAATTCGCGCTGGTCAAAGTGCGGGCCAGCCAGCTCGACCCCCTCGTCGAGGAGGGGCGCGGGTCCGCGAAGATGGCCCTGCACATCGTGCGTCATCTGGACGCCTACCTATCGGCCTGTCAGCTCGGCATCACCATCGCCAGTATCGTGCTAGGCTCCGTCAGCGAGCCCTTTGTCTCCCGCCTGCTCCAACCCCTGCTGAGCCAGTTCGGTCTCTCCGAGGGCTGGATACGGACCATTTCCTTCATGATCGGCATCTCGGTCATCACCTTCCTCCACGTCGTGGTCGGCGAGATGATGCCCAAGGGGCTCGCCATTCGCAAAGCCCTCGGCACCTCGCTGCTCTGCGGCCATCCGCTGCACGCGTTTTACTGGCTGTTTCGCTGGCCGATCTGGCTGCTCAATGGCTGCTCGATCTGGCTGATGCGCGTCCTGTTCCGCATCGAGCCGGCGAGCGAGCACGGCTCCATCCACAGCTCCGAGGAGTTGCGCATCCTGGTTGAGCAGACGGGCGGCGCCGGCGAAGTTACCGAGGTCGAGGCCGGCATTCTCATCAATGCCCTCGAGCTGAATGAACTCACCGTGCGCGACATCATGACGCCGCGGAACGAGGTCGTCGTGCTCGATACGCAGAAGTCGTTCGAGGAAAACCTCGCCATCGCCATCGAAACCAAGCACACCCGCTTTCCTCTGGTCGAAGGGCATCTCGACGACACCATCGGGCTCATCCACATCAAGGACCTGCTCGGCGAGACCCGGGCGGAGCGTCCCAACCTGCTCGCCATCAAACGCGACATCGTCTCCGTGCCCGAGCTGATGCCGCTGGACACGCTGTTGCAGACCTTTCTCTCGAAGCACGCCCATCTGGCCCTCGTGGTGGATGAGTTTGGCGGCGCCCTCGGGCTCGTGATGCTCGATGACGTGGTCGAGGAGTTGGTCGGCGAGATTCAGGACGAGTTTGACGAGCCGGACAAGGAATTCCGCCGGGTCAGCGAGAGCGAGTTCGTGGTCGATGGCACGCTTTCGCTGCACGAATTGACCGAGCACGAGGAGGACCTGGAGTTGGAAAGCCCCGACGTCAGTACCGTGGGCGGCTACATCACCCAGGTCATCGGCCACCTGCCCCGCGAGGGGGAAAGCGCCGTGGTCGACAACTATGAGGTCACCGTGACCCGCGCCGACGAGCGCAGCGTGCAGGAGGTGAAATTCCGCCGACTCGATCCATCGACCGGAGACGATGCCGATGATGATCGCGCCTGATGGGGCCGGTTGCGGCGTCCCGGCCGGAGCGCTACGATGACGGGAGCCGGCCATGAGGCGAAAACCGAAAGCGCGAATCCGCCGATTTCCGATCATACCCTGTTGGGTCTCCGGACTGACCCTGTTGGTGCAGATCGGCGGGGTGTGTCAGGAGGCCGATTTTGCGGCGCCCATCCGCTCCCTGCTCGAGGAGCACTGCGTGCGCTGCCACGGCGGGGAAAAGACCGAAGGCGGCGCCGATCTCACCGGCCTGACGGATGAGCTGGACCTCGTCCGCGACCGTGAACTGTGGGAATCGGTGATCGAGCAGGTCGAAAATGAGGAGATGCCGCCGAAGGGACCCTTTCCGACTGGCGAGGAGCGTGCCCGGCTCAGCGGCTGGCTGCGGGAACGGCTCGATGGGATCGACTGGTCGCGTCACCGGCGGCCCGGCCATGTCACGCTGCCGCGGCTGACCAAGGAAGAGTACCGCAACACCCTGCGCGACCTGCTGGGGGTCGATCTGCGCGCGGGCGAGTCTCTGCCGGACGACGGCGAGGGGGCGAGTGGTTTCACCAATGACCGCGATGCGCTCTCCATCGGAGAGGCCCAGTTGGACCGTTATGAAGAATCCGCCCGTCGCGCTGTCGCGGGTGTCCTGGCGCTGACCCGGCCGCCGGAAGCCGGCTGGATCGAGGCGGAGACGATGGAGCGCAGCCCGGCGAAGCTCGCCACCCGGTCCGATGGGGTGACGCTGGTGCATCCCGACCACGAGGTGAGGGCGGAGTGGGACTTTCCCGCCGATGGCTGGTATCGCTTCCGGCTTTCCGCCGCCACCCGCGACGGTCCCCCCTGCGTGGCCGACCTGCGGATCGACGGTGAGCCGGCGGGATCGGCGGACGTCGCGGCACAGGCTGCCGGGCAGACAGAAATGGTGGAGATTCTGGCATTCGTCCCCGCCGGCCGGCATGCCGTGTCGATCCAGAGCCGCAATCTGGTGCCGCGGACTCCGCTGCCGCCCGATGTGGTGCGACTGGTCGATGAACGGGCGCGGGAGCGGGCTCCCCGGCTGGGCCCGCTTTCCGCCGACGAGCCGGACGCGGTGCGCGAGGCCCGTGAAGACCTGAATCTCAAGGCCTGGGGCATCCAGGAATGCCACGAATGGCTGCGCGAACTGGGGCCCGGGGGAGATCCGAGGCAGATCGATCTGCGGCGCGTCTATCTGCGGGAACGAAGCCAGAAATGGGAGCGGCAACTCGTTCGGCTCGCCGCTGTGGCGGGTCGATCGGCCGAAGAACTGCGCCGACTGTGGGAGGAGCAGAATGCCGGGCGGCTGGCCGACAATGCCGCGCTGCTGGTCGCCGTGGCCGAGGTGAAATGGGAGGACTGGTCGCGCTGGCAGGGGCGGCTGTTCATGGATCGGCTGGAGTGGTCCGGTCCGGTCCGTCCGGGTGGTCCGGCGGTCGAGTGGACCCTGGCGGATGCCCTGTCGGACCCGGTGGCGGAACCGCGCTCGATCTTGGCTGACTTTCTGCCCCGCGCCTTCCGCCGGCCGGTGGCGGAGGCCGATGTGGATCGATACGCCGCCGCCATCCCGGAGGCGGGATGGCCCGCGGTGCTCACGGCGGTGCTGACGTCGCCGCGGTTTCTCTACCGGGATGAGCTGGCCTCCGAAGCCGGCGGGGCGGGGGAAGAAAGGGCGCTGGATGACCACGCGCTGGCCTCTCGATTGTCTTACTTCCTGTGGCAGACCCTGCCTGATGGAGAATTGTCCGACCTGGCGGACGCCGGTCTGTTGAACCATCCGGAGACGCTCGCGACGCAGGCCGACCGGATGCTGGACGACGAGCGAGCCGGGGCGTTTTTCAACGCGTTCGCCCTCGATTGGCTGGGCTTGCGCGAACTGGGCCGCACGGTGGTTCCGGATGCGTCGAAGTTTCCCGACTTTACTCCCGAACTGGCCGCCGCCATGCGCGAGGAGACAGTTCGCACCCTGGCAGCGGTGTTTCGCGAGGGACGGCCGGCGGTGGAATTGATCGATTCGGGAACAGCTTACTTGAATGGGATGTTGGCAGGCCATTACGGCGTGGCGGGCATCGAGGGCGCTGACTTTCGGCCCGTCACCGTAACCGATGGTCGGCGCGGTGGCTTGCTCGGGATGGGTAGTGTGCTGGTGGCGACCTCGTCGCCGGCGCGGACAAATCCCGTGCGGCGTGGAGCCTGGGTGCTGGAGCGGTTGCTGGGCGAAGATCCCGGTGAGCCGTTGCCGACCGCTGGTGAGCTGCCCGGCGAGGCGGGCGAGTCGCGCGGTCGCACCCTGCGCGAGGAACTGGATCTCCACCGAACCCGGGCCGAGTGCGCGCGCTGCCATGAGAAGATCGATCCGATCGGCTTCGCGTTGGAGAACTACGACGCCGTCGGTCGTTGGCGCGATCTCGAGGCCGGGAAACCGGTGGATGCGAGTGGCCAACTGCCCGGCGGCCGGGTCTTTGCCGGTCCGGAGGGACTGAAAGCCGCCTTGTTGGAACGGCGCGACGACTTTGAGGAGAATCTCTATCGCCGCCTGCTCGCCTATGCCTTGGGACGTGAGCTGCACTATTTCGACGAGCCGGAGATCCGCGACCGGATGGCCGAATTTGCCACTGGCGATCGTTCGGCGCGGTCGATGGTGCGCCTGGTGGTGAGGAGCGTGCCCTTTCGTCGCCAATCGCCAGAGTGAGATCGCGACACTTCGGCAAAACGCGGTCCGGGCCTTGTCCGTGGCGCGTGACTGGGCTTTCTTGAAGGAAAGAAAATGAAATCCGCCCGCATTTCCCGACGCACCCTGCTGCGAGGCCTCGGCGCCTCAATGGGGCTGCCGTGTCTGGAGATCATGAGCCCGACGGGCCGGGCGGCGGCACAAGCCGGGCATCCGGTGCGGTTCCTCGGCGTGTTCCAGCCCAATGGCGTCTACCCGGCGGCCTGGGATGTCATTGACCGGGCCGATGGCGGCGGATTCGACCTGTCGCCGATCCTGGCTCCTTTGCGCGACCGGATGGGGGATTTTTCCGTGGTTTCCGGTCTCGACACGCCAGCCCGGGGGCATGTCCAGATGACCGGTGCCTTCCTGACGGGCACGCCGATCGTGAATCTGCGGAATGCGGTCTCGCTCGATCAACAAATCGCGGCGGCGATCGGTCACCTCACGCCGGTGCCGTCGATTCAGCTCGGCACCGAGCCGCCCCGGCAGGGGAATGCCAGCGGGGAGCCTATTTCGCTGGCCAACACGGTGTCCTGGGATACGGCGAGCACGCGTCTGGCGCCGGAGATCCACCCGCAGGTGGCATTTGACCGGTTGTTCCGCCGGCCCGGTGTGGCGGAGGCGGCGCGGCGGCGCAGCGTGCTCGATCTGGTGCGGGAGGACGCCCGATCCCTCCAGCATCGAGCCAGCGGTGCGGACCGGCAAAAACTGGACGAGTATTTCGAGGCCGTTCGCGGCGTGGAGCGTCGGGTGGAGGGCATCCTGAATCCTCCCGAGCGGGACTGGATGCCGCCGCATCCGCCCGGCGATGCCGCTTTGACCCGCCCCGCGCCGGTGCCGCCTGCCAGTCGCGAGGCCCACCTGCGGCTGATGATGGATCTGATGGTGCTGGCTTTCTGGACGGACACGACCCGGGTCGGCACGCTGATGATGGCGCATGGATTCAGCCGGCAGAGTTTTGCCTTCCTCCCGGGAGTGAGCAGCGATCACCACGGCATGTCGCACCACAAGAACAAGCCAGAGGCCATCGCGGAATACACCCGGGTGTGCCAGTGGTTCGTCGAGCAGGTGGCCTATCTGCTCGGTCGCATGAAGGCGATCGATGAAGGCGGTACCAGTCTGCTCGATCAGTCGGTCGTTCTCTACGGATGTGGGATGAAGGATGGCAACGGCCATGTGCCGGTCGACCTGCCGCTGCTGGTGGCCGGGCGCGGTGGCGGTGCCTTGCGACCGGGCCGGCATATCATCGAAAAGCCGGGCACCCCCCAGGCGAATCTGCTGCTCACCCTCGGGCAGGGGATGGGATTGGAGATCGAGC
This sequence comes from Verrucomicrobiales bacterium, assembly GCA_016795505.1. Classification (GTDB taxonomy): domain Bacteria; phylum Verrucomicrobiota; class Verrucomicrobiia; order Verrucomicrobiales; family DEV007; genus JAEUHH01. Next base: position 41,803 of record JAEUHH010000029.1, on the reverse strand, counting down.
GCTTCAACGAAGCCAGCACAGGTGCCGTGTCGGGTTTGCTGGTTTGAGGTGGCGTGGAGATCGCCAGAGACCGGCATTGGGTGTGGATTCCGATCAAACAGGGTATCCTCTCCGATCCAACAGGGTTCGATCGGAAATCGGTCCGGGTCATTCCTTGAGCCGCCAGTACTCGACTTCCGGTCGGCCGCGATGGGACCACTGGAGCAGCATGGAGTCCATCTTCATCATGGTCCACGGTCGGAAGATGCTTGCGCCGTTCTTGGTGTAGACGATGTCATCGGCGATGCGGACTGCGGCATGCATCGCGGATTTGGTCATGGGGTGTCTTAGTACAATCAGATCGCCGAAACGCGGGTCTTCTCCGGCTGGGATGTAACGGGATTTGAGATAGGTTTCGACTGCTTCTGGTTCGTCCGGCAGATCCTGGATGGGTGAAAACTGGAAGAAATTGAAAGCCGTCCACAATCCATCGGGAAATCGGCCCGAGAATCCGGTGCCCGGTGAGGGGAAGGTAAAAAGGCGTTTTCTCGGGAGAGGGGGCAGCAGGTGGGTCACGTCGAGGCTGCTCACCTCCGGGACTTTCGCCACCGACTCCAGCAGGGGGAGCGTGTCTTTGAAGCGGCTACCGGAACTCCAGTAATCCGCCACGGATCGCAGGTCGGTCGATCCGTCGACAGTGAGGCGGAGGACGATCGAGCGGGTTCGAGTGAGTGCTCTGATGAAGGTGCGTCGCTGGTGTTCGCTTTCGAGTTGGCTCAGGACGAAGGGAATGTCCGAAAACGCGTATCCCTTTCCCTGTGGATAGGTGAGTCGATGGACCAGCGGGGGGATGGTCGGCGGCAGATCGAGTCCTTCGAACCACTGCTCGGCGCTTTCGTATTCGATGGCGATGGGTTTGAAGAATATCTCATTATCCCTCCACGGGCGGACCAGGGAGTAGATCCTGGTGCGTGCTTCCGGGGACAGATTGACGATCACGACGGGATGCGGCAGGATGCGGGTCTCCGTCTCGGAGACATACCACTGGGATTGTTCTTGGATGGCACTCAGTATTTGCGCGGGCAGTGCCAGGCTGTGGAGGAAGGCGGTCACGGCGTCGGATGACATGCCGACAAAGCGCCACACGGTGACCTCGGAAGGGATCACGGACTGGCGAACGAACTCGTCCGGAGCTTCGAGGTGCACGTAATAGTAATTCAGGTCTCCCCAGGGACCTGGACGGCAGGCATGCAGCGGGTTGGTGCTCGGCGCGTCGGCCGCGTTCTCACGGACGGTGACGCCGTCCGGCTCCTGGGCCGGAGCGGAAGGCGCCCCCCCGACGGCGCCGATGGTGCACAGGAGTAGGCTGAAAAGGAGGCTCGACTTCTCGGTCACAGGCGTTTGCGAAAAAAAGACACGGTCACCCGCTCTTCGGTGAGGTAGGTACCCAATACATCGTCGATCGTTTGCACGGTCCACGGCTTCATCAGGCTAAGTCCGTTTTTCGTGAAGATGAGGTCGCCGGCCAGATAATTGCAGGCGTGGAGGGGCTTGTTATCGTCGGTTTTGATGAACACGATCACATCCCCGAGTCGGAGGGGCTTCTGGACGGTTTCGTAATCCTCTTCGAGCCAGTCTCCCAGCCACTGGCTGTCGAGGTAGCGGTCCGACGGCTCATCGTTGAAGAAATTCATCGCTGTCCAAAAGCAGTCGGGAAACGATTGCCCCAGCGACATCATCGGGCTGGGAAAGGTGTTCAGTAGTTTGCGTGGGGTGGGGGGGAGCAGATGGATCACATCGATGGTGTCCACGGCGGAACTTGCCGCCATCGACTGGAGGAGCGGGCGGATACCCTCGTTCCGGCCGCCGGCGGCCCAGTAGTCGGCGATGGTGGGAAGATCGCTTTCCGGTCCCAGCCGCAGGCGCATCACGGTGGAAGGCTGGCGAAGCAGGGTGCCGAAGAGGATGAGCCGGTCTGCCTCGGTGGCTTGCCGCGCGGAGACGAGGGCGATGTCCGAAAACAGCTTCACCTTCGATCGCGAAAACGTGAGGGATGAGATCAGATCGATCGATTCCGGTGACAGCCGGGAACCTTCCGCCATCACCCTGAAACCGCGGGGATCGATTCCGAAAGGTTCGGAAAAGGGATTTGGTCCATCCGGGGGGCCGATTCTGTTGTAAAGCCTTTCACGGGCCACCGGGTCGAGTGCGAGGATCACGTCCTCTGGGGGCTGAATGACGATGCGCCCGGTCTCGGGCCCGACGACCGCAGTCGCCAGGAGGCGGTCGACCGCCTCGGGACTCAAACCGGCATCCGTCAGGGCCCGGCGCACTTCGTCCAGGCTCTGTTGGTGAAAGGACCACTCGGTGCCGGTCAGATGGGACTTCCAATAGGGAGAACTGCGCAGGTAGTCTGCCGGTGGCTCCAAAACGAGGGGGTAGTACTCCAAGTGCCCCCAATCACCCGGCTCGACGACTGTCAGGGCGGGGCCGGAGGGTGTCTCTGGCTGCGTCACGTCCTGTGCGGCCAGATTTACTGCCCAAACGGTGAGAAAAAGCGCGAGCGGGAACCAGCTTCTGCTCGGGATCGGAGGGGGGATCACAGGTGGGGGCGGTGGGTGGAATAAGCCGTAAAGGTCGTGATACATACTCCAGCCGGAGGCGTTCGTTTCAAATTTTTCCCGCCATCATCCCGGTGAAATCGGATCGGATGCGCCTCGGTTTGATCGTTCCGCCCAGAGGCCCGGGTCCAGGGATGGGGGAGAAGCTCATTCCGGGCCAAGCGGTGCCGATTCGGCCGACGGGTCTCCCAATGGCGCTCGGATCTGGGCTTTGATCTGCCCGGGAGGTCGCTCCGCCGGGTCACGGCACTGGGATGGGGCGATCTTCGGATGGCGAAGCGGGCTGGTGCACGACGATGGCGCGCAGGGTGCAGGGGCCGTCGCCTTGTGGGATCAATTCCAGGGTGTGGTGGCCATTGGTGAGGCCCTGCGCGAGGACCTGGCGATCCTCCTCCGCGGGATCGAGGCCGGGGGTGGGTCTCCAGTGGTCGCGGCCCTGAAGCACGGTCTTCCATTTCACCACGGTCCCGACGGCGGGCTGTTTGGCGCTGGTCGAATTCCAGAAGCCGACGGGAAGGAACCAGGCGGGCTCGATGGTGATGCGGCCCGAGTCCGAAACAAAGCGCTCGCGGGTGCTGCCGCTGCCGTCGGGTCCGGTGACGCTGCCGCTGAGGTCGAATGCGATCTCGAAGGCATCCGGTTTTCCATCGGGCAACTGTCGCGGGGTGACTTTTGTGTAGGTCAGCGACCACTCCTCCTCGACGGGCTGGCCGCTGGTGCGCACGTGCTTGAGGTAGGGCCACGGGGAGCCGGGAATGAGCGAGGTCCGGGTGGCGGTGTAGAGGTCGGGGATCGCCGTCGGTGGCTTGCCGTCGATGAGGACGGTGGCGGTGCCTGGCGAGCCGGTGCCGGGGGCGGCGATGAGGTCGATGCGATTGCCCACGAACTCAAATTTCAGCGGTCCCGCGAGCGCCGTGCCTCCGGTGGGATATTCGGCGCCCGTTTGCGGCCAGCGGGACCCGTCGGGGTTGTAGACGCGGATCCGGTCGAGCCAGGTGGGTGGCTGGTCGGGCAAATACTCGAAATGGCGCGCGGTGATGCGCTCCATCAGCCGTTCGCCGCGGCGGGAGAGATGCACCTGATCCTGAAGATAGTGCTGGGCGGCGATGCGGGGCTCCATGCCCGGATGCAGCAGGCCGAGCAGGTGTTTCCAATTGTCCCGGATCTGCACGACCTCGAAGCCGTGATGATCCGCCACGGCATTGATGATTCCGGCCTCGCGGTCGTGGCTGCGGGCGTTTCCGGCAAACATGGCGGGCGTGGCGACAAAGGCGAGGTGATGGGTGAGGGTGAGCATCTCGGCGGTGGTGCGGTGGTGCAGCCCGCCGTAGAGAGCCTCGAGTTCCTCGGGGCCATTCCGCAGGTAGTCGTGGAAGAGCACCAGATCGGGGTAATGGGGGATCATGTCCGTCTCGGCCGAGTGGATGAGGTCATTGGACATGAAGCCGCCCAGCGAAAGATTGACCATCTCGATGTCGGCATGTGGAAATCGCTGATGGAGATCGGCCTGGAGCGAGCGCCACCACGCCTGTGCCATGATGGACTGGCCGTAGCAGAGAATGCGAACGCGGTGCCGCTGCGTGGGGGTGCTGGTGGCGAGCAACTTCATGGTGCGCTGGATGCGGCTGCCGAAAGGGACGGGCGGCGGGAGCAATTCGAAGTCGCCGGTCGCGAGGCCCCGGGCTGTTGCCGGCGGCAGGTTACGGACGCGCCATTGCGGCGGGACCACGGCGGCGGCGGGCGCATCGCCATCGATGGGGGCGAGTCCGACGCGATCGATCCAGGCGGAGAATTTCTGGCCTGGCTTGGTGCAGATGAGCCGCACGCGGATCTCGAGATCGGTGGTGTCGGCCGGCGTCCGGATGATCGCCTCGTGACGCTGCCAGTCCGCCACGTCCTCCGAGTGGGTCGGGGTGTCGGCCGTGGAGATTTGCCGGTCATTTTCCTTTCCCGTGCGATTGGGCACCCGTCCGTTGTGGGCACCATAGCCAGGTTTGCCATTGCCGTCGTAGTAGCGGAACTCGAATGCGATGCGGGCGGGTGTCTTCGTCTCCGGATCGGCCATGCCGCTGGTTTTCAGCGAATAGGTGAGCCGGTACTGGGCATCGCCGCGCACCGGGATCTTCGGGGTGATGATGTAGGCCAGCGTTTCGCTGCGCGCGGTGAGCGGCGACACCCCCGGCACCACGGGGAGGCGATTCCCCCTTCCTCGCACCAGCAGCGATCCGGAGCCGCCGCCGTCGGAAGCGGTGTCCCAGACAAAGTCAAAGAAGCCGGAGGAAACGCCGCCGACGTGGTTCGGCACCGCATCCGGCACGGTATCGAATGGCATCCAGCCTGCCAGCGTCCCGCCGTCTTCCAGCTCGAAATCGCCGTTCGGCACCATTGCTGGCGCGTCGGCGGCCACCAACGATGATGAGGCGACCGGGAGGCAACAAGCCAGGGCGAGGAGGTGTTTCATCGGGATCCAAAAAGTTCGGCTGGTTACCGTCTTCGGGCGTCACCTACTGCCGGGAATTCGCTTTTTCAAGCCCTCCGTCCACTCGCCGATCTTGAGCGGTCGATCAAAGAGGGTTCGATCGGAGACGCGACAGGGTTCGATCGGGAATCGCAGGTCGAAACGAAAAAAATGAAACACCGAAACGCCGACTTCGCGCCGAGAGTTGGCCAAAGGTCAGCCTCACCCGAACCTGGGGCATCGCCGCTGGAACCTGGCATCAGCCTGAAAATCTGGAAGGCCAGACTCAACCCTTCCCCTGCATTCGCCGGGTGCCCCACGGCGTCGGGACATTCAACCCCTGCAGCCAGGCCCGATCCACAAAATCCGTCCACACCAGCGCTGCCTCACCCTTCGGGCTCCGCTGCGCTTCGTCCATGGCCGCTCGCCGCCGGCGCGGCCATTCGATCGTGCGCGCCGCGCTGAACAACCGTTGGCTTGAGGAACAAGGGGTTCCAGACAGGAATGCCCTGCCGCGCCAGCGGCATCCCCCTGGCGAAGCCTGACCGCATGGACGGAGCGCAGCGGAGTCAAAGCGATCTGGATCGTGCTGTACTACGGGCCAAAGGTCCGAGTCTGATTGGAACCGCCCTGTACGGAGCCGTTCGCAGGGATGCGAAGCAGGTAGCTGCAACGGCCCGTGGTCGGCGGAGCCTTTGTGGGACCCACGGCTGGCTGGGTGAACGCTCAGTCAGTCGCGGGGACCCGATTTGCTTCCGTCTTCGAGACTGGAGATCGGAATCGTTCCAATCACGGAGGGATCGGTCAACTTCTCAGGCGGGGCAATTTGTCCAGCGCACGATGAGAGAGACAACAGAGAAGCAACTCCCACCACCCGGACAATCCCACAAATCGTCCCTCTCTCTCGCTGAAGAGCGATGACATCATCCAAGGAACAATCTGTAAGATCGAAGACTTGCTTCTGGCACTTATCACAGAAGTATTCATTTCCGGATTGTTGAAAGTCCGAACGCTTCATCGGGCAGATGAAACTCAGATGGCTGGAGTTGATTTGCTGTGGTTTCATTCTCTCAAGCGAACAGTCCATATCCGTATGACCGATCCAAGTGATATCACACCGGTCAGTCACCGCCCAGAATCTCCGGAAAACCCCGTCCCGACAAGGATTTTTCGAATCGAGGTGCGTCTATCCGGTCTGGCTGGTTCCGCTGTCGAAGATCGAAGATCTCTCCCGGATATCGCACCCCGATCATGGAGGGAATCGAGGAAGCCTTGCCCGGTCCCCGTCTGTCATCCTGAGGGAGCCTCAGGCGATGGAAGGATCCGCCTCTTTCCAGCCAGCCTTCGTCCTCCGCTGCCCGCCACAACCGAGGCGTCGTGACGATTGATGGGCTTTTCGGCTCTTCCCGCCGACGCAAACGCGCCCATGGCGTGCTCTGGCGCGACCGCGTACACTTCCCACCCGCGATATCCGTAAGGGCGTCGCGGCTCCGGGACATCTTCGGGTGTCTCTTTTTCCCCCGTTTCTCTCACCTGCCAACTCCCTGCCTGCCATGCGACGGAATCGTTTTCTTTCCGCCTCCCTCTACTTGTCGGCCCTGGCCGCCGCCTCCGGCTGGTCCCACGCGGCCGCCGAGAAGGAAGCCCTGCCGGATACGGTCAGCTACCACGAGCATATCCGCCCACTGTTTCAGGCGAAATGCCAGGGCTGTCACCAGCCGGCCAAGGCCAAGGGCGAATACACCATGACCGAGGTCGCCAAGCTCATCGCTGGCGGGGAAAACGGCGCCGCCGTGGTGCCGACCAAGCCGGATGAGAGCTATCTGATCGAACTCGTGACGAAGCAGGACGGCGACGAGCGCCCGGAAATGCCGCCGAAGGACGAGCCGCTGACGCCCTTCGAGTTGTCGATGGTGCGCAAATGGATCGAGCAGGGAGCCAAGGACGACACGCCGGCCAATGCCCGGCAACGCTATGACATGGCGAACCCGCCCCAGTACGCGGTGCCACCGGTGGTCACGTCGCTGGATTATTCGCCGGATGGCCAGTTGATCGCGGTGGCGGGCTTTCACGAAGTCCTGCTGCACAAGGCCGACGGCTCCGGGCTCGTCGCCCGTCTGGTTGGCCTCTCGGAACGGATCGAAAGCGCCCGGTTTTCCCCCGATGGCAAGCGCCTCGTCGTCGCGGGCGGCCTGCCCGGCCGGATGGGTGAGATCCAGGTGTGGGATGTGGCCAAGCGCGAGTTGACCCTCTCCAAGCCGGTCGGCTACGACACCGCCTACGGTGCGAGTTGGTCGCCCGATGGCAAGCACATCGCCTTTGGCCTGCCGGACAACACGGTGCGGGCCATCGATGCCGAGACCGGTGCGCAGACGCTGTTCATGGGCAGCCACAGCGACTGGGTGCTCGACACGGTGTGGTCGATCAAGGGCGATCACCTCGTCTCCGTCGGCCGCGACATGACCGCCAAGCTGACCAACGTGGCCACCGAGCGGTTTGTCGACAATGTCACCTCGATTACGCCGGGAGCCTTGAAAGGCGGGATGAACACGGTGGTGCGGCATCCGAAGACCGATCACATCCTGGTGGGTGGCTCCGATGGGGTGCCGCAGATCTACCGGATGTATCGGGAGACGGCTCGCAAGATCGGTGACAATGCCAACCTGATCCGGAAATACCCTGCCATGGAAGGGCGGATCTGGAGCGTGGCTTTCTCACCGGATGGCAAGCGTTTCGCGGCGGCGTCCAGCCTGAACGGGCAGGGCATGGTCAATTTTTACAAGAGCGAGTACGATGCCACCATCACTGCTGAGCTGAAGAAGGCATTCGAGACGCCCGACCGCCGTGGGGCGGGTCCGGATGACATCGTGGAGAAATTTCAGACCCAGGGCGCGGAACTGATCAAGAGTGTCCGCATCGCCGACGCGGCGGTGTTTGCCCTGGCTTTTTCGCCCGATGGCAAGACGGTCGCGGCTGGAAGCGATGACGGGAAAATCCGCCTCATCGACACGACTACCGCGGCCGAACGCACCGCGTTTGTCCCGGTGCAGATCTCCGACAGCAAGACCCTAGCCGCCAGTGCGCCCCAGCAGGACAAGGCGCCGGTGAATCTGAAAAAGGGCAAAGCCAACGCGCGCGCCGACGAACTGCCCAAGGGAGCGAAGATCGCCGCGATCGAGATTTCTCCGGCCACCGTGGTGCTCGATTCGCCCGGCGCCTACAATCAGCTGATCGTCACCGCCAAGCTGGAAGGTGGCGGCACGGCTGATCTGACGCGTCAGGTGACGTGGGCGTTCGACCGGCCCATCGCGGCGGTCGAGGCGCGTGGGGTGACCCGTCCCAAGCAGGAGGGCGAGGCGGTCCTGACCGCTAGCTATGAGGGCGTGACCGCCACCACCAAGGTGAAAGTCTCGGGTCTGAATGCCGCCTTTCATCCCGATTTCCTGCGGGATGTGAATCCGGTGATCACGCGTCTCGGCTGCAATGCCGGCACCTGCCACGGAGCCAAGGACGGGCGGAACGGCTTTAAACTCAGTCTTCGCGGGTACGATCCGCTGTTCGACGTGCGGGCCTTTGGCGACGATCATGCGGCCCGTCGCGTGAATTACGCCTCACCCGATGACAGCTTGATGCTGCTCAAGGCCACGGGTGCGGTCCCGCACGAGGCGGGCGCCCTGACCGACATCGGATCGGCCTACTACAATACCATCCGCCAGTGGATCGCCGATGGAGCCAACCTGAAGACCGATACGCCGCGGGTCACGCGCATCGAGCTGTTTCCCAAGAACCCGGTCATCCAGAATACCGCCGGTCGTCAGCAGCTTCGCGTGGTCGCCCACTACGCCGACGGCAAGCAGCGCGACGTGACCCACGAGGCCTTCATCGAGAGTGGCAACTCCGAGGTGGCCGAGCATGACGATTTCGGCCTGATGACGACGATCCGCCGGGGCGAGGCGCCCATTCTGGCCCGCTACGAAGGGGCCTATGCCGCCACCACGCTGACCGTGATGGGCGACCGCGAGGGCTTCACCTGGCAGCAGCCGGAAGTGTGGGGCGAGATCGACAAGCTGGTCGCGTCGAAATGGGAGCGCATGAAGATCATCCCCTCGGGCCTGAGCAGCGACGAGGAGTTTATCCGCCGGGTCTATCTCGATCTGACAGGGTTGCCTCCCTCATCAGACAGGGTTGTATCGTTCCTGGCCGACAAGCGCCCGACCCGGGAAAAGCGCGACGCGGTGGTGGACCAGCTCATTGGTTCGCCGGAATTCGTCGACCATTGGGCGAACAAGTGGGCGGACATGCTGCAGGTGAATTCGAAATTCCTCGGCGGCGAAGGGGCAAAGCTGTTCCGCGACTGGATCAAGCAGCAGGTGGAGAAGAACACGCCCTACGACCAGTTCGTCTATTCGATCGTCACGGCTTCGGGTTCGAACAAGGAAAACCCCGCCGCCTCCTATTACAAGATCCTGAGAAATCCCGAGGATCTCGTTGAGAACACGACCCATCTGTTCCTGGCGACGCGGTTCAACTGCAATAAGTGCCATGACCATCCCTTCGAGAAGTGGAATGTGGCCAATTATTACGAGACAGCCTCGTATTTCGCTCAGGTGGGGCTGGCACGCGACGGCAAGAATGCGCCCAACCAGAACATTGGCGGCACCGCGGTCGAGGGGGCCAAACCGCTCTATGAGGTAATCGCAGACAAGGCCGAGGGCGATGTGACCAACATCGTGACCAACCAGGTGGCCAAGCCGGCATTCCCCTATCCGGCCAAGGTGGAAAAGGCCGCCTTCAAGAACCCGGAGGCTCCGTCCCGCCGCGAGCAGTTGGCCGCGTGGATGACCAGCCCTGACAATCGCTATTTCGGCATGAGCTACGCGAATCGGATCTGGGGCTACCTCACCGGCACCGGCCTGATCGAGCCGATCGACGACATCCGGGCCGGCAATCCGCCCTCGAATCCTGAGCTGATGGACTACCTGACCAAGCAGTTTGTCGGCGGTGGATTTGACGTGAGGAAGCTGATGGCCGAAATCTGCAAATCACGCACCTACCAGCTTTCCATCGAAGCGAACCAGTGGAATGCCGACGACACCATCAACTACGCCCGGGCCAAGGCCCGCCGCCTGCCTGCCGAGGTGCTCTTCGACAGCGTTTATGCCGTGACGGGATCCGTGCCGAACATTCCCGGAGCCGCTCCCGGCGTGCGTGCCGCGCAGTTGGCTGACTCCCAGACGGACGCGAAGGGTGGCTTCCTCGCCAATCTCGGCCGACCGCCCCGCGAGAGCGCCTGCGAGTGTGATCGGCAGAATGATCTGCAACTCGGCTCGGTGATGTCGTTGCTGAGCGGTCCCGCCGTGGCTGAGGCGATCGGTGATCCGAAGAATGCCATCGCCCAGATTGTGGCCACGGAGCCGGATGACAAGAAACTGGTCGAGAAGCTCTACCTACGCATCCTGAACCGCAAACCGACCGCCGCGGAGATCGCCGCTGTGATGGAAAACTGGTCCGGGATCGAGAGCGACCACCAATCCCTGGTCGCCAAGCTGGCCCAGGCAGAGGGCAATTGGGTGCCGAAAAAGGCCGCTTTGGAAGTCCAACGGCTCCAGAGCATCGCCAAGGCCCAGGGTGAGATCGCGGCTTACACGCCCGAGTTTAACAAGAAGAAGGCCGAAGCCGAGGCCGCCCAGAAGCAGCGCATTGCCGCAGCCGATCAGCAGGTGAAGGAGTACCTCGGTCAGGTGCCGGCCAAGGTCACCGCCTGGGAAAGCGCCCTGACCCTCGGCCGACTCTGGACCCAGTGGCAGCCTGTCGTGCCGGCCGAAGCCAAGGTCGCCGGAAGTGTCATCACCGCGGCGCTTCAACCTGATGGCACCGTGCTGGCTTCGGGAAATGTCGGCAACGCCGATTACACGGTGACTCTTGCCATTCCCAAGGGCGCGCCGACGACGATCACCGGCTTCATGCTGGAGGCGCTGCCGGATGAACGGCTCGCCGGGTTCGGTCCCGGTCTGAATACCAACGGCAATTTCGTGGTCACCGAGTTCCAGGCCGAGGTCGCCGCCGCCGGCCAGCCGAAGGCGATGCCGGTGAAGTTCGTCGGGGCGATGGCGGATCACAATCAGCAGGACTTCGATGTGAAGAATGCCATCAACGGAAATGTCGATCGCAACGACAAGGGTTGGGCCGTCGCCGGTCAGGAGCGTCGTCCGCACTGGGCGCGCTTCCAGCTCGAAAAGCCGATCCAGATCGATGACAAGGGCGGCACGATCACCGTGAAGGTGCTGTGCCGCTACTCGAACGGCGAGTATCCGCTCGGCAAGTTCCGCCTCTGGACGACGGATTCCAGCCAGCCGCTCGATCTTGGCCTGCCCCGCGATATGGCCGCGATTGCTTCAACGCCGCCCGCCCAGAGGACCGATGCCCAGAAGGGCGCCCTGACGACCTACGTGCGGGATCAGGACGCCGAATATCTGAAGCGCACCCAGACCCTGGCCCAGGAAAAACGGCCCCTGCCGGCCGATCCGCGCATGGAGGAACTCAAGGCCGCCCTGGCACGTGCCGAGACCCCGGTGGCGGACGACGGAGCGCTGACAGGCCTGCGGGCCGATGTGAGCCAGTCCATCCAGCAGGCCGCCAATCGCCGTCTCACCGCGGCGCAGGATCTCACTTGGGCCTTGATCAACAATGCCGCTTTCCTGTTTAATCGCTGAAACATCCATCCACCACTCGTCCCGTGTCTAACCCCATCCACCGCCATGTTCAGAATACCCGGAGCCAAAGCCAAAGACCTCTGTGACAACCATCTCGGCAGCACCCGACGCGATTTCCTGCGAGTCGGGGGGGCTGGCATGCTTGGCATGTCCCTGAATACCATCCTTCGCGCCCAATCGGCCAGCGCGGCGAGCCCGCTGGCGGGCGGACCGGGCTGGGGCAAGGCCAAGTCGGTTATCATGGTCTACTTGCAGGGCGGACCGAGCCATCTCGACCTGTGGGACCCGAAGGAGCCGAATTCAGTGCCGGACAATGTGCGCTCAGAGTTCAAGACCATCCCGACCAAGATCCCCGGCGTCCATTTCACCGACATCCTGCCGAAACTGGCGCAGGTGAACGACAAGTTCACCATGATCCGCTCGATGAGCTACACGCCCAACGGCCTGTTCAACCACACCGCCGCGATCTACCAGATCATGACCGGCTACACCACCGACAAGGTGAGCCCCAGTGGCCAGCTCGAGCCGCCGTCGCCGAAGGATTTCCCGAATTTCGGGTCCAACATCGTGCGGCTGAAGCCGACCGACGAGCCGATGCTGCCCTTTGTGATGATGCCGCGTCCTCTCCAGGAGTCGAACGTGGTCAACAAGGGCGGCACCGCCGGCTTCCTCGGCAAAGCCTACGATCCCTACTACCTTTTCCCCGACGGGGATGACATGAATCTGGCCAAGATGGACAGCATCCGCGTCGACGACCTGCAATTGCGGCCCGACGTGTTCTCGGTGCGCCTGAAGCGCCGCGCCAGCCTGCGCGATGCGGTGGCGGCCCAGATGCCGGTCATCGACAAGGCGGTGGAGCAATACAACATCGACGATTTCTACAATCAGGCGCTCAATCTGCTGGTTAGTGGCCGGGCCCGCGACGCCTTCAATCTCGGAGCCGAGACTGAGCAGATGCGGGACCGCTACGGCCGCAATACCTTCGGTCAGAGCTGTCTGCTGGCCCGGCGTCTCGTCGAGGCCGGTACGCGCGTGGTCGAGGTGATCTGGCCAAAGGTGGCGAATTCGGACAACCATTCGTGGGACCACCACGTGGGGCTGACCAACCGGATGAAGAACCAGAGTGGTCCGATGCTTGACCAGGGCCTGAGCGCCTTGTTCGAAGATCTTGACCAGCGCGGTCTGCTGGACGAGACGCTGGTGGTGGCGATCGGCGAATTCGGCCGCAGCCCGGAAAAAGGCGTGTCCACTTCGGGCAACAGCAACAGCGCCGACGGCCGCGATCACTGGCCTTACTGCTACACCTCGGTGATCGGCGGGGCCGGCGTGAAACGCGGGTTCGTGCTCGGCAAGTCGGACAAGACCGGCTCGGCTCCGGTCGAAGATCCGGTGCATCCCACCGAAATCCTGGCGACCATCTACCACAGTCTGGCGATCGACCCGCAGACCATTGTTTACAATCACCTGAACCAGCCGCGCGAGTTGGTGAAGGCGGAGAAAGTCGATAAGCTGTACGCCTGATCGGCGAAAAGGCCGGAAAGCAGCGTGGCGGGGAGCCGGTTCAGGAGCCGGCTTCCCACGCCTTGCCCTCCTTGAGCAGTCCCGACCACACCGAGTGGAGCGGATGCACCACGGTGGCGGGTGAACCGTCGGGCTTCACCAGCGGCCGGTCCTCATTGGCCCAGCGGAAGATTGACCCGCGGAGGCTGGCCGCGTTGGGGAAGCCGGCCTCGGTCAGGGCGGCGGTGAGCCGGCTCGAGCGCCAGCCGACCGAGCAGTAGGAGACGATCAGGGAAGGCTTTTTCGATTCCTTTTGCAGATAAGCGGAAACTTCGTCTGCCGATTGCAGGTTCACCGCGCCGGGCAGGTGGCTGACGGCGTATTCCTCCGGCTTGCGGCAGTCGATGATGAGCAATGACGGCTCGGTGGTGGTCAGTTCGGCGAGTTTGGCCGTGGTCAGGTGCGTCACGCCGGGGAAATCGGCCATGATCGCCGTTTCGATGGAGTCGATGCTCTTCAGCACCTGAAGCTTGTCGTGGACCCACTGCACTGCGAGCAGGAGCAGCACCGCCAACAGCAGCAGGCCGATCACCCAGAGCTTGAAGCGGACGCTCATGACGGCGCTCGATCAGTCTGCGGGCGACGCGGCCGCGGCGGCTTCCTTCTCCTGACGGAAGGCGCTGATAAACAGCAGGCCCGCCGCGATGCAGATGCAGGAGTCGGCCACATTGAACGAGGGCCAGTGGCTCTGGCCGATGTAAAAGTCGAGGAAATCGACCACATAGCCCCGGCCCGGCATGACCCGGTCCGTGAAATTGCCCAGAATGCCGGAGACCAGCAGTGCGGCGGCCGTTTTGCCGACTTTGGTGGGAAAGCCGTTGCGGCGCCAGAGCAGGGTGATCGCGATCAAGGCGCCGATGGCGATGAGGCCAAAAGCCAGGTTGGCATACTCCGAGCCGTTGAAGCGCCCGAAGGCCATGCCGGTGTTGTGGACCCGGACCAGATTGAAAAAGCCGGGGATCACCTCGATGACCCGCGGCGCCACGGGTTCGTTGTAGGAATCGGGAAAATTCGCCACGATCAACCACTTGGTGAATTGGTCGATCACATAGAGCGGCAGGCTGAGCAGGAGGAAGTAGCGCATGGCGGGCGGTTCAGGACAGCTTGAGCATCACATCCGCGCAACGGTCGCACAAGTCCGGGTGAGCGGCCAGGGCGCCCACCGGCAGGGAGCGCCGGCATCGCGGACACTCCGGCTCGGCGGTTTCCACGACGGTGGCTTTCAGCGCCGGACCGGCGACGACGGAGTAGCGGGAGACCATGAGGAGCTCCAGCACTTCGTCGCGATGCCCCTCCAACAGTGGCAGGGCCGGATCATCCGCCGGTACGGTGAAGGTGATATCGGCCCGCTCCCGTTTGCGGAAATGGCCGGCCTTGATGGCCTCGTCGATCGCGATTTGGGCCTCGTCGCGGAGCCGGAGGAGTTGGGCAACGGTCGCGGTGGCGGCATCGCCGGCAAAGGAAGGGTCGGCCTCGGGGAAGGTCTCCAGGTGGATCGGATCGCTGTGTCCCGCGAATTCCCAGGCTTCGTCCGCCGTGTAGGCCAGAATTGGCGCCAGCAGCCGGGCGAGCGCCTCGAAGACGCGGTGCATCGCCGTCTGGGTGGCGCGCCGACGGGGCGAGTCCTTCGCATCGCAGTAGAGGCGGTCCTTGGTCAGGTCCACATAGAGGGCGCTCAGGTCGACGGCGCAGAATTGGTTCAGCGTGTTGAAGACCTTGCGGAATTCGAAGTCCGCATAGGCCGCGCGGCATTCAGTGACCACGGTGTTGAGACGTTCCAGGATCCAGCGGTCCACCGTGGTGAACGACTCCGCGCCGACGGCATCCCGCTCCGCATCGTAGTCGTTCAGGTTCGCCAGCAGGATGCGCAGCACGTTTCGGAAACGGCGGTAGGGCTCGGCGGTCTGTTTGAAGAGATCCTCTCCAAAGGGCACCTCGTTCTGCCAGTCCACGCTGCTCACCCAGAGCCGCAGGATGTCGGCGCCGTATTTGTTGTAGAAATGGGCCGCATCGATCGGCTTGCCCGCCTTTTCAGCGGCGGACTTGGACAGCTTCTTCTTGTCCTGGTCGACCACGAAGCCATGGGTCAGCACCGCCTTGTAGGGAGCACCGCCCCTGACCGCGCAACTGAGAATCAGCGAACTCTGGAACCAGCCGCGGTGCTGGTCGGTGGCCTCCAGATAGAGATCGGCCGGGGCATGCAACTCCGGATGGCGGTCCAGTACCGCCACATGGCTGGAGCCGGAGTCGATCCATACGTCGAGCGTGTCATGACCGCGCGTGGTGCCGGCGGGCAGACCGAGTTGCTCCGCCCACCAGGCATCGTCCTGCTCGAACCACAGGTTCGTGCCCCGCGTCTCGGTGAGATCGGCCACGCGGCGCGCCAGATCGGCGTCGATGATCGGCTCGTCGCGGTTGCCGGCCGGGTAAAAGACGGGCAGCGGCACGCCCCAGGTCCGCTGGCGAGAGATGCACCAGTCCGGACGCGATTCCACCGTGCCGTAGATGCGGTTCCGCCCCCAGTGGGGCAGCCACTCGACCCGGTCGATCTCGTCGAGCGCCTGTTGGCGCAGGGCGTCGATGCGGATGAAAAACTGCGGCACCGAGCGGAAAATGATGGGCGTTTTCGAGCGCCAGCAGTGTGGGTAGCTGTGGCGGTAGTTTTCCTTGCCGATCAGGGCGCCTTTTTCCGCCAACAACTTGATGATCGGGCCGTTGCAGTCGAAGACGTGCTTGCGGACCAGGAAGTCGAGCCCGACATCCGCCGTGAAGCAGCCCGCATCATCGACGGGTGAGAGCAGGCCGAGCCCGTTCTCCTGACCAGCACGGTAGTCGTCGGCGCCGTGGCCGGGTGCGACATGGACCGCCCCGGTGCCGGTCTCGGCGGTGACGAAATCAGCAAGGATCACCCGTGAGGTGCGGTCGAGGAAGGGGTGCCCGGCTTCAGCCCCCGCGAGCGCCTCGCCCTTGATTTCCTCCAGCGCGCCAGTGGGTGCGAAGCCAGTCTTGGCGGTAAACGACTCGAGCAATTCGCGCACCACGACCAGGTTTTCCGTCCGGCCAGATTCGGCGTGGGTGAACGCGCCGGCGAGATAGGTGAACTGCGGATGCAAAGCGATGCCCAGGTTCGCGGGCAGGGTCCAGGGCGTCGTCGTCCAGATGACGAGTGAGGTGTCAGCCGGGAGGACGCCGGCTTTGCCGGGCCGGAGCAGGGGGAACTTGACGAAAATCGCGGGATCCGAGCGGTCCTCATATTCCACTTCGGCTTCGGCGAGCGCGGTCTGCGCGCCGTAGCTCCACAGCACCGGCTTCTTGCTTTGGTAAACGAGGCCCTGCTCCACGAAGCGGGCGAAGACGCGGATGATGTCGGCCTCATACTCCGGGGACAGCGTCAGGTAGGGGCGGTCCCAGTCGCCGAAGACGCCGAGCCGGCGGAAGGAGGCCCGCTGGATGTCGATGTATTTGCGCGCGTAGTCCTCCGAGCGCCGTCGGATCTCGGCAGGCTCCAGCCCCTTCGATTCCTTGACCACCTTAAATTCGATCGGCAGCCCATGGCAGTCCCAGCCGGGCACGTAGGGGCAGTGAAAGCCCGCCATCGCCTTGCTTTTGATGACCAGATCCTTCAGCACCTTGTTCAGCGCCGTACCCATGTGGACATCGCCGTTCGCGAAGGGTGGCCCGTCGTGGAGGATGAAATCGGGATCGCTCGCCGCCCGGCGCCGGTCCACGATGCGGCGATACAGCCCCTGGCTTTCCCAGTTTTCGAGCCGCGCCGGCTCACGTTGCACGAGGTCGGCGCGCATGGGAAAAGCCGTCTCGGGCAGATTCAGCGTCGATTTGTAGGGGGAACTGTCGTCCGGTTGGCTCATCGGTCAGATCTGGGAAAAGCGGGAGCGTGAAAACGAAAAAGCCCGCGACAACGGCGGGCTCAAGGGCGGTCCGGCGCGGGCGCGCGAAGGTAGCACCCCGACCCGGTGGGGTCAATGCGGCGGACGAGACCAAGCCATCGGCGGCCGTGGCTCGTATCCCGTTCGTCATCAGGGGCGTCGCCACCGACCGGGTTCTCACCCGATTTCCGCCGTTGCCAAACCGGCGCCGGCTTGGCAACATGGCGATCATGCGACCCAGCACCTGTCTTACCCCGTTTTTCGTCGCCTGTACCGCCTGGCTCGCGGTCTGGCCCCTCGCCGCTCAGGATGACTATCAGCCCGGGCCCGATGCCCAGCCGAAGGAGGGCGTGCCAAAGGGCACCGTCACCCAGGCGAAATGGACGACGAGCCGGATCTTCCCCGGCACGGAGCGGGACTACTGGGTCTATGTCCCGGCCGGCCATGACAGCTCGAAACCGGCGTGCGTGATGGTTTTCTTCGACGGCGGCGGCTTTGTGAATGAGAAAGGAGCCTTCCGGGTGCCCACCGTGTTCGACAATCTCATCCAGGCCGGCGAGATTCCGCCGACGATCGGCATTTTCGTGAATCCAGGCGTCGTCCCGCCGGCCAAAGCCGGGCAGGAGGGGCGCAAGAACCGCAGCTTCGAATACGACACCCTGAGCGATCAGAATCCACGCTTCCTGATCGAGGAACTCCTGCCCGAAGTGGCCAAAACCCACCGTCTCAGTGACAATCCGGACTGCCGGGCGGTCTGTGGCAACAGCTCGGGCGGCATCGCGGCGTTTACCGTGGCCTGGGAGCGGCCGGATGTCTTTCGCAAGGTCGTCAGCCACATCGGCAGTTTCACCAACATCCGCGGCGGCCATGTCTATCCGGCCCTGATTCGCAAGACGGAGCCAAAACCGCTGCGTGTCTTTTTGCAGGAAGGGGAGAATGACCTCGACAATCTCCATGGCAACTGGCCTCTGGCCAATCGGCAGATGGAAGCAGCACTGAAGTTCGCCAAGTACGATCACAAAGTCGTCTTCGGCACCGGCGGCCACAGCGGCAAGCATGGCGGAGCGATTTTTCCCGACACCCTGCGGTGGTTGTGGCGGGATTGGAAGACGCTGAAGCCGTGAGAGACGCTCTCAGGGGCTGGGTCTCCGTTTTCGGCGGTTTTCCCGTTGGTCGGTGCCTCTGAGCCTTTTTCGCGCCCTTTCCCGGCATGTTGAAATCTGAATGTTGAGCCCTTTTTCCCTTTTGATGACCATGAAGACCCTCTCTTTTGCCTATTTCCTGTCTGCTGCTTTTCTGGCGACCGCTTCGCGCGCCCAGGACATGCCACTTTCGCAAATCCTGATTGATGGCGAGGGCTGGGAGGTCGTCAGCGAGGGGCACGGGTTTACCGATGGGCTGTGCCCGGATGCGGAGGGGAATCTGTACTTCTCCGATGTGAAGAGCGGCACCGCGATCTACAAGGTCGATCTCGCGGGCAAAGTCACCGAGTTCATCAAGGACGCTGCCGGCATCAGCGGCTTGAAATGGGGTGCCGATGGCCGGCTTTATGCCTGCGTGGCGAGGGGGCGGATGGTCGTCGCCTTCGACAAGGATGGAAAGATGACTGAACTCGCCCGCGAGGTCCAACCGAACGACCTGGCTGTCACTCATGATGGCAATGTCTATTTCACCATGACCGGAACCAAGGAGATCCGCCGCATCGATCCGAAGGGCGTGATGACCGTGGTCAATGCCGGGACCGTGGGCAAGCCGAACGGCATCACGCTGTCGCCGGATCAGGGCACCCTGGCGGTTTCCGATTACGGTGGGAAATACGTGTGGGCCTTCCGCATCGAGGCCGATGGCACCCTGGCGCATCCCGAGGGCTATATGACCATGCGCATCCCGGCCGCTGATCCCGAGGTGGCAAAGGGCGACGGCATGACGGTGGACACGCATGGGCGCTGGTACGTCACCACTGCGGTGGGCCTGCAAATGTTCGATCCCACCGGTCGCATGGGCGGCGTCATCCTGAAGCCTCAGGAGGCGAATCTGGTCAGCTGCTGCTTCGCCGGTCCGAATCTGGAATATCTCCACGTGGCCTGCGGCGACAAGATCTACCGGCGCAAGACCAAGACCCGTGGCGTCCTGACCTTCCAGCCGCCGCGCCCGGCGGAGGCGATGCCGAAGTGATTCGGGCGTAAAAGTCTCGCCCCCGTGGCGGAAAATGTGGCAGAGTCGGCCCCATGCGAGTCGTTTCCCACTCTTCCACCGTCCGCGAGCGAGGCAGCGGCCACATCGGCCTGTGGATCCTGATCGCCATCGTCCTCGCCGTGGCGATGGCCCTCGTGGCCCCGCGGTTTTCGGTGCATCTGAAGATCGGCGGCGATGTCTTCCTCAATCTGTTGAAAATGATCGTCGTCCCGCTGGTCATCACCAGTGTGATGAGCGGCGTGATCGGTCTCGGCGATGTCCGACGGCTGGGGCGGCCGGGCGCGGCCACGATCGGCTTTTTCTTTTTCACCACGATGCTGGCCGTCATCATCGGGCTGATGGTGGTGAATGTCGTCGATCCGGGTGTCGGCCTGGACGGCAGAGCCCTGAGCGCGGAAACCGGCGAGGCCGTACATGCCAAAGCCACCGCGCCGGAGCGACCCCAGACCACCGGCGAGTTGCTGCGCGGCATGGTGCTGCTGTTGTTCACCGACAATCTGTTCCGCAGCGCCGTGGAGGTGCAGTTGTTGCCGCTCATCGTGTTTTCCATCCTGTTTGCCGCCATCCTGACGATGCGGGGCGCGAAGTCGGCGCCGCTCGCCTCGCTGATCACCCAGGTCAATGACGCGCTGATGGATTTCGTGATGTTGCTGATGCGCGTGGCGCCGCTTGGCATCTTCTGCCTTGTGGCTGCCCGTTTCGGCCTCGCCAATGCCGAGGGGCAGTTGATGACGGAACTGAAAAGTGTCGGCAAATACTTCGGCGCCGTCCTCATCGGCCTCGCCCTGCATGGTCTGATCGTGCTGCCGGCCATCTACTGGGTCTTCACCCGGAAAAATCCCTTCCGATTCCTCGGAAAAATGTCCCGTTCGCTGCTCACCGCGTTTTCCACCGCCAGTTCCTCCGCCACCCTGCCGGTCACGATGGAATGCGCCATCGACGAAGCCGGCATCTCGCGGAAATCGGTTGAGTTCGTCGTCCCCCTGGGCAGTACGGTGAACATGAATGGCACGGCGCTCTACGAGGCGGTCGCCGCCCTGTTCATCGCCCAGGCCTTCGGCATCCAGCTCGACTTTGCCGGTCAGGTTATCGTCGCCATCACCGCCACTCTGGCCGCCATCGGCGCTGCCGGCATTCCCGAAGCGGGCCTCATCACCATGGTCATCGTGCTGAATGCCGCCAAGCTGCCGGTCGAGGGCATGGCGCTGATCCTGTCGGTCGACTGGCTGCTGGATCGCTTTCGCACCGCCATCAACGTGCTCGGCGACGTGGTCGGGGCCGCCGTGGTCGAGCCGACGATGCCGGCCGATGACAAGGCTCCGGGAGCGGCCTGATTGCCTGGGCTGGCTTTGGCAAAAATGGGGTGTCGCCCCGCGAGCCGCGCATCCGCGTGAAATTCCCGCTGGCTTTTCCCGTCTGGGGCTCTATTAGTCGTCCCAATGAATATTTTCATCGGACTCATTGTGGCAATCAGCTTCCTCGTGCTCGGGGCAGTCTGTTTTTCCTATCTGTCCAAGCCCGACGACGAGCAGGAGCACCACTGATCGGCGCTTCGCGATCCCAAGCCCCGGGCGGGTTGGGCGAAAGATTTTTGCGAATCGGGTGGATGATTTCCCCGGCGGACCGTCTATGTTGTAGACGGTGACTTTGGCGGCGCTTGGCGTTGTCCATTTCAGCGTCCGGAATTCCGCCGCCTGCCAGATGGCGGAGAACCGCCTCTGTCACCGTTGGAACCCCCGCTTTTTTTCTCATGGACGAACCCCGATCCGTCATTGGCAATGGCCTGGGCCTCAGTGTCTTCGCCTTGCTCACCGGCCTGTCGGCCCTGTGTTTCCTAGCCGATCATCTCAGCAACCGCGGCGAAGCGGCCACGGGCCCGGTCCAAGTGGTGGCGCCGACGGCGCCCGGTGAATCCGCCCCGGCGGAGTGGAAAGCCCAGTTGGCGGCCATCGAGGCTGACCGTGATACCCTGCGCGGGGAATTGGAATCCCTCCGTCGTGATCAGGGAGCGATCGGCACCGAGGCCAGCCAACTCCGCGAGTCCATTGACCGGCTGAAGCAAGACCTGGCCGCGGCCCAGACCGAGCGGGACCGCCTCCGGGAGCAGACGACGAAAGACCGCCTCACCGTCGAGGGCTTCGAAGCGGAAAAAGCCCGGCTCACCCAGGAGCTGTCGCTGGCTCGTGCGGCGTCCGGAGGTGAAGTCGAGCGGCTCCGGGGCGAACTCCAGGCCGCCCGGCGCATGGCGCAGGAGGAAGCCAAGTCGTGGGCCACCGATCGCGATGGGTTGGAGTCGAAGGCGGAGAATCTCGAACAGCAGAACGAATTGCTGAAACTGCGTCTCGCCGAGGGCCTGAAGTCCGCTCTGCCCAAAGCCGGGCAGAATGCGGCGGCGGCCATGAATCCGGACATGGCCACCATCGCCAAGCTGCGTGCCCAGATCGTCGAACTGGAGCGGCAGCTTGAGGAACTCAATCGCAAGCGCGACGAAGTCGCCCCGCTGAATTCCTCCGACCGAGGGGCGATAGAATCGGCAGCCAGCCGCGGAGCCGCCGTCGGACAGGCAAAGCGCTGAGTGGCCCGCTCCTCAGCGGCGTTTCGCCGGGCCAAAATCCGTGTAGGTCGGCATCGTCTCCTGCGCGTGGGCATGCAGCAGGATCTCCGCGCCGGTGGGCGACAGGGTGAAGTCGCGCTTTTCGATCAGGGAGTCGCTGCCGAGATCCAGCTCCAGTTCCAACGCCCAGATCAGGCTGACCAATTTGCCGGAGAAAGACCACGGCCCCTCCGCGGGCAGAGTGAAGGAAAACTCGCGGCGATCCGCCTCCGCCGGCCCGTCGAAGGTTCGCTCCTCGACCACGATGACATCCTGCGTGCCCCGGCCCGAGGTGTGGTAAAACAGACGCAGCACTGCTGACCGGGGCCGGCTGTCGGCCTGCCAGGTGACCTGGCCGCGCAGCGTCTCGCCGGGAGTGTAGGCGAGATTGTCGAATTCGGTCTGGATGGTGGCTTGGCTCATGGGGTAGGCGGGGCGGATTCCGATCAAACAGGGTTTGATCGGAGAGGCAACAGGGTCACATCGAAATGGTCGGCGATGTCGGGCCACAGGGGGATCTCGCCGTGGATCCGGATCTGGTAGTGGATCTGGTTGTTGGGTAGCTTGAGCGAGTGCATCAGGTCGGCCGGCAGGGTCAGTGTGGCTTTGCCCTGGCGGATGTCCATTTCGTCGACCGCCTCGGCCAGGGTCGCATCGTAGAAGACCTCGCGGCTGGTGGCGGTGCTGGTGCCCTGCCGGTAGGTGGCCGTCTCGATGCCCCACAGGCTGATGCTGAGCCGGGTGACCCGCGAGGTGCGGCCGGTGAGTTCCCACAGCACTTCGACCGTTTCGCCCGCGCGCGGAGCACCGGCGGGCAGCACGACGGTGGGCCGGGGATTGGCGAGGGCGAGGAGTTGGTAGAAGAAGCCGAAGACGAGGCCCAGACCGACGAGGACGAAGGGAATCATGAAAAGGGTCTGGAACCAGTCGCCGCCTCCATTTTGCCAGCCTTCGATGGTGTCGGCGACGAACAGGGAAACGATGCCGTTCCAAAACACGGCTCCGAGGAGGCAACCGCCGGCTTTCAACTTTCGGCTGCCCGCGGGACAGAGCACCAGAGGCTCACCGCTGGTGCTGCCGCCGCTGCCACTGGCGGAAAGAAGGCCCGCGGCGAGTGGCGAGGCCGGCGCGGGTTTGACCGAGCTGAACAGGGCGGCGAGGCCGATGAGGAGGAAGGCGATCGGGATGCCGGCGAACAGGGCGCCCGGGGTGAAGCCGGAAACGAGGACAGCCTGCTCGGGTAGGTCGGGATTGACGTGGCAGACCTGGGTGGAGCCAGCGGGATGTCGGTCCACGACGGCTTTCTTTCCCGCGTAGCCGCTGGAGGAGCCAGTCAGGAAGCGGTAGCGGTTCGACCGGTGGGTCTGACCGGCGAACTGATACTCGTAAAAGATGTCCACACTGTAGGTGGTGCCGTCGTCGCTGTCGTGGCTGATGACCCGGCTCCACACGATGGTGCAGGGTGTCTCGACCCAGTGTCGGGACTCGGCCATCTTCCGGACCGGTCCGAGGAGGAAGGGCAGGCTGGCTCCGAGGCCGATGACGGTGAAGACGACGCCGAAAATCGCGGACGATCTGCGGCTGGGAGGCCCGGCCGCAGTCGGGGTGGCGGAGGGCTGGGCGGACAGGGCACGCTGTTTCTGTTTGCGGAAGGAGGCGACGCCTGCCCAGACGATCGTGGCACCGACGACCACGAAGATCAGGGGGATGAGCACAAACAGGGCGGCGGCGGGATGCTCGCGCTGGAGCACCGCCTCGGTGGCTGATGCGGGATTCACATAGCACACCGCGTCCGGATCGGAGAGGAAGGCGCGGCGTTTCAGGGCCAGCTTTTCGTAGGAGTCGGACCATTTTTCCTGGAGTCCGAGCCGGTTCGATTCGTGGGTTTGGCCTGCGACCTCGTACCGGTAGGTGACATCCAGCCGGAAAGGGGAGTCGCGCTGGCCATCGACGAAGACCTCGCAGGCGACGATCTCGCAGGGCGTGGCCGGCCAGCGATAGGTCTCGGCTTCGGCGAGGATCTGGCGGACCAGGAAGAAGGTGAACAGCAGCCCCATGCCGAGGAAAATCAGGCCGAAGGGGATCAGGCAGCCGGCTCCGGCACCTTTCGGCGCGGCGACGGCGGATGTGGGGCGGCGGGAGCCAAAGGTCCAACGCATGGTTCCGGAGGATTGGGGATGCGTCGGAGTTTACGCCGGATCGGGCGTTCCGTCATGCGATGATGATGGCGCGGCCGTTCGCCTCAGAGCACCTGCCGGATGGGGCTGGGTGCGGTCATGGCGGTGAGGAGGTCGTTGCTGAGGCCGTCCATGACGCGGACTTGATTGAGATCGAGCAGGGAGTGGAGCAGGGTGGCGGTGAGATTCTCCATCAGGATGGGCGTGCTGGCCGGTTCTCCGCCGTCGCGGGTGGATTGGCCGATGACCTGTCCTGTTTTCAGTCCGCCGCCATAGAAGATGAGCGGGGCGAGTTTCCCCCAGTGATCGCGGCCGCCCTTGGCATTGATCTTGGGCGTGCGGCCCATCTCGCCGCAGCAGACGAGGAGGATCTTTTCACCCAGGCCGCGTGCCTCGCAGTCCTCGATGAAAGCCGAGACGGCGTGATCGAAGGGGGTGCCGACGTATTCCATGCCCTCGACGATGGTGGCATTGTTCTTGTCGGCATGCATGTCCCACACGAAATTGGTCGTGACGGTGACGAAACCGGCTCCCCGCTCGCAGAGGCGGCGGGCGAGGAGCATCAGCTTGCCCAGCGACTGGCCGTGGTCGCGGTAGCGCTCGTGATTTGCCCAGACGGTGCGGATGGAATTGGGGTGTACCAGTGGGGCGGTGTCGTAGCGGGCGACGGTGCGGGGATCCTCGCGGCTGAGGTCGAAGGCCTCGGCCACGCCGCCGAAGATGGTGTCGAACGCCTGCTGCTGGAAGCCGTTGAGGCCGGCTGCGGCGCCGCCGTCGAAGGCGCGGCGGGCGGAATCGAGTTCGCCCAGAAGGCTGCGGCGATCCTCAAGCCGGTGGCGCGACAGGCGGAGGGTCATGTCGGCCTGCAGGGTGCCACCGGCGCCGGGGGCAAAAGCCCGGTAGCTGGCGCCGAGCGGTCCGGCTGAGGCAAAATCGCCAAACCGGGTGAAGGCCTCCATGGCCTGGTCGTCGACGGCGCGGGGATAGAGAGTGACGTTTCGCGGCATGCCCGAACCGTCCGCGGTGGTGCCGGCGACGCGGGAGTAGAGCGAGCCGATGTTGGCCCCGAGGGAATTCCGGCCCACGATGGGCTTGATGTCGTGGTTGCCATCCCCGGTGGTGAAGGAGCGGACGATGGCGAGCTTGTGGGCGAGGCGGGCGAGCTTGGGAAAGGTCGAGCCGAAGGTGACGCCGGGCAGGGAAGTGGGGATCTCGCCGGTGGCCGAGCGGATCTCGGCGGGCATATCCATTTTGGGATCGAACGTCTCCGTCTGCGAGGGGCCGCCGTGCATGAAGAGGAACACCACCGCGCGATCCTTGACCAAGGCGGGCGCGGCGGCCTTGGCGGCGAGGAAGTCGGGCAGGCTGAAAACGCTGCCGCCGAGACCGAGGGAGCCGATCCGCAGCAGAGAGCGGCGGTCGATGGCTGGCCGGGCCGTTGACGCGGTGGTTTTCATGGGGATGGCGGGCTGGAGACCCGACAGTTTCCCTCAGGAACCGATTTCCGGAAATGACGTGATCGAGCGTCCTTCAAAGTCCGGCGGCTTTGACGAAAGCGGCGGCGCGGTCTGGATCAACGGGGGCATTGAGGCGACCGCCGGTTTTCAGTGCGCTGCCAACGATGACGCCATCGGCAATGGCCAGGATGTCGCGGACGGTCTCCGCCGTGACTCCGCTGCCGGCGAAAAGGGGAGCTTCGGGAACTGCATCGCGGACCGCCCGCAGACGGTCCAGCGGGGTGGCCTGGCCCGTTCCGGTGCCAGTGACGATGAGGGCGTCGGCCCGGCCCCGCTGCCAGGTGTCAGTGGCACAGCAGTCGATCGGCAGGGCGGCGAGGGGAGCGGCGTGTTTGACGAGGACATCGGCGAGAATGGCTACCGAACCGGTCAAGCCAAGCGCGTCCCTCTGGCGCAGGGTGTCGGCGGCCTGTCCCTGGATGAGCCCCTGATCGGTGACCATGGCGCCGGTGTGGACATTTACGCGGATGAAACTGCCTCCGCAGGCCGCGCACAGGGCGAGGGCGGCGCGGGCGTCGTTGCGCAGGACATTGAAGCCGATGGGAAAATCGGGGCCTACCGCGTCGCGCACGACCGAGCCGGCCCGGGCCATCGCCGCGACGGTCTCCGGTGGCACGGTCCCGGGATAAAACGGGGTGTCGCCGAAGTTTTCCACCACGACGGCGCGAAAGCCGGCTGACCGGTAGGCTCGGGCGTCATCAACCGCGGCGCGGAGGACGGAGTCGAAGTCGCCACCCCATCCGGGCGAGCCGGGCAAGGGGTTCAGGTGGATGACGCCGATGAGGCAGGGGCGCTCAAGTCTCATGGCGGGAGAGGGGGGCGGTTCTTTGCGACAAGCCGGCTTAGGAATCCTGAAGAGACAGCAGCTTTACGGTGACCTGCTGGCGCATCGGCAGGCGCAGGGGGGCCCCGGCGGCGGCGGGATCGGGATTGGGTACGTCGATGGTGAGATCGACGGTCTGGCGGCTCTCGCGCACGGCGCGGCGCAGTTTGTCGTAAACGAGGCGGCCCTCCAGCTTCTGGCCCTCAAACCCGAGCTTGCCACTCGCGCCACCGCTGGCGACATCGACGCCGCCTTTCATGTCGCCGGTGAATTCGATCACGGCGCAGTCGGCTCCATCGTAGGCTTCGTCCCCTTTGTATCGATAGGAGATCTCGAACTCCATCTCGCCGAACTGTCCCAGGGAACGTTTGCCTTTCTGAGTCCATTGGGAACCTGGCTTCACGGCATCCGGGGGAAAGCCCTGGAGCAGACCGGAGACGAGTTGCTTGAGTTCATCGGGGCCGAATTGAGGCATGCCGGGCATGGGAGTGGCCGGGCCGCCTCCGCCTTTTTCCTCGGATTTCACGACTTTTTGCGCCTCATCGAGTTCGATGGCGACCGAGCGCATCCGGGCACCTTCGAAGTGCTGGCCGAGGGCTGAGCTTTTGGTCTTTTCGTCGGCGGAATCGTAGCGCATCGCCTTTTCTCCCGCAGTGACGGAAAACTGGAGCCGCTGGGTGCTGGCATCGAGCAAGACGCCGGCGGCGTCCAAGCGGGGAGCGGTGACGACGCGGGCCTCGTGCTGCATGTTCACCCGGCGAGAGGATTTGCCGCCGTCCTGATTCGGCAGGTCCATCACCACGTCGGTCTCGCTGCTGTAGTTGTAGATTTTGCCCGGAAAGAACTGAGGCTGGAACCGCTCTCCGCCCTCTTGTGCGATCAGGGACGCGGCGAGACCGATGGCTGCCACGGCGGCGATGGCAAAGCGGAAAGTGGGGATTTTGGGAGGGGTGGGCATGGGATCAGAACGGCAGATGGGATGGTCCCACATCGCCCGGTCGCTTGCAACGCGGAAGCGCACCGGTATTCCATTGGGTGCGGCCTGAATCGGCGCATCACGCGAAAATGGGGGATGAGAAATGCGGGCTAAAATCGGTGCGCGGGGCGGCGGTCTGCGCGATAGTGGCGCACTCGAGACGCATGAAGAAATCCGCCCGGTTCAACTGGTGCCGCCCGGTCGGCGCTGCCATGACTGAAATGGTCATCATAACGAAGCGATTGGGAGTGCTGTTTTTCCTCCTGGGATGGTGTCTGGCATTTTCCGCCGGTCATGCGCAGGAGACCAAGGGCAAGGCGGTCGAACCACCGGCCGAAACGGCAGCCCCCATCGTCACGGAGGAGGCGGTGAACCAGATCATCGAGGAGACGAAGGCGGATCCCGGACTCGACGAGACGGCCAAAGCGGCGGTGGTCAAGGATCTCGAGGGGGCCATCGCCTCCGTGAAGGCGGCGGCGACTCATCTGGCGAGGATGGAAGCCTACCGGCGTGATGTGACCGAGGCACCCGGGGAGATCGGGCGTATCCGCACGGAGTTGGCGGCCCGGCAAAGCGGCGCGGCGGCGAAGGGCCTGCCCACCGATCCTTTGCCCGCAAAGGATGCACCACCTGAGACGGTGACGGCCCGGCTTTCGGCTGAAACGGCCCGGGTGGCTGATGCCGGCCGGGCTTTGCGGGAGTTGGAGGATCAACTGGCCGCCCTCGAGTCGAGGCCGACGGAGATCCGAGACCGACTCATCGAGGCGCGTCGGTTGTCAGCCGAGGCACAGGCGGCCGAGGCAGCCTGGAGCAGTCGCAAAGCGGTCACGCCGAGGGAAAAGGCAGAGAAAGCCGTTGTCCAGGCCACGGCGCTGGTGTTGAGGCGGGAGATTGAAAGTCTCGATCAGGAACTGCTCAGTCTGGAGCTGAGGCGCGGGCTCCAGGAGGCCCGGCGGGATCTGGCAGCGTCTGATCTGACCGTGCTGAGGGACCGGGCGAAGGCTTTGGAAGATCGGGCTCGCGCGTCGGCATCGGCCCGGATCGGCGAGGCCGAGCGGCTCATTGCGGAATCGGAACTGAGCGCGATCAGCGATCATGAACCGGTCCGGCATCTGGTCGAGGAGACCAAACGGCTGTCCACGGAAGCCCAGCAGGCGCTCGACAAGATCCGGGTGGCGGATACCGCCCTCCAGACGGCCGAAACGGAACTCGACCGGTTGCGCCGGGATGGGGAAAACTTGCGGGCCCAGATCGAGATCGGAGGCATGGAGGAATCGTTCGCCCATGCGGTGCCGGAATTGATGCGGGAACTGCCCCGGGCGGGCGATTTTTCCGCCCGTGCAGAGGAGCGCCGCAAGTCGATCGCGGCGGCCCGGTTGGCTGCCTATCGGTCCCAGCGCGAATTGGAGTCGCTGCCCTCCGCCGAGACGCAACTGGAGGAACTATTGACCTCGCTCCGCTTCGCCGGGCTGGAGGAGGCGATGGTCGCAAAGCTGAAGCCGGTGCTGGAGTCGCTGGTGGCGACTCATCGGCGGCTGCTTTCCGATTACTCCGATGGGAACCGGAGGTTGTCGCGCCAGTTGGGCGAGGTCGAACTCGTCGAAAGCGAGACAATCAGCCTGTCGAAGGAACTGGGTGATTATTTGGGGGAGAAACTGCTGTGGGTGGCCAGTTCGCCGCCGATCGGGTGGTCAGCGATCACGGGAGTGGGGCCGGCCCTGCGGGAGATGGCTGGTCCGGGGATGTGGCGTGGTTTGGGGAATTCTCTGAAACAGGTTGAGTGGCCCACCTGGACGTTGCTGATGGCAACGATCGTGTTGTTATTCGCGCCACGTTCGAAGGTAAAGCGGTTCCTTTCAGACTCGGCCCTGAGGACCCGTCGGATCTCCCGGGACGGGATAGGCAACACAATGCAGGCCATTTTGGCGACCGCCTTTCTGGCGGCTCCTCTGCCCTTGTTGCTGGGCTGGGGCGGCAGGCTTCTGTTGAACGAAACGCCCGGCAGTTCAACGGCTTACCCGCTGGGGCAGGCTCTGACGGCGGGAGGCTTCATGCTGTCACTGTTCGGCCTGCGGTTTGCGGCGTGGTTGTGCCGGCCGTCGGGGGTCGGGGAAGCCCATTTTGGCTGGCCACGCGAGTTGGTGGAGCGGATGCGGCGGTTTCTCCGCCAGGCAACGATCATCTATCCGCCGGCCGTGGGCTTGCTCGGATATTGGCTCAATCATGAAGACCCGGCTCACTTCCAGGGGATCGGGCGGCTGGTGTTCTTGTTTTCGATGGTGCTGATCAGCGTCATTCTGTGGAGACTCCTTTCGGGGCCGGAAACTGTTTACGTCCGGCCGGGACGGCCGGTGCATTGGTTGATCCGGCTTCGGCGATTTTGGGTGCCTCTGGTGGCCGGCGTGCCTCTGGCGTTGGCGGTTTTGGCTGCTGCCGGGCACTTTTTGACCGCAGTGGCTTTGGCTTACCAATTTCAGAATACGGCCCTGGTTTTGCTGGTGTGCCTCGTGCTCCATGGCACCCTGTCGAGGTGGGCGATGCTGAAGGAGCGGCGTCTGGCGCTGCGGGAGGCTCTGGCCGAGCGCGAGGCCAGACTCGCTGCGGCCCGTGCAGAGGGGCCTCCACCGGTGGAGGCGCCGGTGGCATCGGAACTGTCTCTGGCCCAGGATGAGGATGAAGATCTGCCGGATCTCGAAGAAGTGGGAGACCAGACTCGGCGGCTCATCGCCTCAGTGGTGACCGTGTTGGGGCTGCTGGCGACTTGGGTGATCTGGTCGGAGGCAATTCCGGTGCTGCGGTATCTGGATTCCAGAATGCTTTTCGGATCCATCAGCATCGCCGACGTGCTGTTGTTGGGGTTGATCGGAATGATCATCTCGGTGGTTTTCCGGAATCTGCCCGGCCTGCTGGAGGTCGCCTTTCTCCGGGCTCTGGAGCTGGAATCGGGCAGCCGCAATGCCATCGTCACCATCTGTCAGTATCTCACCATTGCCATTGGGGCGGCCGTCGCCTTCCACACCCTTGGCCTGGATTGGTCGCAGTTCGGCTGGATCGCGGCGGCGCTCAGTGTCGGACTCGGATTCGGTCTGCAGGAAGTGGTTACGAATTTCGTCAGCGGCCTGATTCTTCTCCTGGAGCGGCCAATCCGGGTCGGAGACATCGTGACGGTGGCGGGCGTGGACGGAGTCGTCTCCCGCATCCGGCTCCGGGCGACGACCATCACGAACTGGGATCGCAAGGAGTTTGTCGTTCCGAACAAGGAGTTTGTGACCGGGACCCTGCTCAACTGGACTCTCTCCAGTTCGGTGACCCGCCTCGTCATTCCCGTGGGCGTGGCCTATGGCTCCGACACCGCCAAGGTGCAGAAGCTCCTCGTCGAGATTGCCACCAGCCATCCGGAGGTGCTGCCAGATCCCGCGCCACAGGCGGTGTTCGAGCTGTTTGGCGACAGCACGCTGAACTTCACGGTGCGCTGCTTTTTGCCCAGCCCGGCTGAGCGGCTCGATGCCACCCATTACATCAATTCCGAGATCCACCGGCGGTTCGCCGAGGCAGGTATCGAGATATCCTATCCGCAGCGCGATCTTCACATCCGCTCGGTGCACCCTTCCGTCCCGTGGCCTTCGCCGGGCGAGGGAGGCAGATGACTTCTTTCGACTCGAAAAACTTAGAGGGGAATGGCGAATATGAAATCAACGGCAATATCTCAGGTGTTGGGGCGATGGATGCCGCGATTGGCCGGCAGCTTGTGGTCAGGTGGCGGGCACGTCGCGCGCCACGGTCTGCGGGCGCTGCTCTACGGACTGATCGGCGGCGTTTTGATGCTCGTCGTGATGGTGGTGCTGCATCTCAACGGGCGTCCCGAACTGTCTCCGTGGCATACGGAGGAACTGGAGGAAGAGTTCACGAAGGGGATGGATTTGGCCGATTTCCAAGAGTATCTGAGGTTGGAAGAAAGGCTGTTTGATGAATTGGATCGAAAGGTTTACGGGCCGGTCGAGGAAGGTGGGCTGGTGACGGGTGTGTATCACCGTTTTCGGTCAGGCAGTCCATCGGACCCGCGTGGTTCAGAGCGGAATTGGAACCGGAGTTTTGAACTCTCCCGGCCGGACCCCGCTGTCGGGGTGTTGTTGCTCCACGGCATGTCGGACTCTCCCTACAGTCTGCGTGTCCTCGGAGAGCGATTGCATCGGGAGGGGGCTCATGTGGTCGGTCTTAGATTGCCCGGTCATGGCACGGCTCCGTCGGGGTTGGTCCATGTCGAGTGGGAGGACATGCACGGCGCCGTGGTCCTGGCCATGAGACACCTCGCCTCCGTGACCGAGGGGCGGCCCATCCATATCATCGGGTATTCCAATGGAGGGGCGTTGGCGGTCCACTACACCATTGCCGCGTTGGATTCCCCAGCGGATGAGGCTCTACCGGTGCCGGGCGGCATTGTGCTGGTTTCCCCGGCCATCGGGGTCAGTCCCATGGCATCCCTCGCAGTCTGGCAAAGCCGGCTGGGTCATTGGCTCGGGCTGGAGAAGTTGGAGTGGAACTCGATCCATCCCGAGTACGATCCCTACAAATACGGCTCCTTTGCGGTGAATGCGGGACATCAGGTCTATCGCCTGACCACGGAGATTCAATCCCGCCTGGCCCGCCTTCAGGGCGCGGATCGACTCAAGGAAATGCCTGGCATCCTCGCCTTTCAGTCGGCCATTGATGCCACGGTATCCACGACGGCTTTGGTGAAGGGTCTGTTTGCCAGGCTCCCGGCATCGGGTCACGAACTGGTGCTGTTCGATATCAATCGATCGGAGCAGATCGAAGGGTTGCTGATGAATGATCCTACGGTCGCTCTGCATGGTCTGTTGGAGTCCCCCCAGATCCCATTTGCGGTGACGCTACTAACGAACCGGGATGCGGCCACATCCGAGATCATGATCGAGACTGCGGGAGCCAGCCGCACCCCGGAGGCGATCCGTCGGACACCGATACCGCTCTCCTGGCCTCGCGGAGTCTATTCCCTTTCGCACGTGTCGCTCCCCTTCGCGAGTGATGATCCGGTCTATGGAATCAGTGACCAACCGGCCGGCCGATTGAAACTGGGCAACATCGCCCTGCGGGGGGAACGCGGGCTCCTGCAGGTGTCCGCGGAGGAACAACTGCGCCTCCGCTGGAATCCCTTTTACTCCTATCTGGAGGAGCGCGTGCTTTCCTTCACCCTGCCGTCGCCCGAGCGATAGCAGGGGCGTGGGAAGCCAGTTGCTGCCGGGCGTTCCTCCGCGTAACGTCTGCGCCATGCATCGCAGAGACTGGTTGAAACGAACATCCGCGGCAGGTGTCGCCCTGTTGGCTGACCGCTGGCAGGTTACCGCCGCCGCCGCGGCGACGATTGGAGAGCGATTCCCGAATCTGGCCGATGCCGCGTTGGCCCGGGCGAAGGCGCTGGGCGCTTCCTTCGCAGACTTTCACATCATGCAGACCGACTCCGAGTCGCTCTTCGTGCGGGAGGAAATGGTCCAGGGGGTGGATGCCGACTCGTCGCTGGGTTGTTCGGTGCGGGTGCTTGTCGATGGAGCTTGGGGTTTTGCAGCGGGAGACGATCTGTCGCCAGAAGGCGTGTCACGTCTCGCCGAATCGGCGGTTGCGATCGGGCGGGCTCAGGCCGGTTGGCGAAAACGGCCGGTGGAGATCGAGACGCTGCCAGCCCACACCGGCCGATGGGAGCAGGCTATCGGCATCGATCCCTTCACGGTGACGCTCGAGGAAAAGGTGGAACGACTGCTCGCCATCAATAGAGCCGCGCTGGCAAAGGGGGCCAACTACTGCAACGCCCATTTTTCGCAGGTCCGCGAGCGGAAATGGCTGGCCAATACCTTTGGTAGTCGAATCGAGCAATCCCGGGTGCGTGTCTTTCCCAGCTTTGGCGTCACCGTGGTCGATGAGAAAAAAGGCGAATTCGCCAGCCGGTCCAGTCTGGCTCCGCCGCGGGGGGCCGGCTTTGAGCATTTGCGGGATTGGGACTTCATCGCCGAAGCCCCGCTGGCAGTCGAGCAGGCCCGGGAAAAAATGGCCGCGCCGTCGGTGCGACCGGGGAAGCTCGATCTGGTGATCGCTCCCAGCAATCTCTGGCTCACCATCCACGAGACGGTCGGGCATCCCACGGAGTTGGACCGTGCCCTCGGCTATGAGGCGAATTTCGCCGGCACTTCCTTTTGCACACCGGACAAGTTGGATTCTCTGCAATACGGCAGTGAACTGGTCACCATCCGCGCCGACCGCACCGCCGACAATGGCCTCTCAACGATCGGTTACGATGATGACGGGGTCGCCACGGAGGGACGGGAGTTTGCCATCGTGGATAAGGGCGTTTTCCGGAACTTCCAGATGGCTCTCGGCCAGGCGGCCCTCATCGGTCGGGAAAGCAGCAACGGGTGCGCCTACGCCGACAGTTTCGATGCCTTTCCGATCCAGCGGATGCCGAACATCTCGCTCCAGCCGGGGACGGACCCTTCGGTTACGGTGACCGACCTGATCGCGGGGGTCGAGGATGGCATCTACATCGAGGGGAACGGCAGTTGGAGCATCGATCAACAGCGCTACAATTTTCAGTTCACCGGACAGGTCTTTCATCGTATCCGGGAGGGACGGCTCGATGGCATGCTGCGGGATGTGGCCTATCAGGGGAATTCGGTCGATTTCTGGAAAGCCTGCGATGGACTCGGCGGAGCGCCGACCTATGAGCTTGGTGGTGCCTTCAACTGTGGCAAGGGCCAGCCCCAGCAGGTGGCTCCAGTTTCGCACGGGGCGGTGCCGGCGCGGTTTCGGCGCGTCAACATTCTGAACACCGCCGCCGAAGCCGGGAAAGACATCGCCGCGGTGGGCAAAAACACATGCAACTGCAACGAAGGGAGACTGGGACGATGGGCCTGACCGAAGACAAAGCCAGGGAATTGTGCGACCGCATTCTCGGCCTGGTGCGGGCCGACTCAGCCGAGGTGTGGCTTTCCGAGGGATCGGAACAGCATCTGCGGTATGCCAACAATGACATCACCTCGAACAGCGTGAGCCGACGGATCGACGTGGGGCTTTCCGTGAGTTATGGAAAGCGATCCGCCTCCATCTCGACCAATCAGACCGGCGACGAGGCTCTCCGGACGATGGTGGAGAAAGTGCAGACCATGGCGCGACTCGCTCCGGAGGATCCTGAGTCCATGCCCCCGGTGGAGCCGGCGACCTATGCCGATCCGATCAACTGGTCGGAAGCGACCGCCAATGCCGCACCGGGTGATGCGATTGAGCGCGTCCGCCCCGTCATTGAACAGGCGAGAGCCGCTGGTGTGGACAGTGCCGGATATCTCCAGAGGCTCGTCTATGGCATGGCACTTGCCAACAGTCGCGGCCTTTTCGTTCACCAGCGGAGCGCCTCGGTCGGCTTTTCGCTGACGGCGAGGACCGGCGAGGGGAATGGTTCTGGCTGGGCGAGCACCCAGGTTACCGACATACGGGATCTTGACCTCGCCCCCGTCGGAGAGCGGGCCATCCGCAAGGCGCTGGCCTCGAGGAATGCGGTCGAGCGGGCGCCGGGCCGCACCACCGTGGTATTGGAGGCCTCGGCAGTTCGTGATCTGATATCACTGCTCATTTGGGATCTCGACAGGCGCTCTTTCGACGAGGGGCGCAGCTTTTTGAACGGGCTCGTCGGGGAGGGAAAAGACCCCGTCGGGGCCTCTCTGTTTGGCGATCGGGCCACACTTGTCTCCGATCCGCTCGCGCCGGAAGCGCCCTGTGCCACTCACTCGGGCGGGTTGCCGCTGAATCGCACCGCTTGGATCGAGAAAGGCGTGCTCAAGACGCTCGAAGTCGGGCGCTTTTGGGCCGGAGAGAAGAAGATTCCGGTTCAACCCGGGCCGGGAAACGTTCTCATGCCCGGAGACGGCGCCACGTTGGATGAGCTCATCAGTCAGGTTGACGACGGTGTCCTGATCACCCGGCTTTGGTATCTGCGGCAGGTGCAGCCGCAGACGCTGCTATATACCGGGCTCACCCGGGACGGGACGTTTGCCATCCGCGATGGAAAGGTTGTGGGGCCAGTGAAGAATTTCCGGTTCAATGAATCCCCGGTCAATATTCTCCGGCAGATCATGGCTTCGGGCATTCCGGAGCGGGTATTGGGCAGTGAAAATGACATGCCTTTCCACGTGCCACCGCTGGTGGTGCGCGACTTCAATCTCTCCTCCGTCTCGGAAGCGAGTTGATCGGGCTGTCATTCGGTCGGGAGAAGGAAGGAAAGCTGACTCCAGTCGGTCAGAATGCGGTCCGGGAGGATGGTTTCTGTTCCCGGATCGTAGCGGTGCCAGCGAAGGGAGCGCGCATCGCCGGCGAACAGGGCGGTGCGGAATCCCGTGGCTGCGGCCGGAGCGATGTCGTTGCGCAGGTCGTTGCCAATCATGAGTGTTTCCTTCGGCAAAATGCCAAGCTGTCTGAGTGAGGTCGCGGCGGACTCGTAAAGGCGGCGGGATGGCTTGGCTTCTCGAAGCCGGTAGGAGTAGATCGTAAGATCTTCCCGAAAGCCCAGTGAAACCGAATCGGCTCCCAGTAGGGCGGGAAACAGGAGTGGCGTGTAGAATTGGGCATTGGAGACCAGGCCCAGCGTCATTCCGCGTTTTTTCAGGCTCGCGATGGCTTCAGCGGCTCCCGGTGCGGGCCAGACGGGGTGGGCGAGGCCCTCAAAGTGAAGGCACAGTTTTTCCGTCAGATCGGCGTCAGGACATGTGGAGGTGAGCCGGAGGCTTTCACGCATCACGCGGAGCCAGTCCCGCCAGACGTCGCGGATCTCGACCTCCGGCCATTCGATGCCATCGGCCCGGCGGCGGTTCTGGTGAGACCGAATGAGATCATGGAACAGGCGGAGGTCATTGGCTCCGTCCGTCTCCCACCGCAGCCCCACCAGATGACCGGCTTTGAGGAGGGCTTGGCATTCCATGTCCGAGACGCTGGAGTCGATCCCTCCCGCGCCGGATAGATATAGGGTCCCATAAATGTCAAAAATCACGGCGCGGATTCCTGGCAATGGTTCGAGGCGGGGCTCAATCCCGGTGGGAATTGGCTCCAACGGGCTGGCATGCTGGCGGAGGATGTCGATCAGGTCGGTCATCAGTCTCACAGGCAGAGCAGATGGCAGCGTCCGGCGTCCAGAAACGCGTCGAGAACGGCCTCGCCATCAAGTTGGGACACTTCGGTCGGGGGCGTGGCGATGAGACGGTCATAGACCGCAAGCAGGCGGCTGGCATAGGTCCCCGGGGCAAACTGCCTGGCGATCTGGTCGGCTTGGGCGGTGATCTGTGCAGGCGGTAGTGGCGAAAATTCGGGCCGGGCGATCGAATCGGCCCTGGAAGCATCTGCGTCGATCATCTCCAGCACCGAGATCTGGAGTTCTTCGTCGAGTCTGCCAAAGTCCACGTGACCCGAGCGGACCGCGGCCATGTAGGCGCGCTCGATGGCATCGTCGGGCAGGTCCCGGCCGTAGGCGGAGTGCGAGGCTCGCAGGGCGTGGTCGAGTTTTTCGTGGAGACGGTTCGAATCGATCCATTTCACCGGGATCGTGAGCCGGTCATACAAGTGATCGAAGGATAAGCTCTCGAATGAGTCGGTGATTTCCGGCAGGCGGCGTCCGTGGACCGATTTTCCCGACAGCCACGGTTCGAGAAAAGCCAGCCCGAAACCTTCGGCCACACTGGTCGTCACGATGCCGTCTGCGGCGGACACCAGCGAGCCAAACGAATGAGCGGGATGATCGGATAGCCCCAACTCGACCGGTAGCGAAAGCCGGCGGGCCACGGCTCTCCATTGCGCGTGGCCGGCTTGCCAGCGTGAATTGGCTGGGCTCAGGGTGGTGGCCCAGGCATGGGTTTGCCGGGTGAGTTGGGCGAGTAGCAGCAGTTCACCGAGGTTCTTTCGGCGGATGCCGCGGGTTGGATAAAGGAAGAAACGCCGTCCCAGTGCAAACTCCGGCTTGCTACCGGCAGGATCGGACGGAAGGGGGGCTACTGGATTGGGGAGGATCCAAAGTCGATCCGGCGGCAAGCCGCCACGACGCAGGATGGCTGCGTCTCTGGGGGTGAGGACCGCATAGTGAACCTGTCCGGCCGAAGGGTAGAGGCCTGTCTGCAGGAATCCAGGAGCACTGAAGAGTTGCCGATAGTTATCCGGCCTTCCGTCTTCAGCAAAATCATGAAGATGAATCAACAGATTCTCTCCTTGTCCGGCGAGGAGCCGGATGGCGCCGGGGAGGGCGACATTCTTCCCAAGGAGCGGATTGTGGAAGTGCCAGACATCCGGGTTGCCACCCAGACAACGGGCGGCCGTGACTGTGAGGGAGGCTGCCAATTCCGCCGGTGCCCCAGGGGTGCAGTGATCCTGATAGCCCAAACCCTCGACGACAGCATGGGAATCAATCAGAGGTGAGTCGGTAGGAGCGGCCTCGCCGGTCAGGACGACGATCGACAGTTCGCCCGGTCTGCTCCTTCGCAAAGCTTGGACGGTCTGTTCCATCACGCGCGTCACGCCGCCGGGTCGCAGGTGGGAATGGACGAGGGCAATCCGCATGGGAGAAGAAGAAAAGCCGATCAATTAGGAGAACAGCCGTCGTCTATCCAGATATTCGGCGAGTTGGATCAGGGGCGGTCGTTCTTCTTCAATGATCTCACCGATGGTCTGACGGCAATAGTCTCCCTCGGTGGTGAACTGACGCAGCAGGTGGCTTGCCGCGGACGGTACGTCACCGTCAAGACGACGCAGGAAGGCCTGCAGAATGCCGAAAGCCATGCGCCCGAGATCGTGGGTGGATTGATTGCGGTGAATCCGCCGGTCGATGTCGGTCTGGCAGAGTGCATCCAGCCCCCAGGTGCGGAAAACATCGATCAGGTGGGCTGTTTCCACCCCATAGCCGATGGGAAACGCCAGCCGTTCAAGCACCTCGCGGCGGGCCGCATATTCCCCCGCCAGAGGCTGCACCAAGGCGGTCAACTCGGGAAAAAAGAGTGAAAACAGGGGGCGTATCAGGATTTCCGTTACCCTTCCGCCTCCCGACGGATGAAGTCCGCCCGTGTGGGCGATGGGGCGCTCGTAGAAGGCCTTTGCGTAGAGGAGGGATTGATCATGCAACAGCGGGCCCACCAGGCCGGTGACGAAGCGCGGATGGATGTTGGCGATATCGCCATCCACATAGCAGATGAGATCCCCCCGCAGGTGGTGCACCGCCTTCCAGAGATTTTCTCCCTTGCCTCGCCGATAGCCCTGGCTGGGCAGGATGTCCGCTGAAGGCATCACTTCTGCCCCTGCGGTGGCGGCGATCTCGCGGGTTCGGTCGCTTGAGCCGGAGTCGACGACGACGATCTCGTC
Organism: Verrucomicrobiales bacterium; assembly: GCA_016795505.1. Taxonomy (GTDB): domain Bacteria; phylum Verrucomicrobiota; class Verrucomicrobiia; order Verrucomicrobiales; family DEV007; genus JAEUHH01. The sequence continues at coordinate 2,912 of JAEUHH010000029.1, read as the reverse complement.
AAGCAGGGACACCCGATCGATGAGCGCCTCCCGCAACACCGAGACCACCGTGCCGACGGTGTCTTCTTCATTGAGCGTGGGGATGCACAGGCTGATGGTCAGATTCTGCTCCGCCTTCAGGGCGGCCAGAGCCGCCGTATCTGAAAATGCGTCGTGGCGGAAGGTATGCGTGGCCAGCCAATCGTCGATACGGCGGCTGATGGCTTCGTCACGTTCGCCAAGATGGGCGGGGTCGCTCATGGGTCCGGGCATTCAGAAAATGTCCGGCTCCGGCGCGTCCGGTCCGTGGTGAAGAAAGCGGAAGTCGCAGCCTTCGTCGGCCTGGGTGATCTCCTCCAGATAGAGCTTGCCATAACCGCGGGCAAATTTCGGCTCCGGCGCCCGCCAGTCGGCGCGACGGGCCTCCAATTCGGCCTCGTCGACCTCCAGATGCAGCCGGCGCCCGGCTACGTCGAGCGTGATCAGATCACCGCTTTTTACCAAAGCCAGAGGGCCGCCCACCGCCGACTCGGGCGAGATGTGCAGTACGCAGGCTCCGTAGCTGGTGCCGCTCATGCGGGCATCGGAGAGGCGCACCATGTCGCGCACGCCCTGGGCGAGGAGGTATTTCGGGATGGGTAGCATGCCCCATTCCGGCATGCCCGCGCCGATCGGGCCGGCGTTTTGCAGCACGATTACATGATCTGCAGTCAGGCTCAGCGAGGGATCGTCAATTCGAGCCTTCAGGTCGGCGTAGTTGGCAAAGACCGCCGCTGGTCCCCGGTGCTGGAGCAGTCGTGGCTCGGCCGCGGTCGGTTTGATCACCGCACCGTTCGGCGCCAGGTTGCCCCGCAGCACGAAGGTGCCGCCCGCCTTTGAGACGGATCGGTCGGGAGTGCGGATGACATCGTCGTTGTAGACTTCGGCTCCGTCGATCGTTTCTCCCAGGGTTTTCCCCGAGACGGTGCGCGCGCCAAGCCGGAGATGGCCGGGAATGCGGTTCAACAGAGCGAGCAAGCCTCCCGCATCGTAGAAATCGTCCATCAGATGGTCGCCACAGGGCCGCAGGTTTGCGATGACCGGCACTTGCTGGGAAATCTCGTCAAACCGATCGAGTGTGAGGCGGACGCCCGCCCGGCCGGCCATGGCGATGAGATGCACGATGGCATTGGTCGAGCCGCCGAGGGCCATTTGGGTGACGACGGCATTGTGAAAGGCATCCTCCGTCAGCAATTCGCGGATTTTGACCTGTTCCCAGGCCAGATCGACGACGCGCCGGCCGACCGCTGCCGCCATCCGGGCGTGGGTGGAGTGCACCGCCGGGATGGATGAGGCTCCAGGCAGGCACAGGCCCAGCGCTTCCGTGACCGCAGCCATGGTGGATGCCGTGCCCATCGTCATGCAGGTGCCGGGAGATCGGGCGATGCCGTCCTCCAACTCATTCCAAGCCTCCCCGCAGAGATTGCCGGCCTGACGCTCGGCCCAGTACTTCCACATGTCCGTGCCCGATCCCAGCACCTCGCCGCGCCAACAGCCCCGCAGCATCGGGCCGGCGGGTAGAAAGATGGATGGCAGATTCGCCGAAGTCGCTCCCATGATCAGCGAGGGCACTGTCTTGTCGCAGCCACCCATCAGCACCACCGCGTCGAGGGGATAGCAGCGCATGGTTTCCTCCACCTCCAGAGCCACCAGATTGCGGTAATACATGGAGGTGGGCTTCATGAAGCTCTCCGAGAGCGTCATGATGGGGATCTCCAAAGGGAATCCCCCTGCCTGCCACACACCCCGCTTCACCTCCTGGGCGCGGTCGCGAAAATGGGTGTGGCAATTGTTCAGGTCCGACCAAGTGTTCAGGATGCCGATCACCGGCTTCGCTTTGAAGTCCTCCGTGTCGAAGCCCATCTGCTTCAATCGCGAACGATGGCCGAAGGAACGCTGGTCGTCCGGCGCGAACCAGCGAGCAGAGCGGAGGGTGGAAGGATCGCGGTCGGACATGAGCGTGAGGAAAATAGGAAAAGAGGCGGAATCGGAGCCTCAACCTGTAAGCTCCTTCACGAAAATCTGCAATTCAGCGAGTTTCCGAAATCCTCGACCCTCGTGCGCGACCGGACTGAGAGGATAGCCATCGTGGGTGTCAGAGGTGAGCAGAGTGATAGCCCGGTGCAGGCACCATTGTTCGGCGTGGGCCAGCAGGGCCGCTCCGAGTCCCTCTCCGCGCCGATCGGGGACGACGAACCACGCTTCGATGTGCCCGCGCGGGTTCTGAGAATGAACATCCCGATAGATTGCGACCTCGATAAAACCGATCGGCCGACCCTCGCCATCTCGAGCCAGAAAGCCAGCCTGATGGGCGTCCGCCAGGGTGCGTGCCGCGTCTTCGGCAAGCGCATCCGGACCATCATTCGGCCAAAGCAAAGCGCGTAAAGCAAGCCAGGGATCGAGATCAGCCGCGGTGATGGGGGAAATACTCAGCATATTCCGACTCAACCGGGTCTGTCCGCCGAGTCAACCGGGTATGGCAGGCGCACCGCCGAGCGCGCATGCTTCAAATCGTTGCCGCGAACTCCTCAATCGATCCCGAGAGAATGGCAGAGCGATGCAGGGCGCGCAATCTATCCACCCCCGTGGCCTGCTGCACCACCTCACGCAGACCGTCTGGCACCTCGCCGAATCGGATTTGGAGGGCTTCGAGAATATCAGCGCGGTGGCCGGCTTCGATGCCACTCTGGAGGCCTTCTTGCAGGCCTTCGTGATGACCTTCCTGGATAAACTGTTCGGCGAGAGTCATGGCGGCGTTTCGGATTTCAGGCTCGACAACGAGATTTAACCTACGGTGGAAGGCCTCCTTGTCAACGCCGCCACCCATCAGGTAGCGCAGCACGCGCTCGAAGAGGTCACGACCGGCGCGGGCCAGCAGCGGCTCATCCCAGACG
>JAEUHH010000060.1 GCA_016795505.1 Verrucomicrobiales bacterium | reverse complement strand
AGGCGAGGCCGGAGCAGGCGTGGCCGGAGCAGGCGTGGCCGGAGCAGGCGTGGCCGGAGCAGGCGTGGCCGGAGCAGGCGTGGCCGGAGCAGGCGTGGCCGGAGCAGGCGTGGCCGGAGCAGGCGTGGCCGGAGCAGGCGTGGCCGGAGCGGCTTCGGGTGCTTTGGCGGGAGCCGGAGCGGAAGCAGGTGCTTCAGATTTTGCCGGAGCGGGAGCGGGCGTGGCGGGAGCTTCCGATTTTGCTTCCGGAGCAGCCGGAGGCGTCGGAGCGGCGGATCGATCGCAGCCGACCTGGGCGGCGATGACGGTGGCGGTGAGGCAGAATGCCAGTGAACGTCTGAAGGGATGGATAATAGCCATGGAGGAATATGTCTCGGATTTCCCCAGAGGCAACTTGCGGGGGAGGCCGGAATGTGGACACTGTGGCCCGCGGTATCGTCCCCGGTCCTCCATGGCCGGATCATCGAGCGTCCGCATCACCGTCTCGCCTGACCTTTTTCCCACGTCCCTTTCTCCCGTCCCACCTCCATGAGCCAGCGCCGCACCCCCGCTCCCGCCCGCACGCCGGCGGTCCGTTCCCGCAAGCCGCAGTCGAATGCGAAGAAAGCCGACCCGGCCGCCGCCGAGGAGACCTGGTCGATCGAGGACGCCGCCGAGACCTACGGCATCAATCACTGGGGCGCCGGCTACTACTCCATCTCCCGCCGCGGCGACGTGGTCGTGGACCTGACCGACCGCGCCACCGGCTCGCCGCACTCCGTCAGCGTGCCGAAGCTGCTCGACGAGCTGGACGCCCGCGGCATCCGTCCGCCGCTGCTGCTGCGCTTTCCCCGCATCCTCGAGCGGCGCATCGAGGAGCTCTATCACGGCTTTGCCAAAGCCATCAGCGATCTGGAGTACGGCGGCATGTATCGCGGCGTGTTTCCCATCAAGGTGAACCAGCAGCAGCAGGTCGCCGAGGAGGTGGCCGCCTACGGGCGCCGTTTCCACTACGGCTTCGAGGTCGGCAGCAAGCCCGAGCTCATGGCCGCGCTCGCCTACCTGAAAGACCCCGACGCCCTGCTCGTCTGCAACGGCTACAAGGACGAGGAATTCATCGACCTCGCCCTCTACGGCCAGCTCATGGGCCTGCGCGTCATCATGGTGCTCGAGATGCCGCACGAGCTGGGCATCATCGAAAAGCGCTCCGCCGCCCTCGGCGTCGAGCCCGTCATCGGCGTGCGGGTCAAACTCTCCGCCGAAGGTGCCGGCAAATGGGCCAAATCCGGCGGCGAAAAAAGCCCCTTCGGCCTGAATCTCGCCCAGCTCGTCGAGACCGTCGAGCGCCTCCGCGAGCGCGGCCGCCTCGGCTGGCTCCAGATGCTCCACTGCCACCAAGGCTCCCAGATCCCCGACCTCACCATCATCCGCCGCTCCATCGAGGAGACCGCCCGCATCTACGCCGGATTGGTCAAAGAAGGCGCCCCCATGGGCCTGCTCAATCTCGGCGGCGGCCTCGCCGTCGACTACGACGGCTCCCGCTCCACCCGCTCCACCAGTGCCAACTACTCCATCGAGGAATACTGCCACAGCCTCGTCGATGCCGTGAAATGGGTGCTCGACGAGAGCGGCGTGCCCCATCCCACCCTCGTCACCGAGTCCGGCCGCGCCATGGTCGCCCACTACTCCATGCTCGCCCTGGAGATCCTCGATGTGAACCGCTTCGAGAACCGCGACGAACTCCGCGTCGCCGACGACTCCACCGAGGCCCTCGTCGCCCTCGCCGAAGTCGCCAACGGCATCAATGCCGACAACCTCCTCGAGTCCTTCGGCAAGGCCAACCGCTACCGAGAGGAGCTGCACGAGAATTTCCTCACCGGCGACATCGGCCTGCGCGAGCGCGCCGCCTGCGAGCAGTGCTACTGGCGCGCCATGACCGAGATCGCCGCCGAGACCCAGAAGCTCCGCTACGTCCCCGAGGAGCTGCGCGACCTCTCGGGCCTCCTTGCCGACCAGTACTATGGGAATTTCAGCATCTTCCAGTCCCTCGCCGACTCCTGGGCCATCGACTGCGCCTTCCCCGTCATGCCCCTGCACCGCCTCGCCGAGCGACCCACCCGCCAGGGCGTCATCCACGACGTCACCTGCGACTGCGACGGCATGATCAAAAAGTACGTGTCCAGCTCCGAGGTCATGGAGGCCCTGCCCGTCCATGAGACCGAGCCCGACCGCAGCTACTACCTCGGCATCTTCCTCGTCGGCGCCTATCAGGAGACCCTCAGCGACTTGCACAACCTCTTCGGCGACACCCACGCCGTCAGCGTCGACGTCGTCAATGGCCGGGTGCGCTTCTCCCGCGAAGTCGAGGGCGATTCCGTCGCCGACGTGCTGGCCTACGTCGAGCACGACCCCAAGAAGTTGATCGACCAGTTCCGCGAACTCGCCGAGACCGCCATCCAGGAAGGCCGCATCACCGCCGTCCAGCGGCGAAAGGCGCTGGAGGCCTACCGCGAGGGGATGAGCGGGTACACGTATTTCGAGAGCTGAGCCGCGGGGTGGGGGACTCGGGATCGGCTACGCTCCCCCGATTTCCCTGGGAGCGCCGGCATCCCTGCCGGCGGAGTGTTTGTGACTGATGATGATGGCGCCTTCCCGTCCGTGCTGGACAAAGGACGGGCGCGGGCGCATCATGCTGGGCACTCCATGGACCCCGCGACCGACTCATCCCCGCCGAAAGTCTTCATCTCCGCCACCTCCGGAGACCTGAAGAGCGTTCGCCAGATCGTCAAAGAGGCCCTGCTCACCATCAATTGCCATCCCGTCGAGCAGACCAATTTCGAGCCCGACTGGCGCACCGTCTCCGGCATGCTGGAGGACAAGATCACCGGCTGCCAGGCCCTCATCCACATCGCCGGTCTGCGCTATGGCGCCGAGCCCGATCCCGCCACGCTGCCGCCCGGCACCCCGCGCCGCAGCTACACCCAGATGGAGTATGAGATCGGCTGCCGCCTCCACGACGAGCGCGGCGACGAGGGCTTCCGCGTCTATACCTTCGTCTGTCCCGACGACTTCCCCTACGACACCGGCGCTGACCCCGAGCCGGAGGAAAAGGTCGCCCTCCAGCGCGAGCACCGCGCCCGGCTCATCGACAGCCCCTTCCTTTACGATCGCCCCGCCACCGCGGACAGCCTCCAGGCGCGCATCCTCGCCTTGCAGGAGCAAGTGCTCGCCATCCGCCGCGAGCAGGCCGCCGTGCGGCGGGAGGTCATCGCCAACCGCCGCATCGGCATCAAAGCCTTCGCCATTCTGCTGCTCGCCCTGTGTCTGATCGGCGGCGGGCTGTGGTGGGTGAATCACCGGCAGGACACCCTCATCGCCGCGCAGCGGATGGATGCCCCCGCCCTGCGGGCGCGGCTGGCGGAAGCCTCCGAGCGCACCCTTCAGGACGACCTCGCCGCCGCCGCTAAAGAGACCCGCTGGACCGAGAGACAGCGCCTCACCGAGGCCGCCCAGTCCGAGCACCAGTCCCGGCTCGCCCGCATCGACGACCTCGCCAATCGCCTCGCCGAGCTGAGCGCCGACAGCGAGTCCAGCCCCGTATTGCTGGAGATGACCCGCATCCTCGAGACCGACGGCGTCGATGCCGCCCTCGCCTACATCGAGACCCAGCGGGCCGATGTGCTCGCCGAAGTCCGCGCCGTCCGCGGGGCCGAGCGCCAGCGCATTCGCACGAAACTGGAGCCGCTCCTGCAAGCCGCCGGCATTCAACGAACCAAAGGCCTGAACGACGAAGCCCGCGCCGCCTACCGCGAGTTGATCGAGTTGGAGCCTGAGTGGCCCGAGGCGTTATTCTCCTATGCCTACTTTCTTTACGACCGAACTATCTATGCGGAAAGCTACGACACACTGGCTACAGCTTTGGCTGATGCTGAGGAAAATCATCAACTCGCGATGAAACTGGTAATAGCGTTTCCAGAAAATCTGTGGTATCAACGTCTCTTATCAGTTTCGTATGGTAGGCTTGGTCAAATCGCATTCAACCGTGGATCTCGTGACGTAGCGGAGAAACATTTTGTGAACAGCTTCAAGATTTCCGAGACCCTCGCTACCACTGTTCCCGAGAATCTCGAATGGCAACGGGATTTGTCCATTTCGCTAGAAAAATTGGGGGAAATTGCCCTTGCTCATGGTGACTTACTCCTTGCAAAGGAACGATTTTCAGAAAGTTTCGCTATCTGTAATTTTTTAGCAGAGACTGATGAAACAAATGTCAATTGGCAACACGACCTCTCTGTTGCCCTTTCTAAACTTGGCGAAGTAGCCTTGGCTCAAGGGAATGCAGAGGAAGCGGAAGAGAAATTCTTGCATAGTTTAACAATTATGAACCGTTTGACTGCGGCGGTTCCCGAAAATACGATTTTACTGCGAGAATATTCCATGGCATTGAAAGTCCTGGGAGACGCAGCATTTAAGGAGGGAAACATTCCCTACGCTGAAGAGCGTTATTTTGAGTGTCTGAGAATTGCTTCTCGACGTATCTCGGAAGATCCTGATAATTTAATTTGGCGGAGGGATCTTGCTGCTGCGCATATTTTACTCGCTGAAATAGCTTTATTCCAGAATGATTTCCCCAGCGCAGAAAGGCGTTCATCTGAAGCGCATACGATACTCTTGGAAATCACTTCTTCTGATCCTTCTAATGCTGATTCGCAGCATGATCTTTCGGTATTACTCAGGCTTCTCGGCGATCTCACCGTCGCTCAGGGCGATCTGCCCGGCGCGGTGCGGCGCTACACCGAGTGCCACGCGATTCTCGAGCGCCTCGCCGCCAGCGACTCCGCCAACGCCGCGTGGCAACGCGATCTGTCGGTGTCGCTCAACAAGCTGGGCGATCTCGCCGTCGCCCAGGGCGATGGGGCCGGCGCGTCGCGGCGCTACACCGAGAGCCTCGCCATCGCCGAGCGCCTCGCCGCCAGCGACCCCGCCAACGCGGAGTGGCAGCGCGATCTGGCGATGTCGCACTTCAAGCTCTTCTCCGTAGCCCAGGAAAACGGCGACTCTGCGGCGGCTGTTGCGGCCCTGCGCGCCTGTTTCACCGTGCTGGAGGGCATGAAACAGCGCGGGATGCATCTGGATTCGCAGTCGGCGCAACTGCATGAGAAATTGGCGGAGGTTTTCGGCGGTGGGGACGGGGAGTGAGGAATTGATTTCACCACGGAGGCGCGGAGGACACGGAGGATTTCCCGGCTCTACGCCTCCGGATCGAGCCTCCGCGGTCTCTGAAACGCTCGCCGCATCCGATCCCACCGCCGTCACGTGGCAAAACGACGACCGCGTCAGCCGCCGCCTCGTCGGCGAGATCCGCGCGAAGCTGGGACGGTGAGGTCGGTCTCGGGATGCCGGAGGCATCGCAGCCGGTAGCCGGTGGTCGAGCGAGGCACGAGCGACACCACCGGATGGGTATCATTCGCCGATCGGACACCCCGGCCGGGGTGCCAGCCTCCAGTGGCCCCGGTGAGGGCGTCGGCGGACCGTGGACTCGGCTGCGATCCCTCCGGGATCGGGCGGATCGGAGGGACGGGGTTCCGGGGGCGTCGCTCGTGCCTCGCTCAACCCCCGGCTCATGGCTTGGTTCCCTGCCGGGAACCCCCGTCCGTGATCGGTGTAGTGTGGATAGCACCGGATCAGATGGCCCGGCTAGAGCGTTGAAACAGAAAACGCAGCCGACTTCGCCAGAAGTTGGCCCGATGCTCTGGTCCACGCTCTGGCGAGCGCGGCTACGGATCAATTTCATTTGCTCTCATGGCTTCGTTCCCTGCCGGGAACCCGCACGGCCCAAGATTCCGGCCTCCGTGCTCTCCGTGCCTCCGTGGTGACACTCTTCCCTCTCCGATCCAACCCTCTTTGATCGGAAACCAGACCCCATGCGGCACCGTTTTAGACGACGGTGAGGCAGTGCCTCCACCAAGGAGCGGGGCCGCCCCCGGCCCCGTCGCAGGCGCACGGGACGGTCGTTCGGGGCCGGGGGCGGCCCCGCTCCTTGAGGTTCCGACGCGACGGGAAACACTCCCCCTCGGCAGTCCGCCCCGATTTTTTTCGCTACCCGGAAAAAATAGGCTTGCTTCCTCCGGCACTACCCGTCAGCATCCCCACCATGCTCGCTCTTTGGCAGTGCCCGGTCGGTATCGGGCTTGAGGCATCCCGGCAACCCGCCGGCGCCCGTCAGCCATTTTTGAGTAACCATTTCCGGCCACAGGTTTTGGCCTCTTTTCATGGGTAATGCTACTGGCGGAGCGCGGACACTCCTGTCCGCTGTTTCAGATTGTGGGCTCAGGAGCGAAACTGCACGTCGCGACTCGAAAACAGTCGCGTTCATGCCTTTCATTCATGCAGTCCTCCATCTTCCAATGACCAGTGCCCATATTTTCGGCAGCGGCGCGCGACTGGCTTGGCTAGAAGTAAAGTAGCTTGGGCTTCAGCCCAAAAGGGGCGCCGGTCCGGGTCCGGTGGGCAGGGATAGCGCTTGGGCTAAAGCCCAAACTACTTTTTTCGAAGCGTCCGAACGGTCGTGTTTCGTTTGATTGGGTGGTTCACGGCTCCGACGGCCAGTGGCAATCTGCAATCAATCCCGGCGCGGTCGATGTCCAATTGAGGCGATAAAAAGCGAAATCGGTCACTGCGCTGGCCAGTTTGGCTCAAAAGGGCATTGTTGGACTCATTCCCGGAAATCAACGAATCACGCCGTTCGGATACGGCTCCGTGGCTCCCCGATTGCAACGCCGCCGGCAGAGATGCCGGCAGAGATGCCGGCAGAGATGCCGGCGCTCCCAGGGGCGGGGCTTCTGCCGGCGCGGCGGGGCCTCCGTCGTCCGGTCCCGGACTTTTCACTTTTCACTTTTTACCTTTTACTTTCCCCCATCCGCTTCCTACTGTCGCCATCATGCCCGGCCCCGTCACCCAGTTCATCGAGCGTCACTACCGCCATTTCAATGCCGCCACCCTGCTCGATGCCGCGCGGGGCTGGCGGGAGCTGCTGGACTCGGGGGGGCGGATGTTTTTCACCATGGGCGGGGCTATGAGCACGGCAGAGCTTGGGCTCTCCCTGGCGGAGATGATCCGCCGCGGCTGCATCCACGGCATCTCCTGCACGGGCGCGAACCTGGAGGAGGATCTCTACAACCTCGTCGCCCACGACCACTACCGCCGCATCCCGAACTGGCGCGACCTCACCCCGCAGCAGGAGCAGGAACTGCTCGACCAGCACCTGAACCGCGTCACCGACACCTGTATCCCGGAGGAGGAGGCTTTTCGCCGGCTCGAGCGGGTCATCCTGGACGAGTGGCGCGAGGCGGAGGCCGAGGGGCGGCGGCACTTTCCGCATGAGTTCCTCTACCGCATCCTGCGGTCGGGCAAACTGGAGTCGAGCTACCAGATCGATCCGGCGGACAGTTGGCTCCACGCCGCTGCCGAGGCGAATCTGCCGCTGTTCGTGCCGGGCTGGGAGGACAGCACGACGGGCAATATCTACGCCTCGCACTGCCTGAAGGGCAGCGTGAAGCAGGTCCACACGGTCCGCACCGGCATCGAGTACATGATGGAGCTGGCCACCTGGTACACGGCCACGACCCCGGCCTCGCCGCTCGGCTTCTTCCAGATCGGCGGCGGCATCGCGGGCGATTTTCCCATCTGTGTGGTGCCGATGCTGTATCAGGACTTTGGGATGGACGATGTGCCGCTGTGGGCCTACTTCTGCCAGATCAGCGACTCGACCACGAGCTACGGCAGCTACAGCGGCGCGGTGCCCAATGAAAAGATCACCTGGGGCAAGCTCGGCATCGACACGCCGAAGTACATCATCGAGAGCGACGCGAGCATCGTCGCCCCGCTGGTCTTCGCCCATGTGCTGGGCTGGTAAAGCTGGCGACGCCGCGGGGTGGGGGAGGGAGAACTGGCCCGGCTTTCTGATCAAACAGGGTAGCATCGCCGATGATACCCGGTTGCCTCGGAGAGGAGACCCGGTCGGATCGGGGAGCGGGCGGCGTCATCGCGTGGCAGGGGCTGGCTTGATTTTGATCCGGGCTCGGCGATAAGGGTTCGTGTCACCTGTAGAACCCGTACCAAATACGGCACCGAGGCGTTCCAAGAATGCTGATGCGGCCGGCGTTGCCGTCGAGGCTCCCGCGTTGGATCGTGGTCTGGCGATCCTGGAGGCGCTCGATGCGCGGCCCGAGGGGTTGTCGTTGGCAGAGATCAGCCGCATCATCGGCAGCCCGAAGAACTCGACTTCGCGGCTGGTGCAGACGCTGACGGCCCGTGGCTACGTGGAGCGGGACGAGGCGAGCCTGACGGTCCGACTGACGGGGAAACTGCTGCGTCTGGGATATCCGCGGGTGGGACGGGCCAGTCTGGTGGGGTGCGCTTTGGAGCCGATGCGCCGGCTGCGGGACACGGTCGGCGAGACGGTGCAGCTCGGCATTCCCATCGGGGACGAGGGCGTCGTCATCGAACAGGTGGAGAGCACGCAGGCGGTGCGGATCTGCGTGGAGATCGGGCTGCGCTTCCGCCTTCACAACAACGCGCCGGGCAAGGTGCTGCTGGCTTTTCAGCACCCGAAATCGCGCGAGACGACAATCCGGCGGCTTTCGCTGGATCGTTACACGGACCGGACCATCACGGAGCGCGGCGCGCTGCGCGAGGAGTGCGAGGCGGTGGTGGCACAGGGCTATGCGACCGACTGGGCAGAGGCGGACGAGGGCATCCACTGCGTGGCGGCGCCGGTGTTTGACCAACCGAATCACCTCCTCTCCGTCGTGTGGGCCTCGGCTGTGGCCGTGCGCATGCCTCGGGAACGTTTCGCCAGCGTGGCGGTGGAAGTGATGCAAACGGCGCGCGAAATAGAAAGGAGGCTGCGGGGATGAGACGGCTCGTTTTCTTCCTGTGCTCGCTCGCAGGCCTGTCCACGGGCCGCGGCGATGAATTTTTCGCCACGAAGGTCGAGCCCCTGCTGAAGCAGCGCTGCTTCGAGTGCCATTCGCACGAGACGAAGATGAAGGGCGGGCTGACGCTGGATTCCCGCTCGGGCTGGGAACAGGGCGGCGATCTCGGGCCGGCGGTGGTGCCGGGCAAGCCGGAGGAGAGCCTGCTCATCCGCATGGTGCGCTGGACCGACGAGGAGCACCAGATGCCGCCGAAGGAAAAGCTGCCTGCCGCGGAGATCGCCCTGCTGGAGGAATGGGTGAAGCGCGGGGCGCCCGATCCGCGCGTGACCGAGGAGCAGCCCAACGATCTGGACTGGTGGTCGCTGAAGCCGCTGGTGGCGCCGCCGTTGCCGGTGATCGACGGGGTGACGCATCCGGTGGATCGCTTTATCCGGGCGCGTCTCGCGGAGCGGAAATTGACGCCGTCGCCCGAGGCGGATCGTCGCACCTTGATCCGGCGTTTGTCCTTCGATCTGCACGGCCTGCCGCCGACCTTTGCGGAGGTGGAGGCGTTTGTGAAGGATGCGGACCCGAAGGCGTATGAGAAACTCGTGGACCGCCTGCTGTCATCGCCGCGTTATGGCGAGCGCTGGGCGCGGCACTGGCTCGACACGATCCATTTTGCCGAGACGCATGGCTGTGGCCACGATCTGCCGCGGGATCAGGCGTGGCGTTACCGGGATTATGTCATCACCGCGCTGAACGAGGACAAACCCTGGCCGCGCTTCGTCCGGGAGCAGCTCGCGGCGGATGTTCTGTTCCCTGACGAACCACAACTCATCCCGGCGCTCGGCTTTCTCGGCGCGGGTGTCTTCGATCACAGCGCGTATCAAACCGCACCGACGAACTTTGACTACCTCGACCGCGACGATCTCGTGACGCAGACGATGGGCGCCTTCGCCAGCACCACGGCGAATTGCGCCCGCTGCCACGCGCACAAGTTCGATCCCATCTCGCAGGACGACTACTACGCGCTGCAGGCGGTCTTCGCGGGACTGATCGAGGGCGATATTCCTTTCGACGAGGACAAGACGGTCGGGCAGGCCCGGAAGCGCTGGCAATCGCTGCTCACCGCCGCCGAGGCGAAGGACAAGACGGTGCTCCTCGTTCCGGAAAACGCGGCTCTCGTCGCCGAATGGGAAAAAACGCAGGGCGCGCCGGTGAAGTGGAGAGCGCTTGCCTACGAGAGTTTTGTCAGCACCGAGGGGTCCGTCTTGAAACGCAACGGGGAGGCGATTCTTTCCTCTGGAGCCAAGCCTGACAAGGACACCTATGTCGTCACCGGCAGCGTGCCGCTCGGGAAAATCACTGCCCTGAGGCTCGATGTGCTGGCCGATGCGTCCCTGCCGATGAAAGGGCCGGGACGCCAGGACAATGGCAATCTCACCCTCAGCGAGATCGAGGCGCAGGTTTTTGATTCCAGCGCCGCGCAGCCGGTGAAGCTGAAGTTTTCCCGCGCCACGGCGGATTTCGACCAGCAGGGCTGGACCTCGGCGATGGCGATCGATGGCAACGCGGCGACCGGATGGGGCATTCATCCGGCGGTGGGCGAGTCGCACCATGCCGTCTTTGAGCTCGCCGAACCCGTCACGATGAAACCGGGCGCGAAACTCACGCTCACGTTGAAGCAGCTCTCGGGGAAATCGCATCTCATCGGCCTTTTCAAACTCTCCGCGACGGATGAACCCGCCGCCCGCGCCGCCGCCATGCACCTGCCGGCGCAGGAGGCCCTGGGTTTGCCGGCCGATCAACGCAGCGAAGCCCAACGGATCGCGCTCGCGGCCCATGCCCTGCGTTTCGTGGCAACCGCGCAGTTGGCCAAGCTGCCCGAGCCCGCGCGGGTCTATGCCGCGGCGCCGAAGGCTGACGTGCTGCTCGCCGTAGGCAAAGGCACGCCGACCACGGTTGCAAAACCGAAGACCGTGCAGGTCCTGAAGCGCGGCGAGTTCGACAAGCCGATGAAGGAGGCCGGGAGCGGTGCCTTGAGCGCGATCCACGCGCTGCCGGCCCGGTTTGACGACGCACATGCCGCGGGCGACGAAGCCGCGCGCCGCGCTGCTTTGGCCGATTGGCTCGCTGATGAAAGGAATCCGCTGTCCTGGCGCAGCATCGCGAACCGAGTCTGGCATTACCACTTCGGTCGCGGGATCTGCGACACCCCGAATGACTTCGGCCGTATGGGCGGCACGCCCTCGCATCCCGAGTTGCTCGACTGGCTCGCCTGCGAACTGCGGGACCACGGTGGCTCGCTGAAGCATCTCCATCGCCTCATCGTCACCAGCGCCGCTTACCGGCAAAACAGCGATCATCGCGACGATGCGGCCAGGCTCGATGGCGACAACCGCCTCCTCTGGCGCATGAACCGCCTGCGGCTCGACGCGGACAGCTATCGCGACTTCGTGCTCGCCGCCTCCGACCGGCTCGACCCGGCGACGGGCGGTCCGAGCGTGCGGCAATTCGTCACCGGACCGCCCGTGCAGCTCACGCCCACCTTGAACTACGAGGCCTATGACTGGGGCTCGCTGCCGAAACACCGCCGCAGCATCTACCGCTTCGTCTGGCGCGGCGTGCCCGATCCCTTCATGGAAACGCTCGACTTCCCCGACCTCGGCATGCTCGCCCCGACGCGCGGTTTCTCGGCCTCGGCGCTGCAATCGCTGGCGCTCTACAACAACCGGTTTGTGCTCCACTTCAGCGGCGAACTGGGAAAGCAGATCACCTTGCCCGAGGAAGCCGTGCGCCGCATCCTCCTCCGCGAACCGACCACGGAAGAGAGGGCCGGCTTCGCCGCCTTCGCCCAAAAGAATGGTCTCGCCGCGCTCTGCCGGGTGTTGTTCAATGGAAACGAGTTCCTGTTTGTCAACTGAATCATCCTTTCCTCGATCCACCCCGATATCATGCAATTGCGTTTCACCAACCACACCGCCATCCGGACGAATCCTCTCGTCGAGGACGTGAGGCTGCGGGCAGGGAACCGCAGGACCCTCGACCACCTGACCGGGTCTGCCAAGACAACGAACCCCGCAACTCAGACATGAAACCCGTCTTCCTTCTCCCCGCCGCCATCCTCGCCTTGATCGCGACACCCGCTTCGGCGGCGGAACGGACCAAACGGCTCCCCACGGTGCGCACCTTCATGAATTTCGGCGGAGACGCGGCCTGGATCGCGGAGCGGATCGACCTCGGTTTCCGACTTCAGGCGAAGCAGGCCCGGGCTTCCCATGTTGCGATCCAATACGCCCTCGTCTGCACCCTGCTTGAGCCGTCGGATCAGGCGCAAGCCCTGCAAGCGTGGTGCCGCGAGAAACGCCTCGACTACGAGGATTGCTTCCTCCATTTCGCGACCGACACCCCGGTGACCCTCCATGTCGGCGCGGAGGAGGCAGCGAACCCGAAAGAAACCCGCACCGTTCCCGGTTGGGATGCCAGTAACGATCCCGACGCCGACGGCCGGGTCAGCGAGGCGGAGTTCGCGGCCCGGGTCAATCCCAAGGCTGGCGCGAGAACCCGCCGGGAGGCACGGGTGCCGATCTACTACTGGGGACCGCCGGTGGATGATTTCGTGATGAACGTCGGTTTTCCCGGCTATCAGGACTTCATCGCCGAGCGGCATGCCCCGGCCGTTGCGGCGGGTTGGGACGGGATCTTCTTCGATACGGTTCCAGACGAGGTGCCCGGCCCGGGACGCGCCGCTGCCGTGGTGGAATATCCCCGGGTCGGCAAGGAGGCGGACCGCTGGGCGCGAGACCTGCAGGCCCTCTTCGCCAAGGTCAAGGCGCGGCAGCGTGACAAACTCCTCATCGCGAACGGCTGGCAGGCCGCCCCCCTCGTGGTGGACGGCTTCCAGCTCGAGAACTGGCTCCACCTCGCCACCCCGGCGCACGAGTGGCGGCGGCGCATCGACCGCGCCCGCCGGCAGGATCGCAGCGGTCACGTGCAACTCCTGCAATACAATCCGGTCAACGATCCGGCCCTGGTTCCTTTCGGCGCGAAACTTCCGGGTATCGATCGCGACCGCGACCGGATCTACGGCCTCGCCTCGTATCTCATGGCCCACGGAGACGGAACATATTTCGGGTTCGGCCTGCATCCCTACACCCGGGTCACGGACCTGTGGTTCGATGCCATCCGTGTCGATCTCGGGGAGCCGTCGGGCGAATACCGGTTGTGGGATACGGAGGCACGGTCGGGAAATCCCACCGGACCGAACCTGCTCCAGAACGGCTCGCTCGACTCCCTCGACGGGTGGCGCGTCGCGGAAGGCATCACCCTCGACTCCGCCGTGAAACAAGAGGGCGCGGCCAGTGCCCGACTGGAAAGCGAGGATCCCAAGCCCATCCGCATCCATCGCCAGGATCTCGTCCTCAAGCCGCGCACGACCTACACCCTGAGTGCCTGGATCAAGACGGAGGCGGTGCGATCCGGTCTCGGAGCCCAGGTGTATCCCTACGACTTCACCGGGGCCGTCACCTCGCCCGTGGACATGCTCACCGTCTCGGGCACCACGGACTGGACCCGGCACGAGATGTCCTTCACCACCGCGGACGATGCCGAAGGCCGCATCAACTTCCGCGTCAGCGAGGCGCTCGGCACCGCTTGGATCGACGACATCCGCCTCACCGAAGGGGTCCCCGCCAAGGTCACTCCGGTTTTTGTCCGCGAGTTCGCGAAAGGTCTCGTCATTGTCCGGCCGCCGGAGGGAGAGGATTTCGCCGGACCGTCGGGAATCCGATTGAACCTTCCCTCCCCGATGAAGCCCCTCCTTCCCGACGGCACCACGGCAGCCGCCATCGGCTCGGTGGACCTGAAAAACGGAGAAGCCGCGATCCTCCTTCACCCCTGAACCGCTGACCGAACCCCTCCACTGTCATGAACCCGCATCCCATCCTGCGCCGCGATTTCCTCTCCAGCGTCGGCGGCGGCTTCACCGGTCTCGCCCTGACGCATCTGCTGGTCCGCGATGCGGCGGCGGACGCGCCCCGGCCGCGACCCGAACTCAACGGCGGCATCCATCATCCCGCGAAGGTCAAGCGCGTCATCCAGCTCTTCATGAATGGCGGCGTCAGTCCCATGGACACCTGGGACTACAAGCCCGATCTAACAAAGCTCCACGGTCAGAATCTCGGCTCCAAAACCAAGATCGAGGGCGCGACGGGGATGCAGGGCGCGCTCATGAAGAGCCCCTTCGAGTTCCAGCAGCACGGCCAGTGCGGCAAGTGGGTCAGCAGCGTTTTTCCGGAGCAGGCGAAGTTCGTCGACGAGATGGCTTTCCTCCAGGCCATGACGGGACGGTCGAATGTCCACGGCCAAAACGCCTACCTCATGAACAACGGCTTCCTCCTGCCCGGCTTTCCCTGCATGGGCGCGTGGATCTCGTATGCCCTGGGCAATCTCAGCGACAACTTGCCCGGCTTCATCGTGCTGCCGGATGCCCGTGGCCTGCCCTACAATGGCCGCGGCTGCTTCACCGCCGGCTTTTTGCCCGCCGTGCATCAGGGCACCGTGATCAAAGCCGACAGCCCGCAGCCGATTCCTGATCTTTTCGCCTCGGAATCATTCGCCCATGCCACCCGCGGCGCCGATGCCGACGGGCTCGCGCTGCTGAATCAACTGAACCGCGCCCATGTCGCGCAGCATCCCGGCGACTCACGCCTCGCCGCCCGCGTCGCCGGATACGAACTCGCCGCGAAGATGCAGATGAGCGCCCCGGAAGCCTTCGATGTGATGCGCGAGCCCGAGTCCGCCCGCACGGCCTACGGCCTCGACAGTCCGGACAAGGCTACCGCCGACTTTGCGAAGCGTTGTCTCCTCGCCACGCGTCTGATCGAGCGCGGGGTGCGCTTTGTGCAGGTCTGGAGCGGTCCTGAGGGCGCGGTGAACAACTGGGACAACCATAGCAACATCCCCACGCAACTCCCACCGATGGCCGCGAGCGTGGATCGCCCCATTGCCGCCCTGCTCCAGGATCTGCGCCAGCGGGGCCTCGCCGAGGACACGCTCGTGGTGTGGACGACTGAATTCGGCCGCACGCCGTTCTCCCAGGGTTCGCTCGGTCGCGATCACAACTGCGGCAGTTTTGTGAGCTGGCTCTGGGGCGCGGGCATCAAGCCCGGCATCACCCACGGCGTCAGCGACGAGATCGGCTATCAGGCCGCCGAGGACATCACCACCGGCTACGATCTCCACGCGACGATTCTGCATTTGCTCGGCATCGACCACGAACGGCTCTCGGTGCGGACGAACGGCGTCGATCGACGGCTGACCGATGTGCACGGGCATGTGGTGAAGCCGGTGCTTTCCTGATTTCACGGCAATTGATTGCGGATGGTTCCGACCATACCCGAAGGGCACGGGGGCAAGACTTGTGTTTGGCACGTGGAACCGCCGTCTCGCCGGTTGATGACTGGCAGGATGCCAGTCCCACGTGGCTTAGAACTGGATGTGGAATCCTTGTGCAACCCACACCGGCAACCGGAACACCGAAATTGGCTACCACATCACCCAAACCTTCACCTGCACCGGCAGACGCTTCGTACGGCTCAAGGTGCTGGGGCTGTGACACAAAGCTGGCGCAAATAACGCGTTTCGGTTAGAATGACGGCTTCCCCCCATCATGTCCGTCCGCCGCAAGCTGTTCTGGCCTGTTTCCCTCGCACTTGTGTGCGTGGGCGGGTTTGCGTGGTTTCGACGCGACACGACGCCGCCAGAGACCGAGAAGGCCGTCGAAGGCGGAGAAGTGGCTCCGAGTGGAAAATTCACGCCGCAAGGCGCTCCGCCAGCGGGAGGGCCGGCGAGTGCCGAGGAGCTGAAAAGCGCGGCGCAGGGCTACATTCGTGAACTGGGGCCGGATGAACTGCAAATCGGGTCGGTGAGGCTGAACAAGCGGAAGCGCACGATCTCGTTTCCTGCCATGGTGGCTGAAAAGGAGCGGGCGCTCGAATACGCGCTCGTGCATGAGTCCGGCAAAACACATGAGGCGCTGTTTTCGACCGCGGCGGCGATTCAGGATGTGCACGTGGCGGCTTTGCTACTGGATGGGGACGGTCAGTCGCCCAAGATCGAGGTCACGTGGCGCAAGCATGGTGGTGAGGCCAAAGTGCCGCTGCATGAACTGATCGGCGTGAAGGATGGCTCGCTAGATGCCGTGTGGCACTACAATGGGTCGGTTTTCATCCACGGAGGCTTTGCGGCATCGCGCGAGGGTTCGCTGGTGGCGCTGCTGAATGATCCGTCGGCTCTGGTGAATCATCCCGCAGCGGGTGCGCTGATGAGGGATGATGTGTTTTTTGCCCAAACGGCCAAATTGCCGCCTGACGGGGTTCAGGTGACCATTGTGATGGTGTTTCCCAACCAGCCATGAAGCACATTCTGCTCATTCTCTTCCTATTCACCTCGCTGCTTCCTGCGGCGGAGGAAACGGGCTTCTCTTGGCCTCTCGGGCCGATCGGGGGGAAGATGCGGTTGTGGACGGGGGAGAGCTTTGTGCGTGTATCGGAGCTGACAAATGGCGCGCCGGGAAAGACGGCTGGCTTGCAGGTGAATGATTTCATTCTGGGGGCCTTCGGCCGGGATTTTGGCGTGCTGGGCAGTGATTTTGAAGGTGTGGTGCGGCAGCTCGGGGATGCCATTGAGCACGCGGAGTCAAATGACGGCGTGCTGCCGCTGAAGGTGCTGCGCAGTGGCACGGGCATCATCACGGTGACCGTGAATCTGCCGGTGATGGGGGCGCTGGACCCGGTGTATCCGCTGACGAGCGCAAAGTATGCGGCAACGTACGAGTATGCCTGCGCGCAGCTTCACGCCCGCGTGATGGCGGACGCAGATGGCGATCTGGGGCATCCGACGGGCTTTGTGGGGCTGTCGCTGCTCGGGCATCCGAACTGGAATGATACGACGGGTGCGAAGCCGTATCGGCTGTCGGTGAACAAGCTGCGCGACTGGGCCATCAACCTGATCAACAACAGCCAGCTTACGCCGGTGGAGGATAAATACTTGGATGGCACGGCGAATCCGAACTACGTGGGCACGGGGCTGGAGAACTGGTCGCTCGGGCAGGCGGTGATGTTTCTCTCCGAGTATGTGGCGAAGACCGGCGAGCAGGCGACTTATCAAACGGTGCTGCAACGCGCGGCGGTGATGATGGCAAACCGGATTCAGAACTGGGCGCAACCGGCGAATGGCGGCACAGCGAACCTTTCTTATGAAGTCACACGCGGCGCGACGGGGCATGGTGGTGTGACAGGGGACTACACGCATCAGTGGTATGTGGGCATCAACATGGCCGGACTTCATCTTTTCAATGGTTTGGCCATGGCCAAGCGCGCCGGAGTCGACATGACAGAGCGCCCGAAAGACGGCCACTACTTCGGCCACACGCTCAATCCAGGTGACACGGTGCCTTCCAACATTTCGCCCGCGCTGCCCGCGACGATCATCCTGCCGCGCGGGGCGCAGGACAACCGCTCGCTGCCGCACATCGACAATGTGACGAGCGCTCCGCTGACGAAGATCATCACCGCGGACGGGTCAAACAATCCCTTTTACTACGACTTCTCCCTGGATCAGAAGTTTTGGATACAGTGGGACTGCCTCACGCGGTCCACGGGCAGCTCGGGGTATGTCGCCTACGCGAGTGTGACGGGCGCCGAGTATGACGCGGGCGGCCGCACCCCGGCGACGCTGCTTGGGATGAAGGTGTATCATGGCAGCACCTCGCCACCAGCGGCGGATCAGGCGGTGATGGATCTGCACGCGAACTACATCATCGCGGCCCACAACCGGCATCTCAACGCGCATGCCTATAACATGGGTGGTGGTCTTTTCACCGCGCTGGTGATGCCGTGGTTCAGCGATCGCGACCAGCGCTACTTTTGGGACAACTGGAAGTTCTACGCGAACTTCATGCGCCAGCCGGATGGCAGTTTGCAATACTTCCGCGGCAGACCCTGGGGCGATGCGTACCAGGACGAGTCGCTCGTCGTGCTGGTGAACAATGCCCTGCCACGCAGCGTGGCGCTCGGCGGCCTGCCGCATGTGCCGGGGTATGACACGAACCGAGTTTTTGCCCGGTTTAAGACGCCGCTGCTGGAGTGGCCCACACCCGCCGCACGGAAACGCCGCATCACAGGCAATTCGGAGGTTTTCACCGTCGATTTGGTGAATGCGAGCGGCGAAGTAATCGATCCCGCGCAGATCACCGCTGCGTGGACTGTGGTGAGCGGGCCGGTGACGAGCGGCATTTTTTCCAACTCAGCTTCTTTGAGCACGACGGCGACATTTCCCCGGGCCGGCACTTATCGTCTGAAGCTCGATGCGAGCGCCGGTGGTCTGAGCACCAGCGAACTCATCGACATCGAGGTCATGCCCAGCGTGCCCGCAGGCTACGCGGCTGGTGAGGCGGACTACAGGGTCTATACCGGCATCAGCGGTTCCACCGTGGCCGGTTTGACGAATGCGCCGAGCTATCCGAACTCGCCCGCGCAGACGAGCGTGCTCAGCTCGTTGGAAGGAACGTATTCAGGCGACAACTATGGTGCCACGATCACGACGACCATCGTCGCACCCGAGACGGGGACCTATCGTTTCTACATCGCCTCCAATGAATCGTCGTCACTGCGATTCAATGCCAGTGGATCGGGTGCGGTTGGCGCAGTGCAGATCGCATCCGTGAGCGGCTCGACGACTCAGTATCAGTGGAACAAATACTCCAGCCAGCAGAGCGCCGCGATTTCGCTCACCGCGGGCCAGCAGTATTATTTGCAGGCCTTGCACAAGGAAGGAACCGGCAGCGATCATCTCGCCATCGCGTGGACCACACCGTCCAATGCGACCATCACCGTCATCGGAGCGCCCCACATCGCACGTGAGCTGCCGGTCGCGACCACGCCGAGCATCCTCACGCAGCCGCAGCCAGTGGTGGCAAATCTCGGCGACAATGTGAGTCTTACCTTCACCACCCGCGGCAGCGATTTGGCACTCTATCAGTGGCGCTTGAACGGCACGAACTTCGGGTCGCCGCAGACCACGCCGACGCTGACGTTGAACAACATCGGCGCACGGCTTGCGGGCACTTGGGACTGCGTCTTTACCGATGGCAGCACGGTGCTGACGACAAATGCGGCCACAATCACGATCAATGGCATCGGCGTCGTCACGAATGGCGGGCTGTGGCAGGAGGTCTTCACCGGTGTCAGCGGCGGTACCATTGATTCGCTGCTCGCGCATCCCAGCTATCCGCTGCTTTCGACGAGCAGCAGTGTTTTGACCGAACCGCACACGAGCAGTTTCGGTGATGATTATGGTCAACGCTGGACCGGCTGGCTCATCCCGAGCACGAGTGGGCGCTATCGCTTCTTCGCCGCCGCCGATGACCAGACACGTCTCTTTTTGAGCCCGACGGAGTACGAGAGCCACAAGCAGCTCATCCACAGCATCACCAGCTACACCGGCGAGATGAGTTGGTCCTCACGCCCGCCCTCCGGGTGGATCTCACTCGAGGCGGGGAGGCGGTACTACGTCGAGTTTCTGCATGCCGAAGCCGGCGGTGGGGATCACGCGGCCTTCACCTGGCAGAAAGAAGGCGATTCCGTGCCCACCAATGGCACGGGACTCATTCCTCCAGGCAATTTGCAGCACATCACCGGCGGCAATGTGCCGGACGCCACCACCGCGCCGCCTTTTGCCGTCGGGGATACGATCAACGCGGAAGCTCTCGCGCCCGTGACGCTGGATGTGCTCGCGAATGATCTCGATGCCAGCAATGCCACGCTGGTCATCAGTGCCGTCACGCAGCCCGCGAATGGCGGCGTGACCTTCAGCGGCCGCAAGATCACCTACACGTCGAATGCAGGCTTCGTCGGGAGCGACAGCTTCACCTACATCGTGCGAAACGGCCTGAACTTGACCTCCACTGCCACCGTAAACGTCACCGTGGCCACGCCGTGGGATGGCCTGCTCGCGTGGTGGCGCTTCAATGAGAACATCGGCACCACCGCCGCGGACAGCACGGGCAATGGACATAATGCCACGCTCACCAGCGGCACGAATTGGACGCCGGGCAGGGCAGGCAGCGGCATTTCCATCGCCAGCAGCAGCCAGATGGCCGTGACGGCCCCGGGCAAGCCGATTCCGCCCGCCTTCACCATCGCCGCGTGGATCAATCCCACGAATGCCAGCGGCGTTGACACCATCTTCAGCTTCGGCAGCACCGCGGCCTTCCGCACGAGTGGATCGCGCCTGCGCTTCACCGCCTTTGGCGTTTCGGATCACGACACCAACTCCGGCATGTTCACAGGCGGCACCTGGACGCACGTCGCGGTCAGTTTCACGCCTGGAGAGGCCAATGGGGCGAAGTTTTATGTGAACGGTGTCCGTGTGCAGAGCCTGGCCAGTTCCTCGCTCAGCACGCCGACCGGCGTCTGGCGCATCGGAGCCGCCCACATCAGTAGCGAGTGGTTCGGCGGCGCGATCGACGACGTGCGCCTCTACAACCGCGTGCTCAGCGATGCCGACATCGCGCTCATCGCCACCCCGCCCACGCCGTGGCAGGAATGGCGGGCGGACCACTTCACGCCCGCGAACCTCGCCAATCAAAACGTCTCCGGTCCCTCACCTGACGGCGACAACGACGGAGTGGAGAATCTCATGGAGTATGCCCTGGGCCTGAATCCCAATGTCGCCACGCCGCTCGCCCAGCGCATCGTCAACGATCTCGACAGCGACCAATATCTCCGCCTCACGATCACCAGAAACCCGAACGCCACCGATGTGCTCTACAGCGTCGAAGTCAGCAGCGATCTCATCCACTGGAACACCACCGAGACTCTGATCCTGCAAAATACCCACACCACGCTGCAAGTCCGTGATACGCAGGTCTTGACCAATTCGAACCGCCGCTTCATGCGCCTGCGAGTCACGCAGCCTTGAGTTTGCCGCTGGAAAGCTTGTTCGGCCCCAGACTCGAATTTTTAAAGGACGAAAAAATGATAGTACTGGGCATCGACCACGAACGGCTCTCGGTGCGGACAAACGGAGTGGATCGACGGCTCACGGATGTCCATGGGCATGTGGTGAAACCGGTGTTGTCCTGAGTTCCCGGCAATCCATCACGGATTGATCCGATGCAACCCTGTTTCATCTCCGATCCTACCCTGTTTGATCGGAATCTCGGAGCGAACGCCGGTCACGCCAGCCCCTCCAACGGGCCGGTTGCGGTGCTGAAGCGCTCAATCTCGACGCCGCCCTTTTGCAGCATGGAGGTGTAGAGGTTGCAGAGCGGTTGCTGATCCTGACCCATCAGCGGGATCTTCTTCTCGGGGTTGGCCTTTTTCCCCTCGGCGTTCGCCGCGATCTCCTGCTTCACTTCGTCCAGATAGGGACGGTTGAAGGCGAGGTGCTGGCCGTGTCGAAAGCCGCCGCCAGCGAGGATGGCGGGCAGGTTGTAGGTCCAGTGGGTGTTGCCGTCACGCAGGTTGCTGGTCATCATGACCATGGTGGAATCGAGCAGAGTGGAGCCGCCTTCGCGGGCGCTTTTGAGTTTGCCAAGCAGGCCGGCGAAGGCCTGGAGCAACTCCACCTCGACCTGACGGCAGGCGGCGAGCTTCTTCGGTTCCTTGCCGTGATGGGACAGGTCGTGGTGCATGCCGAAGGTCATCAGACTCACGGCGCGGGTCGAGTCGGTGACCAGGGCGAGATGGATCATGTCGATCATGAGCTGAAACTTCGCCTTCTGCTGCTGGTTGTCGGCGATGTCCTTCGGTTCGCTCCCGATGGCCTTGGGCTTGGGGCGATTCACCCACTCGCGGGCCATCTGCAACTGTCGCTCCACATCGCGGACGGATTCGGAGTATTCCTCGACGCGCTGGCGGTCGGCACTGCTGATCTGGCGGTTCAGGCTTTTGGCGCGCTCGCCGACGAAATCGAGCATGCTGCGGCCCTCGTCGATGCGGCGCATTTCGGCGTCCATCTCGGCGGGGGTGGCGGCGAGGAAGAGCTTCTTGAACACCGCCGAGGGCTGGCCAATGGCGGGAATGGCGACGCCGTTGGCGGTGACGGACAGCGACTGACCTTGCGTCGTCAGGGCGAAGCTCTCGTAGCGGGTCTCTCCCCGGTTCGCGGCGGCAAAGGCCTGGTCCACCGAGATGGTGTTCTTCAGGTTGTGGGAGTAGTCGGGATAAGGCGCCCCGGTGAGCATGACGGCCTCCGCCTTGTGCCCGCCACCGCCGGTGTTGGGATGGCTCAGGCCGGTGATCACCGTGAAGTCATCGCGGAAGGCCGCGAGATGGCTGAGGTGAGTGGGCAACTCGTAGTCGCGACCGGCGGTCACGGGAACGAAGACCGCGGGATCGAAGCCGAAGGGCACGCCGATGCAGACCATGCGGCGCGGTGGC
This sequence comes from Verrucomicrobiales bacterium, assembly GCA_016795505.1. Classification (GTDB taxonomy): domain Bacteria; phylum Verrucomicrobiota; class Verrucomicrobiia; order Verrucomicrobiales; family DEV007; genus JAEUHH01. The sequence goes on along the minus strand of JAEUHH010000060.1, from coordinate 36,814 downwards.
GCGGCGGCGGCTTGAAGTCGCGACGGCATCATGGACTCGAGCATCGGCAGGCCAATCGCGATGCCGGAGTTACGCAGAAAGAGACGGCGGGGGAGGGGTTTCATCGGCGGTTTATTTGTGGGTGAACAGGTCGCTCTGAACGACTTCGTGGATCAGGGTGCGCACCCCAAAGTCGCTCGACTCGGCTTTTTTCAAAATGGCATCGACGACCAGTTCGTCACCGGCTTCGACGCTCACGCCGGTGGCGAAGGTGGCGAGCTTGCGGACCAGGCTGCGGGCGAGGAGTTCTGGCCGCGCGGCGAGGGCGGCCTTGTAGGCGCGGATGTCGGCGATCTCCTCACCACTTGGTAGCTCGCTCCGGGTGTCGACGGCGGGACCTTTGAGGTATTTGACGTGCCCGTAGTGGGCGCCAAAGAAGGCGCGGGCCTCGTTGAGCTTCTCACCGGTTTCGGTAGTGCGGTAGTAATCGCGAAATCGACCGATGGGATCGAAGGCTTCGAGGACAAAGCCAGGCGGATCGATCTTCTGATGACAAGCCGCGCAGGACTTGACGCTCTGGTGCTTGGCGAGTTGCTCGCGGATGGTCGTCGCGCCGCGAGTGTCGGGTTCGATCGAGCCGGCATTCGGCGGGGGCGGGGGCGCGGGCGTGCCGACGATCCTCTCCAGCAGCCAGGCGCCGCGCAGCACCGGCGAGGTGTTCGCCCCGTTGGCGGTGACTTTCAGGATGCTCGCCTGTGTAAGCAGGCCGCCGCGCACGCTCTCGGACGGCAACGCCACCCGCTGCAGGGCGGCGCCTTTCACCGGCGGCAGGTCGTAGTGCTCGGCGAGGCGTTGATTGAGCCAGGTGTGCGGTGCCGTCACGAGCAGGGCGGCCCCGAGATCGCGATTCACAAGATCGTGGAAATAGGCGCGGGTTTCCCGAACGATCGAATCATGCAACAGCACGTCCTGCCGGCCGTCGTGGATGCTCTCGAAATACTCGGGGAACAGATCTCGGTCCGGCGTGGTGGCATCGATCTCGCGCAGGTTGAGCCATTGGGCGAGGAGATCGCTGATGAAGGCCTCGAAGCGCGGCGAGGCGATCAGGCGGGTCGTTTCTTTCCGAAGGATCTCGGGTTGGGTCAGGGTTCCGTTGTCTGCCAGTTGGCGCAGTCCTTCATCCGGCGTGGTACGCCAGAGAAAATAGGAGAGACGCGCGGCCAGCTCGTGGCCGGTCAGCTTCGGCCCCTGCTCGACGAGAAAGAGAAAGTCCGGCGAGCACAGCACGGCGCGATGCGCGGCATTGAGGGCGACTTCGAGGCATTCCCCTTGTTCGAGACGGTCATGGGCGATGGCGTGATAGAGATCCACCTCCCCGGCGGTCGCGGGACGGCGGAAGGCGCGGCTGACGAAGCGGGTGAGTGTGTCGCGGATGGCGGTCTCGGCCTTGTCCTCCGGCAGTCGGACGGTGAGGGTATCCTTGAGTGGCCGATAGTTCCGCACCGGACGCAGGATCGAATCGGGCACGCGCGCGGCCTTGGCGACCTCGGCGGCGGGGGCCAGTTCGGAGGCCTCACCATAGAGCAGGGTGTGGCCGGCCGGCGGCCAGCTTTCGATCAGCGGCCCGGTGACTTCCACGGGCTTCACCACGATGGCCGGTCCCACGGTGGCGATGGGCGGATTGGGATTGTTGATGAAATGCCAGCCCTTGGGGATTTTCTCCTGCTTATCAGGAAGGTAAACGCTGTAGCCGGCATCGATCCGGACCTTGGCCATGCGGTAGGGGGCAATGATGATCGTTTCGCCGCGTTCGAAGGCGCGGGTCAGCTCGATGGTGCTTTCTTTGTTATGCTGCGCGTCGAAATGGCCGAGCAGTTCCTTCCGCTTACCGCCCGCGGCGACCCACACACTGTAGATGAGATCTTCGCCATTGGTCGTGTCGCGCGCTTCCGTCGTGATGCGGATGCGATACCGGCCCGGCGTCTCCCGCGTGACCGCATCGAACTGCCGCAGGGCGACGGGCACCTCGATGTGGGTATCGAGGAAAAAGTGAAGATTCTCACCGTGGAGATTGCACTGGAGCCGGTTGTGGGCATAGGCGGACCAGGGCTTTTCCGCCTCGTGGTTGAAGGCAAATCGGTGCGTTTTGGTCTCCGGCCGGGCCTGACGAACGCTCGCCGCCTCGAGCGCCCGATCCGCCGCCGCCAGGTATTGTTGGATGTGAACCGGCGAAATGCTCAGCGCGGCGGTTTGGTTGTTGAATCCATCGCGCAGGTCGTCCTCCGGCAACAGATCCCTCAGCGCCGTGTCGATGCCGATCAGGTCGCGGACGGTGTTTTCGTATTCGAGGCGGTTCAGGCGGCGCAGACGCACGCGGCCGGACTCATGATGCTTGGCGAGCGCTTCTTCATGGAACGCGGTTTTCAGTGCCACGAGCGCTACGTTGACCTCCGGCTCACCAGGGCGCTCCTCTTTCTTCGGCGGCGGCATTTCACCGCTTTGCACCCGCGCCAGCACCCGGCTCCAGGCTTTGTGGCTCGCGTCATCACTGAGACTTTTACCCAGCAAATCCGCCCGGAAATCGCCCTCCGTGGTGAGGTCGTCGTGGCACTCCAGACAGTGCTTTTCCACGAATGAAAGCGGCAAATCCGCCGCGGCGGTGAACGAGCACAGCCCGACGAGTAGGAGGACGACTGGGATCGAACGAATCATGAGCTCGGAGCAATGGAAGGGCAGTCGGGGAGGATGCAACCGCCACGCCTGCCGGTCAAGGATCGGCGATGTCGGGGAAGCGCCAGCCAGCCTGAGATTGCCACGGGTTTTTCTGATCCATGAGCAAGGCGACTGGGTGAGGGATGAGCTGTCAGAAAAAAATCTGTCAGACTCTGGATTGAGAGGGAATCATCAAGCGAATGGAAGAGTCCCAGAACAGCCACGAGGCCTTCATCATGCTGCTGCTGCGGCATGAGCCGATGGTGCGTGCCGCCATCCGGGCGGTCGTTCATCGGGCGGAGGATGTGGACGAAGTGATGCAGGCCGTCAGTCTCGTGGCGTGGCGGAAGTTCGATTCGCTGACGGACCACGAGGGTTTCGGGCGCTGGGCCTGCGTCATCGCCCGTTACGAAGTGCTGAAGTTCCTCCGGTCGCGGGCGCGGGACCGTCTGATGCTCGACGAGTCCCTCGTGGAACGAATCCTGACCGAAAGCGAGGACGAGGACGCCATCCGCCGCCGGAGGTTGTCGCTGTTGGAACGATGCCTCGAGAAGCTGCCGCAGGAGCGACGGGAACTGTTGCTCCACGTGTATTCGCCGGGCTGCACGACCCGGGCGGTGGCGGAACGGCTGGGAAAATCGGAGGACAGCCTCTATCAATTGCTGCGCCGCCTGCGACTGGAGCTGAAGCGTTGCGTCGAGCAGGGCCTCGACGAGGAAGGAGGGGCGAGGCCATGAATTCAGTCGACCTGGAAAGACTCGACGCCTGGCGGCATGGCCGGATCTCCGAGGACGAGTTCCGCGTGCTGCAGGAGCGACTCATGGCCGATGCGGATCTGAGGGCGGCGCTGCGGGCGCTGGCGGAGGTGGAGGAAGGCTTGAGCGCGTTGGCGCTGGCGAGGGTGGACAGCGACGTGACCTTCCCCCCGAATCCGGTTCCCCGAACCGGAGCGGTAGCGTTTCGATCGGCCTGGATCCCGTGGGCGATTGCGGCAGCGGCGTGTTTCGTCGCGCTGCTGGCCTGGTGGACTCCACGGGGCGCGCCCGGTGGAACGTCGGGGCCACCGAACGGCGCCGGGTCCGCGGCCGGGGTGACGGCGATGCTGGTCGATGAGGCCGGGGCGGTGTTCGCGCAACCGCGTCAGCCGGGGGAAGTCCGGTTTGATCCCGGCGCCTATGAACTCGTGTCCGGCACCGTGCATCTCCGCTATGTGAACGGCGCGGACCTCGTGGTGGAGGGGCCGGCACGCTTTGAAATCCGCGATGCCTTCCGCACCGATCTGACGTCGGGCCGGGTCCGGGCGATCGTGCCGCCGACGGCACATGGCTTCACCGTGGTGACGCACGAGGTGGCGTATGAGGACGTGGGCACGGAGTTCGGCCTGAGCGTGGACGGCACCACGGGCGAGAGCCGGATGCATGTCTTCGACGGCCAGGTGAATCTCCGGAGCGGGGATGCCGGCGGGCGGCTGCTGCGCAGTGCGTTTGTAGGAGATTCGGTGGGATTCCGCGACGGCCGGGTCGAGGACGTTTCGGACATGGATGTGGGCGGATTTCCCTCACCGGGAGACATCGGGCATCTGCGCTGGGCCGCCCGGAGGAAGGAGCAACTGGCCGATCCGGGCCTGATCGCATGGTTTCCCTTCGAACGCGGTGGAAACTCATCCCAGTTGGTCAACGCCGCCCGCGAATACGGGGTGCCCGACGGTCGCATCGCGGGAGCGCGCTGGGCCACCGGTCGATGGCCGGGCAAGCAGGCCCTGTGGTTCGACCGGGACAGCGATCACGTGGAGATCGAGATTCCCGGGGAGCATGCCGAGCTGACCGTGGCGGCCTGGTTGAAGGTGGACCGTTTCGAGCACGAGATGACGGCGATCCTGAACTCGAACGGCGCGGAAGCCGGCGGCCTCCATTTCCAGATGAACCGCCTCGGCTTGCCGCGTGGCGGCCTGCTGGGCGTGGATCGGCCGCACCAGCGCTGGGTGGGGAATCCGGTGCCGCTCGGCAAGTGGGTCCATGTGGTTTCCGTGCTCTCATTGCCGGAGCGACGTCATGTGATTTATGTGAACGGTCTGCCGGTGCTGGAATCCGGTCTCGCAAAGAACGATCTGCTCCTGCAGCCGGGACACTGCCGCCTCGGCAACTGGTTCAACACCGGAAACGCCTTCCGGGATGCCTCATCCCGTGCGTTGCGTGGCCTCGTGGACGAGTTATCAATCTGGAACCGCGCCCTCTCCGCCGACGAAGTGGCCGCGCTGACCGAGAGCGGGCGACCGAGTCTGCTCTGGTCGCGCGAAAATCCACCGCTCAAGGTGCCGCTGCCGAAACTTTAAGCCGCCCATCGTTTTCCCATGCTCCGACCGCTCCGCATCCTGCTGACCGCGCTCATTTCGACGGGCGTCACTGCCGTCGCCGAAGAGTCGGTGAATTACGAGGAGCACATCAAGCCCATCTTCCGCGAACACTGCCTGAAATGCCATGGCGACGACGAGCAGAAGGCCGACTTGAACCTGCAAACGCATGCCGGCGCGTTGAAGGGCGGCAGCGGAGGCGCCGTGGTCGTGGCGGGACGCGCCAGCCAGAGCCTGCTTTTCCAATCGATCACCGATCCCGACGACGATGCGCGGATGCCACCGAAGAAACCGATGATTCCCCAGGCGCAGATCGCGCTGATCCAGAAGTGGATTGATTCGGGTCTGCGCGAGACCTCCGCCAGTGCCTCGATGGTCGCGGAGCGGGACCTGAGCTTCAAGCCCGTCGCCAACGCGGGCGCAAAACCGACGGAACCGATCATGCCGGGCGCGCTGCCGGAGCTGAAACTGCCGCCGATGAAACGCCCGCTGCCGGTGTTGTCGCTGGACGCCAGTCCGTGGGCTCCGCTGGCCGCGGTGGCGGGGCTGGATCATGTGCGTCTCGTGAATCTCGAGTCGCGGGAGGACGCCGGGCTGCTCCCTTTCCCCGAGGGCGAGCCGCATTGGCTGCGCTTCAGCCGGGACGGCGCGGTGCTGATGGCCGCCGGAGGCAGACCGGTGGAACTGGGCAAGGTGGTGCTCTTCGACGTGAAGTCGGGCAAACGCCTCACCTCGGTCGGTGACGAGGTCGATGCGGTGCTCGCCGCGGATCTGAGCGCGGACCAAACCAGCGTCGCGCTCGGTGGCACCGGCAAGCTGGTGAAGGTCTACGACACCGCCACCGGCAAACTGCGCTACAAGATCGAAAAGCACACCGACTGGATCATGGCGGTCGCCTTCAGCCCGGATGGCAGGACGCTGGCCACGGCGGATCGCGCGGGCGGCCTGCATCTCTGGGAAGCGGCCAGCGGCCGGCCCCTGCTCAGCCTGAACGAGCACAAGGCCTCCGTCCGGGCCCTCGATTGGCGCGCGGATTCGAAACTGCTCGCCTCGGTGGGCGAGGACGGCCTCATCATCTGGTGGGACGTGAAGGACGGATGGCCCGCGATCACCAAAGCCGACGCGCATCCTCCCGTCCGCCCGCCGGGAAGCCACGGCAAGATCGCCAACGGCGTGCTCGCGGCGCGTTTCGATCACGAGGGCCGCCTCTGCACCGCGGGCCGGGATCAGAAAATCCGCCTCTGGGACGCCGGCGGCAAGGAGATCCAATCCTTCGACATCACCGGGGGGCAGCCGCTCAGCGTGGCCCTCTCCCACGACGGAAAAACCGTCATCGGCGGCGATACTGCCGGACAGGTCCACTTCTGGGAGGTGAACGCGACGCCGAAAAACTGACGACAACTTTTCGCCCAATTCACTCAAAAATTCCTTTTCATCACTCCTAAGCCAACTCTCACATGCACTCCTCCTCCCATCTCCAAGGATGTTCCGGTTTCCGATCCATGCCCCGTCGCCAGGCCATCCAGGCCGGGGTGCTGGGGGCGCTCGGGCTTTCCATGGGCGATCTCTTCCGCCTCCAGGCCGCCGACAAGGGGGGCATGACGATGGCCTCGGGCAAAAAACTCCAGGCCCGCGCCCAGAGCGTGATCCAGATCCATCTGCCGGGCGGATTCCAGCAACAGGAATCCTTCGACCCCAAGCCGGAGGCGCCCGTGGACATCCGCGGCTCCTCGGGCGTCATCAAGTCGAAGACGGGCGACGTCCTCTCCGACAACTTCCCCATGACCGCGAAGATCGCGGACAAGGTCACCCTGCTGCGCAGCGTCGTCGGCCGGATTCCGGATCATGGGATTGCCTCGTATCATCTCTTCACGGGATACAACCCCACGGCGGTGATCGATTACCCGCAGATGGGTTCGATTGTTTCTCATGAACTTGGCCAGCGCGGCGAACTGCCGCCCTACGTGGCGATCCCGGCCAAGAACGCCTTCGGCGGCGGCACCGGCTTCCTCAGCAGCACCTACGGCCCCTTCGAATTGAATGCCGACCCGAGCAAGGGCTACAAGGTGCGGGATTTTTCCATTCCCGGAAATGTGTCCCTGGATCGCTTCGACCAGCGCCAAACGGCGCGCCGGATGGTGGAGCAGCGTCTGCGCGCCCTCGAGTCGGACCCCGAGCTGCTCGGCACCATGGATGACTTCTACAAGCAGGCCTACACGCTGCTGACCAGCGAGCGCGCGCAGGCCGCGTTCACGCTCGATGACGTGAGCGAGGCGGACTTCCAGCTCTACGGCAGCCACGTCACCGGCGGCGTGAAGGGGCCGGATGGAAAGTTCCACACCAAGGGACTCGCGGAGAAGCTCATCGTCGCGCGCAAACTCGTCGAGTCCGGGGTGCGCTTTGTCACCACGACCTACGGCTCGTGGGACTGCCATGTGGACGTGAAAAAGAGCACCCTCGACCAGATGGCACCGCTCGATCACGGCATCGCCGGTCTCATCACCGATCTCGATCAGCGCGGACTTTTGGACACCACCATCGTGTGGGTGACGAGTGAGTTCGGCCGCACGCCGAAGATCAACAAGGACTCCGGTCGGGATCATCACGCCCGCTGTTATTCCATGCTCATCGCCGGCGGCGGATTCACCCGTGGCCAGGTCTACGGCGCGAGCGACTCCACCGGCGCCGAGCCCGCCCGGGACGCCCTGCCGCTGGAAGACCTCATGTTCACGATCTATCACCAGCTCGGCATCGACGCCGACAAGGAATTGCTCGCCTTCGGCACCCGGCCCATCGAGATCATCCACGGAAAGCTCGCTCCCGCCCTCCTTGCCTGAGCGTCATGAAGCGACTCTTCCTCATCGCCGCCGTTCTGTCCGCCTTCACCGCGCCGCTCGGCGCCATGCTGAAGCACATCGAACGAGTCACTCCTCGCATCGGCCAACGCGGCACGACGGTGGAGGTTTCCATCCAGGGAGCCCATCTCGATGATCCCAAAGAGATCATCTTCGACCGGCCCGGTATCCGCGCGGTTTCCATCGAGCCTATGACCAAGGCACCCCGCAGCACCGGTCTCGCCCACGGCGGACGCATCGAGCAGGAGGTGAAGTGCCGTTTCGAGATTGCGCCGGACTGCCCCCCGGGAGAGCATCGTTTCCGCCTGCGCACCGCCACCCAGCTCACTTCGCTGGCCACCTTCCACGTCACCCCCTTTCCGACGGTCGATGAGGAGGAAGCCGGCGCGACTCGCAACGACACCCCGGCGACCGCGCAGGCCGTGTCCACCGGCGTCACCATCCGTGGCAAGCTGGACGCCAGTGCCAAGGGCGATGTCGATGTCTTTCGCGTGCCTGCGAAGGCCGGGGAGCGGCTCTCCGTCGAGGTGGATTGCGTGCGCCTCGCCGATGTCCACTACGGGGATTCCGAATTCGACGCGGCTCTGCGGATCCTGAATGCCGCGGGTCGCGAGATCGCCGGCAATGACGAGAATCCACTGCACGTGCAGGACCCGCTCGTTGCCGTCAAATTGCCCGCCGACACCACGGACCACGTGTTTGTGGAGATCCGCCGCTCCGTCTTCATGCCGCGCGAGGTCGCCTATGCGCTGCACATCGGCACCTACGAGCGGCCGCTCGCGATCTTTCCCGCCGGCGGCGTGCCGGGCGAAACGATGACGGTTACCCTGCTCGGCGATGCCCTCGGCGAAAAAACGGCCGAAGTCGCCGTGCCGGCCCAATCCGGCGACTTCGAGTATTCGTGGGGAGCTCCGTCCTCGTTGCGCCTGCGTTCATTCGGGGCTCCCAATGTTCTCGAAGACCCCCGGGCCGCCGAAACGCCCGTACCGCAGCTTCCCGCCGCGATCAATGGCATCCTCGATGCGCCGGGCGACCAGGACCGCTTCCGCGTGACCGTCAAAAAAGGCGATCGTTTCCGGGTGCGGGTCTATGCATCGGCCCTCGGCTCGCCGCTGGATGTGGCCCTCGGCATCCGCAAAGTCGGCGAGACCACGGCGGAAGTGACCGCCGATGATGCCGATCCCATGCTCGCCGATCGGGACATCCACGGCCCCAACATCCGCTCCCGCGGCGGAATGAAGGACGTCTTTGATCCCTCCGTCATCTGGGAACCGAAGTCCGACGGCGAGTATCTCATCGAAGTGAGGGACACGAACGGCTTCGGCGCCGCCACCGGCGTCTATCGCATCGAGATCGCGCCCCCACCCGACGCCGTCTTTGCCCTCCTGCGCAGTGCCGCCTTCGATTGGGCTGAGACGGGTCGTTACACCGCCCTCGCCGTGCCGCAGGGAAACCGCTGGACGTTCAATCTCAGCCTGCCCACCGGTCAGGGCACGCAGTTCAAGGGGGACATGGAAGTCGTCGCGAGCGGCTTGCCCACGGGCGTCACGCTGTCCGGCACGCGCATTCCCGCCGGCACGTCGGTCTGGCCCGTGGAACTCATCGCCGGACCGGAAGCCAGGCCCGGTGGCGCCGTCATCACGCTCGACGTGCAGTCGGCCGATCCCAAGCAGAAGATTGAGACCGCCTCGATGCAGTGGGTGCCCTTCATCAACCACTCCGGCGGAGACGCCTGGCGCGCGGTGAAGACGGACCGCTTCATCATGGCGGTCACCGATCCCGCACCGTTCCGCATCGAGTTGCAGGCGCCCGCCATCCCGCTCGTGCGCGGCGGCGAGCTGGCGATCCCCGTGAAGATCATCCGCAGCGCCGGATTCAACGAGCCCGTCGAGTTCAAGAGCGACTTCGCCCCTCCCGGAGTCGTTCTTCCCCCGGCGGAGACGATCCCGGGCGACCGCAGCGAGGCCGTCCTGCGCATCAGCGCGACGACCTCGGCCCAACTCGGCACCGGTCCTCTTTCCGTCGTCGCCACCACTCTTCGGGAAACAAATGCCTACCTTGGCACCGGAGAAATCCGCGTCGCCGCTCCGGTGATCCCACTTGCCATCGCCGAGCCCTTCCTCACCCTCGACAGCGAACCCGCCAGCGTTCGCCGCGGCGGGAGCGCCGAATATCGCTGGTCCGTGACGCCCCAAAGCCCCTTCGAAGGCGAAGCTGTCGTAAATCTCTTCGGCCTGCCCAAAGGCGTCAGCGTCCGCGAGCCGCTCCCCCGCATCACCGCCGCCTCGAAGGAAGTCGTCTTCCAGATCGAGGCCACCGACGAGGCCCTCCTCGGTCCCGTCACCGGCATCGAATGCGAGATCACCGTCCAAGCCGCCGGGCAGGAGATCCGGCAGCGCACCGGCAAGGGCAATCTCCGCATCGATCCCAAGCTCTGACATGAAACCCAACTCGCCTGGCTTTGCGATCAAACCCTGTTGGATCGGAGATCAGACCCTGTTTGATCGGAAATGATCGGACGATCCTTTTACTTTCATTAATGAAAACCATGAAGTGGTTAACTCTACTCCTCGCGCTCCTCTTCCCGGCCACGATACTCGCCGAGAGCGTCCCCAGCTTTCGACAGGATGTCATGCCGATCCTGTTCCGCGCCGGTTGCAACGCCGGCACCTGTCACGGCGCGGCCAAGGGCAAGGACGGTTTCATGCTCTCCCTCTTCGGCTACGATCCGGCGGGCGACTACCACCGCATCGTCAACGACATCGCCGGTCGCCGCATCAACACGGCCATGCCGGAGCGCAGCCTGCTTCTGCTGAAGTCCCTCGGGAAGGTACCCCACACCGGCGGCGAGATCTTCTCCATCGACAGCCCCTACTACCGGACCCTCCATGACTGGATCGCCGCCGGTGCGCCCGATGACCGGGAAAACGTGCCCGACACCACCGGGATCGAACTTTCCGAGGAACGGCTCGTTTTCGAAGGCGGGACACAGCACGCCCAGCTCCGCGTCTTCGCCCACCAGAGCGACGGGTCGAGGCGCGACGTCACCCATCTCGCCCTCTACCATTCGAACAATCCCGCCGTCGCCACCATCGACGAGAATGGCCGGGTCGGCGCCGCCGATGCCGCGGGAGACACCCACGTGTTCGCCCGCTACAGCCGCTTCGCCATCGGAGCTAGCGTCACCGTGCTGAAAGCCGACCGCTTCGTCTGGCCGGATCCCGTCGCGAACAACTACATCGACCGCCACCTCTTCGAACGCCTGCAGAAGCTCCGCATCGCCCCCTCGGAACCCTGCGACGACGAGACCTTCCTCCGCCGCGTCACCCTCGACCTCGCCGCCCGTCCGCCCACACCGGAGGAATACCGCGCCTTCATGGCCGACACGAGCAAAGACAAGCGCGCGGCGAAAATCGACGTCCTGCTCGCCGACGACGCCTTCGCCGACCTCTGGACCTCACTCTGGGCCGAGCAACTCCGCGTCATGGGCGGCAACTACGCCCCGGTCGGCACGCATATCAAAGCCGCCGACACCTTCTACGAATGGATCCGCCGCCAGATGCGCGAAGGCCGGCCGCTCGACCAGTTCGTCGCCGACATGGTGACGGCCTCCGGCAGCAACCTCGCCAACGGTCCCGTCAATCTCTACACCATGCTCGTGCATAAGCCGCGCATCGAACCCAAGCCGCTCGCCGCCGATTTCTCCCAGGTCTTTCTCGGCGTGCAGCTACAGTGCGCCGAATGCCACAACCATCCCTTCGACCGGTGGAACATGGACGACTACTACGGCTTCGTCTCCTTTTTCACCGGCCTCTCCCGCAAGCCCGGCGCCGAGCCCCGGGAACAGCGCATCTACTGGGACACCACCAGGCCGCCGGCCCGCCATCTCGTGGACGACCGCGCCATGGAGCCCAAGGTCCTCGGCGCCGTCGAGCCGGTCGAACACGACGGAGATCCGCGCGCCGCTCTCGCCCGATGGCTGACGTCGCCGGAGAACGAACTCTTCAGCCGCAATCTGGCCAACCGCATCTGGGCCCAGCTCATGGGGCGGGGGATCATTCATCCCGTGGACGATGTGCGCGTCACCAATCCGCCGGTCAACGAGCCGCTCCTCGCCGACCTCGCCGCGCATCTCGTCGATTCCGGGTTCAACCTCCGTTCCCTCGTGCGCGACATCTGCAACTCCCGCGCCTACCAGCTCAGCTCGACACCAAACGACACCAATCGCCGCGACACCCGCCAGTTTTCGCGCGCCTACCTCCGCCGCCTCCGTGCCGATGTCTTCGTCGACAGCGTCGTCTCCGTCACCGGCATGCCGCGCGGCCTCGGTGGATTTCCGGAAGGCACGCGCGCGATCGATTACTACCCGCGCAGTTCCGGCGGCACCGAGGGACCGAATTTCGGCGACGATGTCTTCAAATGCTTCGGCCGTAGCGCCCGCGGCAGCGTCTCCTCCACCGAGACCAAGTCAGCACCCACCGTTTCTCAGGCCCTGCATCTCTCCGTCGGCGACACCATCCAGCCCCGGCTTCAGTGCAACGGCGCGCTCGCCGAATACGTCAAGGCCAAGACTCCGCCCGCCACCGCGATCGAGGAGCTTTTCATCCGCTGTCTCGCCCGCAAGCCGACCGGAGAGGAACTCGCCGGATTTCTCAAGCTCATTCCCGAATCACCTGCGAATACCCAGCCCTACGAAGACCTCGTCTGGGCCCTGCTGAATTCCACCGAGTTCATGTTCAATCATTGAGACGCGATTTCCGGCAGTTCGGAAGAAGGCTTTCCTGGCGAACCCTACGCGCAAAAGGGGCGGCACACCTTCGCGCGACACGCGAATCCGCCCCTCCTGCTGGGAATCTCTCTCTGATACCTTACCGGCCTCGACCTCACCAACGTGACCTTCGACTCCAGAGACAGGAACCCGCCTCTCGAGGCCTGCGCCGGTCGGCGGCATCCCCGCCTTGCGGCACCGACCCGTCGGGAGTGGCTGCGCGCGGGTGGACTTGGTGCGCTCGGGGTGAGCCTTCCGGCTTTGTTTCGGGCGGAGTCGGCCGCTGCCGTGGCGGCAAAGGGTTCATCCTTCGGTCGGGCCAAATCCTGCGTGCTTTTGTTCCTCAGCGGCGGCCCGCCGCAGCACGATACCTTCGATCCGAAGCCGGATGCTCCCATCGAAGTCCGCGGTACCATCGGCTCGATCCGCAGCAGCGTGCCGGGTCTGCATGTCAGTGAACTCCTCCCGCGGACGGCGAAGCAGATGCACCGCGTCGCGTTGATCCGCTCGATGACGACGGACATCCACTCGCACTCGACCAGCGGGGCCTACATGCTTTCGGGCTACGTGCCGCCGAGCAAGGCGGAGAATGTCCCGCCCAGCGCGCAGGACTGGCCCAGCCTCGCTGCGGCGGTCGGAGCCCTGAATCCGAACCCCGACTCGCCGCTCTCCTCGGTGATCCTGCCCGGCCTCATCTACAACAACGGCAACATCAACTGGCCCTGCCAGACGGCGGGCTTCATGGGGCCGACCTGGCAGCCGCAGGTGCTGAAATGCGATCCGGCGGCGGAGAAAGTTCGTATCGAGGGGCTCGCTTTTGCCGATGGCATGAGCCCGCTGCGTTTGCGCGATCGCATGGCCCTGCGCGAAACGATCGAGCAGCAACGCCAGGCCATCGAAGGCTCGCCCGCCGCCGCGGAATTCGACCTCATGCACCAGCGGGCCTATGACCTGCTGCATTCCGAAGCGAGCCGTGACGCGCTCGATCTGGAACGCGAGTTGGAAACGACCCGGGATCGCTACGGACGAAGCGCCTTCGGACAGAGCGTGCTCATGGCTCGTCGCCTCGTCGAGGCCGGAGTGCGGCTCGTGCAGGTCAACTGGTCGCGCGAGGCGGACGATTCCACCGGCAGCCCGATGTGGGATACCCATCAGAACAATGAAAAAAGCCTGCGCGAGCGCCTCTGTCCGCGTTTTGATCAGGCCTTTGATGCGCTCCTCGCCGATCTCACCGCCAGCGGATTGCTCGACGAGACGCTCGTCGTCGTGATGGGTGAATTCGGCCGCACGCCCAAGATCAACAAGTCCGGTGGCCGAGATCACTGGGGCAGCGTGTTTTCCGTTGCTCTCGCCGGTGCCGGCATTGACGGCCAGGTCATCGGGGCGAGCGACAAAATTGGTGCTTTCCCGGATGACCGCCCCGTGCGGCCACCCGATCTGGCCGCGACGATTCTGCATCTGTTGGGCATCGATCCCCGTCACGAGTTCATGGACCTGATCCAGCGCCCGCGATTGGTTACCGACGGCGGGGTGCCCCTACGGGAGATCGTGGGGGCGTGAGGACGAATTTTCGCAGCCGATTCGGTAATTTGGGCGGAGTGAGGGTTGGGCTCAGAATCAGCCCCAACAACGCAACCGCGCCTTTGCCGCACGGATGGCAGAAAGGCATCTTCAGCCATTGCGTGCCCGCTCCATCATGAATCCGTCCCGCCTCCGCACCTCGCGTTCATTCCTGCTGGGAATGGTGGTGGGAATCGTCCTCACCGTGGAGGCAACCGCCGACGACGCCTTTTTCCGCGACAAGGTCGAACCGATCCTGCGCGAGCGCTGCTACGAATGCCATTCTCACAACGGCAAGATCAAGGGCGGCCTCGTGCTCGACTCGCGCTCGGGTTGGCAGGCGGGCGGTGACAGCGGTCCGGCGGTGGTGCCGGGGTCGGTGGAAACGAGCCGGCTCATCGAGGCGGTGCGCTACACGAATCCTGACATGGAGATGCCGCCGAAAGCGAAGCTGGCCGATGCCGAGATCGCCATCCTCGAGCAGTGGGTCGCCCGCGGCGCGTCTGACCCGCGCGAGTCAGCCGCGATCGTGGCGAAACCGGGCATCGACATCGAGGATGGCCGGAAACACTGGGCCTACCAGCCGGTGCGCGACAGTGCCCCGCCGGTTGTGCGGGACCAGGCCTGGCCGATGACCGAAGTGGATGCCTTCCTTTTGGCGAAGCTCGAAGCCGCCGGACTCGCGCCCGTCGCCGAAACCGACCCACACACCTGGCTGCGCCGCGTCACCTTCGACCTCACCGGATTGCCGCCGACGGAGGAGGAAATTGCAGCCTTTCTCGCCGATGGATCGCCCCAGGCCCACGAACGCGTCGTCGACCGGCTCCTCGCCTCGCGCGCCTACGCCGAGCGCTGGGCGCGGCACTGGCTCGATCTCGTCGGTTATGCCGAGCAGATCGGTACTGAGGGCAAAATTTTCGCCGAACATGCCTGGCGCTACCGCGACTACCTCGTCGAGTCCTATCATTCGGACAAACCCTACGACCGTTTTGTCCGCGAACAACTCGCGGGCGACCTGCTGCCCGCCGCGTCGCCGGAGCAACGGCGCGAGCAACTCATCGCGACCGGTTTCATCGTCCTCGGCGACGTCGACATCAACGCAATCGACAAGCTGAAGATGGAGCACGACTTCATCGACGGCCAGGTCAACAAGGTGGGCACCGTCTTCCTCGGCATGACGCTCGGCTGCGTGCGCTGCCACGACCACAAATTCGACGCCATCGGCCAGCAGGATTACTACGCCGTCGCCGGCATGTTCCGCAGCACCAAGACCACCTTCAAGACTCGCCACGGCATCTGGAGCAACGTTCACCGAGTACCCCTGCCGGAACTGGAGGAAGACCGCCTTCTCGCTGCGAAGCACGAACAAACCCTGACGGCGTGGCGGCAGGAAAAGGCCGGACTGGAATCCGAATCGAAAGCCCTCGACAGCAAAACGGACGAGGAAAGCAAGAAGCGTCTCGACGAAGTGAAAAAGGAGATCACCGCGCTCGAACTGCGGATCTCCCACGGCGAGTATTTCCATCCCGGCAAGCCGCAGGCCCTCGCCGTGGCCGATGTCAGGCAGCCCGCCGACATGCGGGTGACGATCCGCGGCAATCCCTATGCTCTCGGCGACACGATGCCGCGGGGGCTTGTCCGTGTCGCGATGTGGGGGCCGCAACCGCCGATTCCAGCCGGGCAGAGTGGCCGACTCCAACTCGCCGAGTGGATCGCCGACGCGCGGAATCCGCTCACCGCGCGCGTGGCGGTGAACCGCGTCTGGCAGAAGCTCTTTGGCGAGGGGTTGGTCCGCAGCGTCGATTACTTCGGCACCCGTGGCGACACGCCGAGCCATCCCGAGCTGCTCGATCATCTCGCGCATCGCTTCATGAAGGAAGGCTGGTCCCAGAAGAAACTCATCCGCACCCTCGCCCTCTCGAGGGCGTATCGCCTTTCGAGCGAGGGAACTCCAGCAGATTCCCGAAACAATCCATCCCAATCTGCTGGCCTCCCTGAATCTGCTGGAAGAAATACAGTCGATCCCGAAAACAAGCTCCTCTGGCGCATGAACCGCCAGCGGCTCGATGCCGAGTCGATCCGCGACGCCATGCTCGTGGCGAGCGGCCGCCTCGCCGCGCCTGTCGGCGGGCCGGGTCTGCCGCTGGAGTTTCCCGAAAACATCTCCGGACTGCCGCTTACCGAAAAGAGCAACCATCCCCAGTTCGCCATCAAGACCGAGCGCGCCTCGCAGGTCTACGAGCGCACCCTTTACCTGCCGGTGGTCCGCACCGGCACCCAGCCCGGCTCGGCGCGGTTGCGCGATGTCTTCGATTTTCCCCAGCCGGCCCAACTCACCGGGAAGCGCAACGAGACGACCGTGCCGACCCAGTCGCTCTACCTGCTCAATGCCGATCTCATTCGCGAGCGGGGCGAGGATCTGGCAAAAAGTCTCCTCGACACAACCGGCGACGACGCGGCTCGCATCGCGCGCCTCTGGCTGCGGGTCCTCAACCGTCCCGTTACCAACGCCGAGCGGGAGGACTCCCTCGCTTTTCTCGCCGAAGCGCGGACCGGTCGCGACGAGACCGCCGCCTGGACCGAACTGGCCCGGGCTCTTTTCGGGACCAACGAGTTCCTGCTCCGATTCTGAATTTACGATGACCACCCTCCGCCACGCTCCCTTCTCCCGCCGCGCCTGGCTCCAGCGCACCAGCGCGGGCTTCGGAGCGCTCGCCTTGAACGGACTGCTCCAGGCCGCCTCGAATCCGCTCGCGCTGCGCGCCCCGATGCTCCAGCCGCGGGCCAAACGCGTCATCTTCCTCTTCATGTCGGGCGGTCCGTCTCAGATGGATCTCTTCGATCCGAAGCCGCTCATCCAGCAGAAGCATGGCCAGTCCGTCGATGCCCCGCTGCCCGAGCAGCACCGGCACGAGAGCACGGAAAAGCTCCTCGCCCTCGGCACCGATATCCCGGTGCGGCCGCGCGGGCAGTCCGGGATTACGATCTCCGATCTCCTCCCGCACACCGCTGCCATTGCCGACGAGCTCTGCCTGCTGCGCGCCGTGCATGCCGACAATAATCAGCACGGTCCCGCCGCGCTCCAGATTCACACCGGCGCCATCGCCGAGGCGCGTCCCTCGATCGGATCGTGGATCAGTTACGGCCTCGGCACGGAAAACCAGAGCCTGCCGGGCTTCCTCACGATCCATCCCGGCATCGATACGCGGAATTACGCCGCCTCCTTCCTGCCCGCCGCGCACCAGGGCACGCCGGTGGTCCTGCCGGCGAAGGAAAGCGATCCGGCGATCGATTTCCTCACCGATTCGTCCACCGACGCTGCTTCTCAACGACGTCGCTTCGACTTCATCCAGCGCATGAACCGCCGCCTCGTCGAGCGCGACCCCGGCGATGCGCGGCTCGAGGGCATGATCCACAGTCTGGAGACCGCCTTCCGCATGCAGGCGGCCACGCCGGACCTCGTCGATCTCTCGAAGGAGACCGAGGCCACGAAAAAACTCTATGGCATCGGCGAGAAGCCGACCGACCGGAATGGCCGCGCCTGTCTCCTCGCGCGTCGCCTCAGTGAGGCGGGCGTGCGCTTCGTGCAGGTCACCATGGGCGGCTGGGATCACCACGGCGACATTCGCGGCGGATTGCCCAAAGCCTGCGCCGAGACCGACCTGCCGTGTGCGGGGCTGATTCGTGATCTCCAGTCGCGCGGTCTGCTGGAGGACACGCTCGTGGTCTGGAGCGGCGAATTTGGCCGCACCCCGTGGAGCCAGGATCTCAGCGGCACCGCGCCGATCGAAAAGCATGGCCGCGAGCACCAACCCGAGAGCTTCTGCGCCTGGATGGCCGGCGGCGGCGTGAAAGGGGGGCTCATGCACGGCGAGACCGATGCATTTGGCTTCCGTCCCGTCTCGGGGAAAGTCCACCTGCACGATCTCCACGCCACCATCCTGCACCTGCTCGGCCTCGACCACGAGCAGCTCACGTGGAGGCATCAGGGCCGCGACTTCCGGCTCACCGATGTCTATGGCGAGGTGGTGCGGGAAATTCTGGCGTGAGGGTGGGGGACTTTTCGGGTAGAATCCCATCCGTCATGCCGGATACCCCGTCTCCCGCCGATCTCCCGTCCTCACCCGGTCCCAGCACCCCGCGCGGAGCCGGGTGGTTTGCCGGCTCCCGGTTGGTGTGGATCGTGGCGATCCTGACAGCGGCGGGCTTGACGGTTTTCTTTGCCGTTTTCCGGGCCGGAGAGAAGACCATCGATGCCGCGACGACGGTGGTGGAAAAAGTCGCCGAGTCCGTCGATGCCATCGCCGGGGCCTTCCAGCCGGAGCGGATCACCCAGACCTTTATCGAGTATGCCGACCTCCAGGTCCGCGGCACCGAGGGCAATATCCTCGAAGTCGCCACCGCCGAGGAAAAAGAGACCTTCACCCGAAAGACCAACCTCGTCTGGTTCGACCGCGTCGTGCCGTTTGGCACCACCGTGTCGGAGATCAGCGTGCCGGCGACCTACCGGTTCCACATCGATCTCCATGGCCCGTGGGAGCTGGCCGCCTACGATGGCCGGGTCATCGTGGTGGCGCCTCCCGTCCGCCCCAGTCTGCCGGTGGCCTTCGATACCGGGCGCATGCAGAAAAAGACCGCGTCCGGCTGGGCGCGCTGGGATGGCGAGGAAAATCTGGTCGAGTTGGAGCGCAGCCTGACGGCCCGGCTGGAGGATCGGGCCAAAGATCCGGCGATGGCCCTCCGCGTGCGGGAGGAAAGCCGGCTGGCGGTCGCGAAATTCGTGAAAAACTGGCTCGTCGCGGGCCAGCACTGGAGCGGGCAAACTTATCGGGAGATCGTCGTGGTCTTTCCCGAGGAAATCGGAGCGGGAGGCACCGACAGCCTCTCGAATCGCCCCGCGACTCTCCGCTGGGCGGCGGAGGAGACGGAAAAAGGGCCGGTTTTGCCCTGATTTTCCGCATTCAGGGGCCGTTGCCCCTGAGATCCCGGCCTGGAGCCGGGGGTGTCGCGATTTTTTTTCGCGGGCTCGGCCCGGCGTCGCTTCGCGGGCTGATGTTGCGTCAACGTATTGAAAATCAGTGAATTGGACGGGAGTTCTGCGTCTCGTTTTGGCTCGATTATATTAATTATGAAAAACATTATCATGATTGATTCTAAAAAATTTGTGGACAAATTTATAGAAATCGCTATTATTGGAATCAATGATGAAACAAATGTCATTTCTGATTCCTCTGGCGAGCGTGGCGCTCTGCAGTTGCCAAACGATGAAGTTTGGTGAAGTGGCGCCCGAGTTGCAGGGGAGTGCCATGGGCGAACTCAAGCTCGGCAAAGAAGGCAAGGATTTCTTCGTCATTCCCGGCCAGCCCCTCACACCGGCCCAGATGCGCGGTGAATTTCCGGTGCCGCCGCAGAACATCGTCGTTTTCAAGACCCGTGAGCGGCAGCCGATGTATCGGGTCGCCCGGGCGGTCGGAGCGCCCGCCCGCGGGATCAGCCGGGTTTATTCCTTCCTGGTGGATTCTGTGGTGAAAGTCGCCTTCGGCTGGTGGCCGAAGAAAAAGTCCGAGCCGACCACCACCCCACAGATCAGCTACCCGGCGCCGATGCTGCCGAAAGCCGAACCCTTTGCGCAGTCCCGCCTGTTGGGCACCACGACCGGCCCCCGGGCCGCCGCCCACGGCCAACCCAACCCGCAAACCCATCGGATCGGAGGCTGACTGCGGTCAGCCGAAGCCCGAGCCCTCCCGTCCCCGCCCGAAAGGCGCGAAAAATGAGGGCGATTCAGTGAGAGAAACCTCAAAAACAAACAGACAGAAACACACGATGAACAAGAAACTGATCCTCTGCGCGCCCATTGCGATGGTCCTGGCGAGCTGCTCGACCGCCCGCATGGGACACCTCGTCCCGGAGTCCCGTGACACGGAATTCCAGGATATCGCCATCCAAGGATGGAACACCGGCTCCGTCATCACCTACGGCAAGAACCACAAGACCGGCTTCATGGAGACCGCGAATGTGACTGTCTATCACGACAGCGACATCGACAACGTGTCCAAGATGGCCCACGCCGTCGGCAGCGTCGCTCTCGGCACCGGCAGCGTCATGGAAGGCGTCGGCACCATGCGCTACGCCGATGCCATGCAGGACTACGCCTCGGCCTACAAGAAGATGTCCCACGACGGCTTCCGCTATAAGATCGAAGGCGATCTGGCCGCGGGTGCCACCACCAATGTCGTGAACAACGTCTCCGCCGCAGCCTCGGCCGGCGCCTCCGCGGAAGCTTCCGCCGGTGCCAGCGCCAATAACGGCGGAAAAGGCGGCGGTGGTCACCACGGCGGCCCCAAAGATGGCGGCGGCAATCACGGTGGTCCCAACGGTGGCGGCGGCATCCCCGTCGGCGACGACAGCCCCGGCATTCCCTACTGATTTCCACAGCAATCTCCCCTCGTCGCGGCGCAATTTAGGGAACGGACGCCGCGACACCGTCCGGTAACGGACAACACGACCGGCTGGTTGGATCGACAAGATCCGGCCAGCCGGTTCGCTTTTTGGGGGAAATCTCCGCCCCGGCCGCGAGGGTCCCGTTTGCCCGATTGACTCCGGGCGACGCACGAATCCTCAGCCCCCACGAGGCAGGCGCCGCAGCGGGGAAAAGGGCGGGAAAACCATCCCAACCCCGGCGGCTCCAGGGATGAAAGCCGGGAAAGCCGGCATTGCGCAGAGCCGCGCCAAGCCATCTGCGCCCCTCCGTCGCATCGCCTCCCAGCCCCATCGCGGCGCATCAAAAAAAGGCGCGGCCGTTTCCGACCGCGCCTGGCTTTTGAGAGGGACATCCGGCCCGGCTCCTTTGGAACCAAAGACGGCCTGAAAGCGGCTTACTTGAGCGCCTTTTCGATCGCGGCGAGCACCTTTTCGTCATCCGGCTTGGTGCGGGTGCCGAAGCGGTGCAGCAGCTTGCCGTCCTTGCTGACGAGGAATTTCTCGAAGTTCCACTTGATGTCGCCCGTGCCGTCCGGGTTTTCCGCCGTGGTCAGGTAGCTGAACAGCGGGGCCTGGTCGTCGCCCTTCACCGACACCTTGGCGAACATCGGGAACTCCACGTCATACTTCGTCGAGCAGAATTCCTTGATTTCGGCCTCCGTGCCCGGCTCCTGGCCGCCGTAGTTGTTGGCCGGGAAGCCCATCACCACCAGGCCCTTGTCCGCGAACTGCTTGTGCAGCGCCTGGAGGTTTTCATATTGCGGAGTGGCGCCGCACTTCGAGGCGACATTCACGATCAGCAGGGCCTTGCCCTTGTAGGCCGACAGATCGACTTCCTTGCCGTCGATGTCCTTGACCTTGAAGTCGTGGACCGAATCGGCGGCGAAACCGGCCGTGGCGAGCGTGCCCGAGAACAGGGCGGTGACGAAGAGACGAGTCAGGGATTTCATGGTGTGTGTTTTGGGTTGGATGGATTGCAGAAAGAAAAGGAAACCGCCCTATGATACGAGGCGCAAGCACGGGCGGACGATCATTTGCGCACATTCAGGTAGCCGCCGTCGATCGGCCAGGCCGTGCCGGTGATGAAGCTCGCGGCATCGCTGCACAGGTAAAGAGCCAGATCCGCGATCTCCGACGGCGAGGCCATGCGCCCGATCGGCTGGGCCTTGGACAGCTTTTCGAACATCGCCGCCTCCTGGCCCGGATAGTTCCGCGCCAGATAGCCATCGACAAAAGGCGTGTGGACGCGCGCCGGGCACAGGCAGTTGCAGCGGATGTTGCGGTCGATGTAGTCGGTCGCCACCGAGAAGGTCATCGTGTGCACCGCGCCCTTGCTGGCCGAGTAGGCGAAGCGGTCGGGCAGACCGGTCACGGCGGCGACGCTGGAGAGGTTCAGGATCACCCCGCCGCCCGCCTCCAGCAGGTGGGGTATGACCACATGCAGGCAGTTGTAGACGCCCTTCACATTCACCCCGAAGACCCGGTCGAAATCCGCCTCGCTCGTGCTGGCTGCCGTGCCGATGTGAGCCACCCCGGCATTGTTCACCAGGATGTCGATGCGTCCATGGCGGCCCAGCGTGTCGCGGACCGCTGCCCGGACCGAGTCCTGGCTCGACACATCGCAGCGCTCGAAAGCCGCCACCCCGCCGGCGGCCTGGATCAGGGCGGCCGTCTCGGCGCCGGCCGATTCATCATAATCGAGCACCGCCACCCGCGCACCGTGGGCGGCGAAGGTTTCCGCGATGGCGCGGCCGATGCCGGAGCCGGCTCCGGTGACGATGGCGACTTTGTCGGCGAGAGTGGACATGTGGGGCCAGTTTTCCGCCGGGAACCGTCGAATTCAACGGAAAATCGGTGGCGGATTCGAGGGAAAAGCCGGGACATTGGGAGCCGCGGTTTCCGATGCAACAGGGTCTGATCGGAGATCGAACAGGGTCTGATCGGAAAGCCGGGCGGCAGTGAACGTTCGGGAAACCGAGTTTTCCGTCAATCCGCGCCTACTCCGGCAGCCAGACCACGAGGTAAGCCCAGTTCGCGAGCACCAGAGCCGTGATGGCCACCGCCAGCACTCGCGAAGACGGTCGGGGCCAGGGGCGGGATTGGGGAAAGGCGGTGTGGCGCAGTCCGGCGACGAGGAGCCACAAAAAGACCCCCACGACTCCGGCGATGACGAGGGGATTGAAGGCGAGCGCGGCGAGCCAGTCGCCCTGGGCGAGGGCTTTCATGGCGCGGGTGCCGCCACAGCCGAGGCAGGGCAGGCCCGTGAGCCGTCGCAGGCCGCAGGGCGGGGGATGCAGGGGCAGGGAATCGTAGATCCGGGCCACGCCGAGCAACCCGGCGACAAAGCCGCAGGCGATCAGCGGCGGCAGCAACGCGGCGGAGGTCCGGGGCCGCGGTAGCGGCGGCGGAGCCGACGTCAGGTCCGAATGGGGCGGCGGGCGGTGCATCGGGGGGGAAGATTCAGAGCATGCGGTCGGGGTGGGCAAATGGCAAGCCGCCCGCACCACACGAATCCACCCGGATGGACGATCAACGGCTGCCAAACGTCACCCTGAATCCGGCGGCTTGCAGGCTGTCCAGAAAGGTCAGCTTTTCCCTGATCGGGCCGTGAACGGTCGTCAATTCCGGTTCGATGGGTGGCAGCAGGATGTGGTAGGATCGCTTTCCCTGCTGGATTTCTTTCTCGGCGTGACCGAGGTGTTTGATGACATTGGGTGCTTCGCGGAAAATTTTATCCCAAGTCAGGGGCATCACGATGTCGCGGTGGGCACTGATGATCGCCTTGATGTCGCGGATGTCCCGGCGTCCCACGATGCCCCGGCTGGAGAGTCCGTGAGGGGCGTAGAGAAGCGTGTGGGTCGGCAACTTGCCCAGCGGAGACGAGGAAACAATGCCAGTGGTCGGATTGACCTCGCCCCGGACGACGCCCAGTTGAACGTGGGGAGCCAATTGGTCCGAATCCTGCATCTCCAGAAATGCGTAAAGCAAGGGGGCTGAATTCGTCCAAATCTGGGCGCCTCTGATTTCGGACAACAGATGCTTCGCAATGATGAACGTGGTGGTGCCGGAAGCGACAAAGATCGGCTGGCCGGGGTCGAAGGCGGTGCTGGATACGAGGCGCGCCAGTGCCTCTTTTTCAGGATGCGACGCGGTGTCCCGAAATCTTGAGAGGAAAGAAGGACCGCGCGGGTCGGCGCGATGGTCGGGCATATCGTTTTCAGGCATGATGTTGAGAATGCTTGAAATCTGGCAGCCAAAGGGCAAAGGAGGAGGTGATTCTGGCGAGATGGTCAATTTTGCCAAGATTTCACGGCTTCCTGAGGATTTACGCTCAGATTTACACCAAAAATTAGGGCAAAATACAAGCGGAAATAGTCATGGAAAATGTTTCCCCAAGTTGACAGCAGGATTCCCGACCGTCTACGTTTTCCACCGTCGTTGATTTTTTGCCATGCCCGTTGCCTCCGCTGAAACCGAACTAGTGCCGATCCAGGCAACTGCGTCGCTAGTCGAGTTGCTGGACACGTGGCGGGAGCAACTGAACCGGACGCTGAGGGATCCCTCGGCAGGCAATGCGCAGCAGGCCTGTTTTGTCAGTCAGCAAGTTTGGCTCACCTATTTTTCGGAGGCGGCTCCCTTCGGCTTTCCACCCGAGCGGTTGGTGGAGATTGGCGGGAGTCTGGTGAAGCAGTTTGATGCTCTGGGGGCAGTGATCTCGGCGCAACCATCTGGAACGAAGGCGCCCCTCTCGATCTATTGTGAAAAGCTGGCCCAGCGGGCGGGTTTTATCAGGACGATGCTCGACGAGGGGACGGAGGCGGTATTGCCGCTGTTGGACGAGGCGATCGACCGAGAGTTGGCGGCTGTGGCCTGAATCATTCGATCCCGAGACCTGAGTGTGGAGACGGAGATCCGCCAGCTCGTTTGTCGTTCGATCCTGTTGGAGTGTTTCCGGTTGGTGCGCGAGGATCTGCGCTCTCGCGTTCAGGCTCTGTCTGGCGAGGTATCGCATCGACGGGAGGTCATTCAGGATCATTACAGCCGGTTTGGTGCGATATCGAACGCGCTGGTCAATTTGAGAAACGGCAAGTTGGAGTTCGACAAAGGTCAGGAGACGGATGATGCGATTCGGAATCTGGTTGATTGCGTAAACGAGATCGGGAGGACGATCCGCAATGGGTTGGTCGAGCCGCTTCGCGGAATGATGGCTTCCGCCCCGGAGAACAATCAAGATGGCTGCCCAACTGAGTTGGCTCTGCAGAATCTCATCCGTTCAAAACCCTGGGTGCCTGCGATCGAAATGGCGGAGGGTGCCTTCGCCACGATCGCCCCCGCCCGGCGGGTGGCGGCCGATAATCTGCGATTGTTGGGAATGCCGCCCGTGCATTTGGGCAACCCGGCGAAAGTCTTCATCGCCAGCACCACTGAAGGCTTGGGTTTGGCAAACTTGATCGACAGTGAGATCTCCCGGCTACTGGGCGACCAAGTCTCATCCACCGTTTGGAATGTCAGTCCGGAATTCAGGCCGGGCGCCTCCAATCTGGCATCCTTGGAGGCGGTGGTCCGCAATTACCGCGTCGGTGTGGCGGTCATTTCTCCGCATGATCGATTCGATCGAGTGAGGGAGAACGGTGATTTGCCAATCGGCAACGTGTTGCTCGAACATGGCATGTTTCTGGGCAAACACGGCGGATTGAGAGCGGTGCTCGTGTTGCCTGGGGCCGGCATTCCGGGATTGAGCGATCTGGATGGGATCGGTTCGGCGAGGTATGATGCCAGCCTGCCCCCGGAAGAAATCGCTAAAGTTGTCGCCGCAAAGATCGCTCAAGTGATTCGCCAGGAATTGGAGTCGTGAACTGCCCATGCAGAAGGTGTGACGGCAGCGATCCGCCTGAAAGCCCATTCCGGGGTACAGCGAGAAGCCGAAAGACGCCCGCCCGGCCCGCCCTCACGGCTGCTGCGTGACGGTGTCGCTGGCGGGTTTCAGGAGCACGTAGACGCCGACGCGGCCATCCTGAAAGACGGTGTCCCGCACCCCGGGCAGGAGACGAAAACTGCTGAGTCCGGCAGAATCGGCGAGATGACGACGGGCGTGGGCGATGCGCTCGTTTTCGATGATGGCGTTGGCTTCGGTGTCGCCCATCATGGGCAGGGAGTGGACTTCGATGGCGGAGGGGATCTTTCCCAACTTGGCAGACAGGTCGTCGTGCTGGCGGATGAGCCGGGAAAGGCGCCCGGCCTGTCGCTGGCCTTCGTCGGACCATTCGACGGTGCCGGACAGGTAAACGAGGGTGATGGCTTCGATGTCCTGTTGCAGGCGGGAGAGCGCTTCGGGGCTGGCGATGTGCAGGTCGCTGGTGTCCAGGTCGCCGGGCAGACCCAGGTGTGGCCACTCGGCTACGATGCGTTTGTGGAGGGGCTCTTCCACGTTGCCCCGGACTTTCCAGCGGTCGTTTTCGAGAGCCAGTTCGACGAGACCGTCAGCCTCGGGAAAGGCGAGCCGGAAGACGGCGCGGGTGAGGGACTCCAGGTCCTGGCGCCGCTGGGTCTCGCGGGCCTGATCGAGGTCGCCCACGACGGTGACGAACTCCTGGCGGATGCCATCGATCTGCTTGGCGCGGTCGCGGTCGCGTTGTTCGGCCCATTGGGTGCGCTGGGACGCGTAGGGGGCGAATTGGAGCCGGAAATCGGTGGGGTCGTAGCCGCGCTCGGTGAGGAAGCTCTCGGGATCGGGGCCGAGCGAATCACGCAGGCCGGTCAGGCTGCCGGAGCCGGCGTGGCGCTGCAAAATGACGAGCCCGGGGATTTCCTCCAGCACGGAGGCGACGCGGGCGAGGCGGCGATGCTGCCAGGCGGCAAAGCCGGCCCACACGACGGCGGCGGCGACCCCGACGGTGAGAACGGGACGAAGCCTGGCCAGTCGGTGGCGCAATTGCGAGTGCCGCTCGCGCTCGATGGTGATCTGCGTCTCGAGGTGGGCGAGGCGCTCGGTCAGTTGGCGGACGCGCTCCCGGTCGTCGCCGCCGATCAGGTCGCGGAGACGCTGCCATTCCGCATCCAGGAGGCTGGCTTCGGGGCGGGTTGGGGAGGGGTGTTCCATTTCCATGGAGAGAGATGGCGGGAGGAGGAACGATGCGGAAAGCGGAGCGGGAGCCGATCAGCCCTCGGTCTGCGCAGGGGCGGTGTCGGCGTCGGCCGGGTGCAGGGCCTGGCCCAACTCGATCAGGCGGCGGGCCAGCTCACTGCGGGGGGCGGCGCCGTCGCGCAGGGTCGACAGTTCGCGGTCGAGGCGGTCGTTCCAGGTGCGGCTGGTCTCGCCGAGTTCGTCTTTCAGCGATTTGAGGCGCTCGAACAGGAGCAGGCGGCCTTCGGATTCGATGCGGTCGACGGTGGAGGTGAGTTGCGCAAAGCGTTCGTCGAGCCGGTCGCCCAGCGTCTTCACGTCGTCGCCGGTCGCGCTGGCCCGCTGCTCGCGCTCGGTGCGATCGGCGGCGATTTCCGACCGCAGTGCCTGATCGAGGTGCCCGATCTGGTCGGTGATCCGGCTTTCCATTTCCCGCAGGGAGGTGCTGAGACGCTCTTCGATTTCCCGGGCGGAGGCGTGGAACTTCTCTTCGACTTGGCTGATGCGTTCGTGGATCTCGCGGGCTTGCGAACCGAACAGGAGGTCGCGGACGGTGTTCAGGGAGTGATGCTCCTGGACGACGGGATCAAGGGCGGTGGTGGAGGAGAAATCGCGTTGGTTTTCCATAAAAACAATAAATAATATATTTAAATTAAAATTCAATATTATTTTTCAAAAAACTCTCCCCTTTTTTCGCATTCGGCTGGGGCTACGTGTTCCGCCGGGCTCGCTGGAGTCGATCAGGCGCGCCCAAATCGGGGACGCGTCCGTCTCTGCCGGCGGTCAACCAGAGCCGCTACGGTCCCTGCACCCAACTGGCCGCCAGATGGGGGCAGGGGCGAATTTTTGTCAATCAGAGCCGCTTCAGTAGCGCGGCACGCTGGGATCGATCTCCTGCGACCAGGCGTCGATGCCGCCGCGCAGGCTCCAGACCCGGCGATGGCCTTTCTGTCGGAGGAAGCGAGTGGTATTCAGGGAGCGCATGCCGTGGTGGCAATAGACGATCAGGGCCGGAGCGGCATCGTCCGCAGGATCGGGCAGGCGAAGGGCCGACTCCTCGGCAAAACGGGAGAGGGGTATCAAATCGGCGCCTTCGATGCGGCACAGGGCATGCTCGTCAGGCTCGCGACAATCGATGAGCCGGATGGTCGCCGCATCGCTCCCGCCGAGCAGGGCGGCGACGGTATCGACATCGATCTCGTGGGTGTCTTCCGGCGGGAGCATGGTCGGGGGAGGGCAGAAAAACAGCAGGCGGTGTATCAGGGCACCACCTGGACCGGGGTACCGACGGAGACGTTTTCGAAGAACTTCTTCGCCATGTTGTGCGGCATGCGCACGCAGCCGTGGGAGGCGGCAAAGCCGGGCAGGTAGCCCGTGTGCATGCCTACGCCGCCATTGAAGCGCATGAAGTAGGGCATGTCCGTGCCGTCGAAGATGGTGCCGGGCGGCTGCTTGTCGCGGGTGGTGTCGACGTCCTTTTTCGCGATCCTGCCATCGGGGTACTTGTATTCGCCGTAGAGATTCGATTCGTGGTTGGCGTTCTTTTGCGTGATTTTGAAATTCCCGGTGGGGGTGGCGTTTTCATCGGTGCCCGTGGAGATCTGCGCCACTCCGACGAGTTTGCCGCCTTTGTAGAAATAGGCCCGCTGCTGGGAAAGGTCGATCGTGATGGCCGGCGCGCCGGGCACGTTGTCCCCGTCCCAGTAGGAGACATTGTCCTTTTTCATCACCAGACTGGTCTCCTCTTCGGACCGGCCCTGGCCGTAAACATTGCCCTCGCCACGGAGACCGGGAAGATAGCCGGGACCGGTATAGGTGGCCGATTCCGGACCACAAGCCGACAGGCACAAGGCCAGGCCTGCCAGGGCGGGAAGGACGAGAATGGAATGCGGGGAGGACGATTTCATCTCTGGTGTCTTAAATGTCAGGATTTCCAAAATACCCAACTTACGCTGTTTGGGCGTGGCGTAAAGTCCGATCCGGGCCAGAGCCGGGTCAAAATTCGATTTGATGCGATGGCGTCCCCTCACCATATTGGCATCTTCCCCGCCTTCAAGGGGCAGCCCGGCAGGTTGCCGGGTTGTCTGCGTCTTCCGCGGCGGGGTTTTCGAGGACTCACCCTGCTATCGACGTTACCCAGAATGCCCACTTACGACTACAAGTGCGAAAAATGCGGCCACCAGTTCGAGGTGTTCCAGTCGATGAAAGATGACCGCCTCACCGATTGTCCCCAGGCGGACTGCGGCGGTCATGTGCGTCGGCTTTTGGGCACTGGTGCCGGGATCATCTTCAAAGGCTCCGGCTTTTACCAGACCGACTACCGGAGCGATTCCTACAAAAAGGCGGCCAAAGCCGACTCCGGCAGTGGCAGCAGCGGCGGGGGAGGTGGCGGCGGCGGCGGCGGTGATTCATCCGGCGGCGGCGGCTCCTCTTCGGCTTCCACTTCGGGCGGAGGCTCGACCTCTTCTGGTTCAGGGGGCGGCTCGTCGTCCCCAGCCGGTGGCGCGGCGGCCTGATCGCCCTGCCGGGGCTCCGTCCCGCTTCATTCTGGCTCTCATCCTTTATCCCTCTTTCCCAACCATCTATGAAACCGCATCTCGGAGGTGACACCCGTCGTCGCAGGCATGCCGCCCCGAGGCGGCGCCCCACCGGTCCCGCAGATCGCGGTTACAAGCGCCCGCCAGCCGGTGGAGCGAGGCGACCGCGGCCGGTGTCGGACGAGCCGTTTTTCACCCCCTTGTCCGTGCTGCTGCTCATCGTCGCCATCGGTCTGATGGTCATGATGGGCCTGGTGCTGAAACCCAACGCCAACCTGACCAAGGTCAACGGCTACCCGGCCGAACTCCTCACCTCCGAGCCGCGCAATCTGGTGGCCGAGATCCAGGCCGCCCTCGATCCCAAGGTCACGGACAAGACGCTGACCTACACGGAGGCCGAGGTGAACCAGTACCTCAGCCAGCGGGTGAAAGGCAAGCAGGGCGGCATTCTGGGTGGTTTCGTCAAATTCGAGGGCGTCTATCTCGACTTCGAAGTGAACAGCATCGAGATCTACATCGTCCGGTCGGTCTTCGGTCTGCCCTTCACAGTGAGCAGCCGTTTCAACCAGGTGCAGGCCGAGTACAAGACCATCTGGAAGGCGGGGGGCGGCTCCATCGGCAGCTTCTCGATGAGCACCAAGCAGCTCAAGCCGATCATGGAGGCCTTCATGCGGCTCAAGGAGACCTGCAAGGACGAATACGAAGCCGCCAATGCCATGACCACCATGGAATTCGGCGACGACCAGATCGTGCTGAAGAAGTAAGCCGGCGCCGTCATCAGGGCGCCGTCTCCAAAAATTGGCAGAGCGCCGCGACATTCGCGATGAAGGTCGCGCTTTCGATGACCCCGCCGACGGGCTCCGTTTTGCGACCGGAGGCATCGCGCATGATGCCACCGGCCGTGGACCAGGCTCCCCGGTCGTCCTGAGCCGCGAGGATGCCGGACACGGTCTCCGCCAGTGCTCCGGGCTCCACCGGCGGCTTTTCCCGGAGCGGAGCGCCCCCCAGCACCGCCCGGAAGTCGGCCTCGATCTCGTCGAGGTGCGAGTCATTGATCCAGCCGTAGTTGCTCGACAGGCGCGAGTCGTCATAGGTCATCTCGAAGCCCTTCCCGCCCGGGCCGCGGGTGAAGTAGAGCGGCCGGTCGGTCCGGAGTTCGAGGAAGCGGGGTAGTTTCTTCTCCGGCAATTCACATTTTCTCAGGTAGGCCAGCGCCCGCGGCACCGGTTCCAGATAGCGGCGGTCACCGGTCAGGGCGGCGATCTCGATCAGCGAGCGCAGCAGCCCTTCGGATTCGCGCGTGCTGATGGCCGGCGGTTCGAAAGCCCGGCTCCAGCAGGGTTTCATCGCCTCATCATACTGCTGCGCCCAGGCTGGCTGCGGCTCGGGCATCTGGGCGGCGAGGATGAAATCGCCCGCCCGTCGCAGCGCCGCCATCGGGCGTGGGTCCGTCGCGCCGTAGGCCAGATGCGCCCGGATCAGGGTCGTCACGCAGCGCGTCATCAGCTCGTCATTCGTCACGTAGCAGCCGCGGAAGTCCTTCGGCCAGGTGCGCGGCCAGTCGTCCGGGTAGGACGCTTTGATGGGCGGGTAGGCCGCCGCATCCGCCGGCTGGGCCGGATAGCGGTCAAAGCTGGCGCTCCAGCCGCCGCCGGGATACTGGGCGTTCAACAGGGCGGTCAGGCCATGCTCCACCGCGCCCCGGATCTCGGCATTCCGACCCGACAGGGCCTGATCGATCCGGATCAGGAAATGCAGCGCCGCCTGGGTCACATTGTCATCGAGGATGGTCTCGTTTTTCCCCCGGTACTTGGCCTCCCGGGTGAGGTGCCAGCCCGCCGGTTGGTCCCGGTCGCCCGTCGGAGTCGGATCGGGCAGGGGCTGTCCCTGAGGGTCGAGCCGGTGAAACCACGGTGCCCGTTCCTGCTCGCCAAAATGACCGCTGTAGTACCAGCCACCCGAGTGCATCTGGGTGCGGGTCAGCGCGAGCGCCGCGTCCAGAGCCGCCTGGGCGCAGGCGGGATCGCGGGTGGCCTCGTAGGCGTCGAGGAAGGCCTCGCCCACCGCCGGAGTGCCCGGAGGCTGGATCCAGATCGTGTCGGGTGCCGGAATGCCCTCGGCTTCGCGGAGCGAGAGGTCGGCGCTTTGCCGGTAAACGTAGCCGCCGTGCCGCGCCACTTCGCGGTGTTGGAAGGTGACGCCCCGGACCAGAGCCGCTTTGACCGCGTCGGCGGTCGGTGGAGCCGCGTGGAGGGCACTCGCGGCGACGAACAGGCAAAGGGCAACAGGAAGGCGCATGGGACGGAGCAGGATGGGGTTCTAGCCGGGAAAGCCGGGCGATTTGATCTAAATCTTACACATGTAATCCTGGCAAGCAAAAAGTGGCGGAATCGGGGAGGGGCGTCGTTTTCCGATCCAACCGGGTATCATCTCCGATCATACCCTGTTGCATCGAAAAGCCGGCCTTTGCGGAGGCGAGGCGAAGGTCCGATTGGCGGCCGAAAGCGGAAAATGTTGACTGGAAATTATAAAAATTATAAATTACGGCTGTAATTAGACGATTCTTCCCGTGGTTCACCTTCGACAGGGCTGTGGATGGGTGGTGTGCCTGCTGACACTGCCGGGGATTGTTTTGGGTGCGACCGGGGAGCCTCTGCCCGATCCCGCCGGAGCCGACCAATGGGAAGCGAAGGCGACCGAGCGCTGGCAGCAGGGGGATGTGGCCGGCACGCGCGAGGCCCACGAGCGAGCAGTCGCGCTCGATCCAGGCAATCCCGTGCGCGCCTACCGATTCGGCGAATGGCTTTGCCAGGAAGGCGCC
Source organism: Verrucomicrobiales bacterium (assembly GCA_016795505.1). Classification (GTDB taxonomy): domain Bacteria; phylum Verrucomicrobiota; class Verrucomicrobiia; order Verrucomicrobiales; family DEV007; genus JAEUHH01. The sequence goes on along the minus strand of JAEUHH010000060.1, from coordinate 4,628 downwards.
GCAGCTACCGCCCGGGGCGAGGTCGCCGGCGCGGCGGAGGCTTTTGCCGAGGCAGAACGGCAATTGACCGCCGCCATCCGGCTGGCGGAGCCCGATCCGGCGCAGTCGGAACTGGTCGGCGAATCCTATCGCATGCTCGGAGACATCGCCGGCTCGGTGCGGCGGGATCGCGAGCGGGCGAAACGCCTGCATGCCGACGCGCAGCGGGTCTCCGGTCCCGAGACGGTCGTCCCGACGACGGGAGCGCCGCTCTTTGGGCCGGTCGGCGAGGCGGCGCAGGCCCGACGGGTCGAGCGGACTGTCGCGGAGCCGGCGAACGAAAACCTGCCGCCGCCGGTGAAGGCGATTGATGCCGCGAATGTCATCCAGATGGGCGGTCGCCGGCTGCGACTGGCCTCCGAGGGCGACCGCGAAGGCGTCCGGGTGCGCGAATACTATCCGGTGGGGGAATCCGCGGAGGAATGGGAGGCCATTTTTGCGCAACGCATCCACCGGCAGTTTCTGGCGCCGCGGGACTACGCAAACCGGCTCTCGGACCAGGCCGCGGGAGCTGGCGGACGCGTCATTTCGGCCGTTTCCGGCCCGGAGGAGTCGGCGTCGCTGGCTTTTGTCATTCACGCGCCGGAGATGGCGCTGAGTGAGGTGAATGTGTGGCGGTTCGTGGTTCGCGACGGCTTTCTGGTCAGTCTCCAGTATGCCGAGCGAGTCCGGGGGACCGATCATGTGGCGCAGTCCGAGGCGCTGGCGCGCCGGAAATCGGCCGGCTGGCTCCGGGAGTTGAGTGTGCGCCGTCCGGTCGGGGTGGGGGACGCGGCCGCCCGGTTTGCCGCCACTGCTGCCGAGGAGCCGTGATCGCGCGACGGAAAAGGCGCGATCCCGAGCGTTTGCCGTTCCCGGCATCGGTGCTACCCGTCCCGAGATGAGCGTCATCGACACCCTGGCCGACCTGGTCCGCCTCGACAGCATCAATCCCGAGTGGCACGGCCCCGGGGAGGCTGCCGTGGCGGACTATGTGCGCGATTTTTTCGAGCGCGCCGGCATCGAGTGCCGCCAGATCGAGGTCCTACCGGGCCGGCCGAATGTCCTCGTCCGCTTGCCGGGGGCCGATCCCGCCCGCCGGATCGTGCTGGAGGCGCACATGGACACCGTGTCGGTGGCCGACATGACCATCCCGCCTTTCGAGCCGACCCTCCGCGACGGCCGGCTCTATGGCCGGGGCTCCTGCGATGTCAAAGCCGGGCTTGCCGCCATGATGCACGCGATCCGCGAGCTCCATGAGGCCGGGGAGACGCCGCCCTGCGAGGTCATCCTCGGCGCGGTGATCGATGAGGAGCACGCCTTTCGTGGGGTGCTCGGTCTGCTCGACTGTCTGGCCGATGGACCACTCCCCGAGGCGGCCATCGTGGCCGAACCGACCGAATTGCGCCTCATCCGGGCCAACAAAGGCGTGCTGCGCTACCGCATCGCCACGCGGGGACGGTCCGCCCACAGTTCAAAGCCCCATCTCGGCGTCAATGCCATCGTCGGCATGGCGGCGGTCATCGAGGCCCTCGTCGCTGACGATGCCCGGCTTGCCACGCTGTCGCACCCGCTGGTCGGGCGCGCCACCTGCAGCATCGGGCTCATCGAGGGCGGCGCGCAGGTGAATTTCGTGCCCGAGCACTGCCGCATCACCATCGACCGCCGCCTCCTGCCCGGTGAAACCGCCGACGGCGTGCTGGCGGCCTGCGATCGCCTGCTCGACGCCGTCCGCGCCACCCACCCGGACCTGACCATCGTCGTCGAGCCACCCTACCTGGCCGATGAAGCCATGGAAACGTCCGCCGACGCCCCCGTCGTCACCGTGGCCTCGCGCGTCCTCGCCGCGATGGGCCTCGATCCCGAGCCCGCCGGCGTGCCCTTCGGCTGCGACTGCACGAAACTCTCCCGCGCCCGCATTCCCAGCATCATTTTCGGCCCCGGTTCCATCGATTTGGCGCATGGAGCCGTCGAATACGTGGAAATCGACCAAGTCCTCCAGGCGCGCGATTTTTACCGTCACTTTCTCGCCTCCTACGGCTAATCCCTTCCGACACCCATGCCATCCCGCCGCTCCCATCCCTCCCGTCGCGATTTCCTCACTGCCGCCGGTGGCCTTGCCGCCGCCTCGCTGGCCGCCCCCGCCCGCTCGCTGGCGGTCGACAGCGGCTGGATCGATGCCCACGTCCACATCTGGACGCCCGATCTGGAGCGCTATCCGCTGGCCGCCGGCCGCGAGCGCGAGGACATGCGCCCGCCGAGCTTCACCGCCGGGGAGTTGCTCGCCGAGGCCCAGCCGCATGGCGTCACCCGCGTCGTGCTCATCCAGATGAGCTTCTACCGCTACGACAATACCTACATGCTCGACGCCATCGCCGCCCATCCCGGCGTGTTCAGCGGCGTGGCGATCATCGACGAGGACGGCCCCGACGTGCCCATGACCATGCAGACCCTCGGCGCCCGCGGCGTGCGGGGCTTTCGCCTCCACACCGGCAAGGACCATGCCGCCTCGTGGATCGATTCCGAGGGCATCCGCACCATGTGGAAAACCGGCGCCGAGACCCGTCAGGCCATGTGTTGCCTTGCCAATCCCGAGGCCCTGCCCGCCATCGGGCGGATGTGCCAGGCCTTTCCCGAGACCCCCGTGGTCATCGACCACTTCGCCCGCATCGGCGCCAGCGGACAGATCCCCGAGAGCGAGGTCGAGCAACTCCTGCGCCTCGCCGACCATCCCACCGTCCACGTGAAGACCAGCGCCTTCTACGCCCTCGGGCAGAAAGCCGCGCCCTACACCGATCTCGCGCCCTTCATCCTGCGTCTCCGCGACGCCTACGGCCCCGAGCGGCTGATGTGGGCCACCGACTGCCCCTACCAGGTGCAAAAAGGCCACACCTACGGCGAATCCATCGCCCTCGTCCGCGATCGCATCCCCGAACTCAGCGACATGGACAAAGCCTGGATCCTCCGCGGCACCGCGGAGAAAGTCTTCTTCTGACCTTTCCGGCCCACCTGAGATCCCGGACTGGCGTTTTTGCGAAAGAGCAGGCGACCAATCCGCTCTTGAAAACGTATCGACGATCAGCTATTTACGCGCACCATGAAGCTCACCTCCCAAATCACCCTGCTCCTCGCCCTCGCGTCCCTCGGGACCGTGCAGGCGGAAGTCCAAGTCAACCGGGCCATGCTCGGCATGTTCCAGCCCCTGCCGGAAAGCGCCGAAAACCCGGCCAATCCGTCCAATCCCGCCAAGATCAAGCTTGGGCGGATGCTCTATTACGATACCCGTCTCTCCAAGGACCGCTCCGTCTCCTGCAACACCTGCCACGACCTCGCCAGCTACGGTGACGACGGCGCCGCCACCTCCACCGGCATCGGCCAGCAGAAGGGCGGCCGTTCCGCTCCCACCAGCTACAATGCCGCCCTGCACATCGCCCAGTTCTGGGACGGTCGCGCCGCCGACGTCGAGGCCCAGGCCATTGGACCGGTCCTCAATCCCATCGAGATGGGCATGCCCGACGAGGCTTACGTGTTGAACGTGCTCAAATCCATCCCCGACTACGTCTCCCTGTTCAAGGAAGCCTTCCCCGGCGAGGAAAACCCGCTCACCTACAAGAATGTCGGCAATGCCATCGGCGCCTTCGAGCGCGGCCTGCTGACCCCGGCGCCGTGGGATGCCTTCCTCAAGGGCGATGACAAGGCCCTGACCGACAGCCAGAAGGAAGGTCTGAATCTGTTCATCTCCAAAGGCTGCGTCACCTGCCATCAGGGTGCCGGCGTCGGCGGTCACATGTTCCAGAAGCTCGGCCTGGTCAAACCCTGGCCCACCGAGGACAAAGGCCTCGGCGGTCTCGAGGGCAAGGAAGCCATGACCGGCTTCTTCAAGGTGCCCAGCCTGCGCAACATCACCGAGACCGGTCCCTACCTGCACGACGGCTCGATCAAGTCGCTCGACGAAATGGTGAAAAAGATGGCCGAGCACCAGCAGGGCCACATCCTCACCGACGAGGAGACCGCCAAGATCATCGACTTCCTCAAGTCGCTGAAGGGTGAGATCCCGACCGACTACGTCGCCAAGCCGGAACTGCCCGCCGACGGTCCCGACACCCCGAAGCCCTGATCCGGGCGCCGGGCGGGAGCGTTTTCCAGCTCCCCTGTGATCCCTCCATCCGATCAGACCCTGTCTCATCGGAAACCAGACCCGGTCCGCGCGCCTGTCGCGCGGCCGGGTTTTTTCTTTTGGGCGGTGGGCTGGGCAGCGGATCGGGCAGATTTTTCGGGGGCGTGATCTCACGGTTGTCCGGGCGGAACTTTTTGGTGCTGTTGTGTCGCAGTGAGCCGGGTAGTAGGGATGCCGCAGGCATCCAAGCCATTAGCCGGTGGTTGAGGAGCGCAGCGACGACACCACCGGACCGGAAATATGAAAAGACCGAGCATCCCGGAGGGATGCCAGCGGGCGCGGTGTCATGGAAGGCAAGGGGACTCGCTGGCATCCCTCCGGGATGCTCGTAATCCTTTGCTCAGGTCCGGTGGTATCGCTCGTTCCTCGCTCAACCACCGGCTAATGGCTGTGATGCCTCCGGCATCCTTATCCTCATCGGAAACCAGACCCG
>JAEUHH010000033.1 GCA_016795505.1 Verrucomicrobiales bacterium | reverse complement strand
GTCAAAGAAAAAATGCCCAAAAGGCAATGTGTGATCCTCTGAAGTGCCAAACCGAAAGTTGCCTTCGGAAATGCTAACGCCGCATTCCAGGCGATCATAAAATCCGAATCTGAACCATAATTCCACAAAGAACGATAGAATGAAAAGAACCAAGGGTATGGCTCCCAATATGACTGCAAGGGTTTTTCGAGACTTTAATCGAGTAGGCATTAATGTTTCTGGTTGGCGCTGAGGGGGGGGTAGCGAGGCGGACGAAAACAATGTTTTAAATAAATCTTCCTTGGTTTTATTTTCCCGTCCCTTTAAATTCTATCGACCACGCGGGAGGCCACATGGTAGTAAGCATCCGCGCCGGGTTGTTGAAGGAGACGTGATTGACGCATGAGAATTGGGCTGGGGAAATGGATCGGAAGCTGTAGCCGAGGCGAAAAGGGGCGCCCTGACCAGCAAAGCTGAAATGGCGGCAAAAGCAAGACGCTTCGCCTTTTATTTTCCCGGCCCTTTAAATTCTTCCGGCCGGTTTCGGAGAATGATTCGGACCCCCAGATACCCGGCATCGCCGGGGCCACGACGTGACCAGCAAACCCATGCCAGATGGGATTTTTTGCGGCCACTTTTCCACGCCGATAATTAGCGCGTCCGCCCACTACAGATCGCCCAGATAACCGTATTTCGGATTCAAATCGTCCCACAGGATGTTCTGCCCCTTTGCGTCGTAGGCGAGGGTTAAAAATTCCGTAAACGATTTCGCTATAACGATACTTTCCTCCGTGCCGTGATATGAACCAGAGCTATCAAAACAGAAACCGAAGTCTGATCTATCTTGTGCCAGTGAAATTGTCACATAACCTGCCGACGAATCAGCGAAAAGATACAGCGCCGACGAGTGATCGTTGTCATATTTACCCTTTTGCTGCTCATAGAGGTCGCCCAACAACAATGGGTTTGCATAGTAAACCTTTTCAGGAGCCCATATTTGGTAGCCAAATGGCAAGTCATCGTAAAATACCCGCGCTCCTGCCGTAAGCTGGTAAAATTGACCAAAATCCTCGGGGGTCGCCAAGTTAGATCTTGTTATATTCGGAAGTCCCGTGGGCGAGAAAGTTCGGCATGAATCGCATCCATTAATCATATCGACTAGTTCCTTAATTCCTTTAGGGGTTGCATCCATACTTCAAGAGGTTTGATTTTAGCCAGCCGTTAATTGCACTAAGTTGTTTCGCAATAGGCTCCTCGCTTACCCTGGCTGCCCGATATGAAGCACGAGCCACCTCCAGAGCGTCTCTGGCAGAAACAGCCTTCCAGTCAACTTTTTGTGATCCAGGGAGTTTGGTTGCGCCGTTCCTGAAATTTTGCTCAACAATAGACGCAGCGGAATGATTCGCTGGCGAAAGCTCAATACATGGGAAATCTTTCTCGACGATTCTGCCGGCATATGTGAGCGGAAAGTTTGCTTGAAGCCAAGCGTTCATTATCCCGTGATGTTTTTCATTTATTTTCCCGTCCCTTTAAATTGGTGTAGCTGCGCCGCGCCACATTGCCATTGGGATCGGTGGCTTCGACCTCCAGCCGCTTCTCACCGGGGCCGAGGTTGAGTTCCTTGCTGTAAAGGAAGCTCGCTCCACCCGGCAACGGCCGCAGCGGGGCCGGCTCGCCATTGACGGTGACGGCGGACGGTTCATCAACGGTGCCCTTGATCAGCAAGCGTCCGCCGCCCCCGACGCGGTCGAGGCGGTTGGCCCCGCCGATCCCCGCGAGGCGCATGGCGGGGCCTTCTATTTCGTGGGTGCGGCGGCTCTGGGTGGGCCGCCGCATCATTTTCGGGAAAGGCCGGGACGAAAGGACGCGGCCGACAACTTCCGTCGGAGATTGAGCGGATCGGGAACTGAAGGAGAGAAGTGCCAACGTTTCGGGAGGTTATCGAATCCCGTAGGGCCGGTCAATATCAAGGGAGTATCCGGTCGGAGAGGGGAGCGCGTCAGGTTGCCGCGCGCGGGGCACGGGGGCTCCGACCGTGGACGGTTTTCAAGATTTTTTGCCTGAGGCTGACCGGAACCCAGTGGCTGATCGATCAAGCGTCCGGAGCGACTCCCCGGCTCGGCGCGTTTTCCCCGATCGCGCCCGCAGACGAGGCTTGGCATTTGGCATGGATTCCGCGACACTCGCAGAGTCAGACGGTTTCACCATCCATCGCCGACCCCCGATGATCCAGAACGTCCTCCACCAAAAGCTGCGGCCCCTGATCGAAGCCGAGCGGACCCTCCGGCGACGCCAGGTCGTCTCCGCCATCCTTCTGCTGGGCGCCCTCGCCGCCGCCACGCTGCTGGCGCTCGCCGTGTATCGGGATTGGTGGTCCTGGACCGCCGTCCTCATCACCTTCGGCCTCACCAGCCTCGCCGCCATGATCGGGGTGTGGTGGTCGGACTCCCGCAGTATCGATGTGAAGGCGCTCGCCAAGCGGATCGAGACGGCCCACCCCGACCTCGAGGCTGCCCTGCTCACCGCCATCGAGCAGCAGCCCGACTCGCGCGGTCAGCTCGGCTACCTGCAGGAGCGGGTCGTTTTTGAGGCGGTCGACCACGCCGTCCGCCACCAATGGGTGCGGCGGGTGTCAAATGCCCGGCTCGCGGGAGCGGCCTGGATGCAGTTTGCCGCTGCGATCGTCTTCGGGGTGGCGCTGTGGTTTCTGGTCGGCGAAGCGCGTCCCCTGCGCGATGTCCTGACCCAGACGGAAGCACCGGCGGCCGAGCCCGAAGCGCCGCCGATGGCCTACGAGATCGCCGTCCTGCCTGGCGATACCGAGGTGGAACGCGGTGCCCGGCTCATCGTCGAGGCCAAGTTCGGCCAGCGCATTCCCCCCGACGCGGTGCTCATCTATCGCGAACCCGGCGAGGGCGGGGCCGAGCGCGGCCGCGTCCCGATGAAAGCCGGCCTCGACGAGGCGGTCTTCTCGGGGCTCATCGCCAAGGTCGAAGCCGACGCCGTTTACCGGATCGAGTTCGACGGCGAGGCGTCGCCCGAGTTTTCCATCGCCACCTACGTGCATCCCGCTCTGGAGCGCGCCGACGCCGAGATCACGCCGCCGGCCTATGCCAACCAGGAGGTCAAAAAGCTCGAGGATGTCCAGAAAGTGAGCCTGCTGGAGGGTTCCAACCTCGTGTGGACGATGAAGGTCAACAAACCCGTCGCCGCCGCCGAGCTGTTCGGCGAGGACGAGAGCGTCATCCCTCTCGCTCCGAGCCTGGACGACCCCACTGTGCTGGTGGCGACGCATCAGCCCAAGGAGACGCAGAAATACCGGCTCCACCTCGTCGATGACAAGGACCGCGCCAACCAGCGGCCGCCATGGTTCACCGTCACGGTGCTGAAAAACCTGCCGCCCAAGCTGGACTTTGTTTTCCCGAAGCGCGACATCGACGTCTCGGCCATCCAGGAACTGCCCATCGAGGCCAAGCTCTGGGACGATATCGGCATTCTCAAGGCCGGCGCCACCCTGGTCCATGGCGAGCAAACACGCGACATCGTGCTGGCCGAGGCCGCCCTGCCCGGAGGCAAAAGCCACGATGTCAGCACCCAGTTTTCGCTTGAGGAACTCGGCGCCGCGCCCCGCGATCTTGTGGCTTACCACCTCTGGGCCGAAGACACCGGGCCGGACGGCAAGCCGCGTCGGACTCAGAGCGACCTCTTTTTCGCCGAGGTGCGGGACTTCGAATCCATCTTTCGCGAGCAGGAAAACATGGGTGGCCCGCCGCCCGGCCAGCAACCCGGCGGCGGTCAGGCGGAGAAACTGATGAAACTCCAGAAGGACGTGATGAACGCCGAGTGGAAGCTGATCCGCCAGAGCGATCTCGGCAAGACCTTCGACGAGATCGGCAGCGACATCGGTGTGGTGAAGGAAAGCCAGCAGATCGCCATCGGCCAGGCCGAGGAAGCCGCCGGCGAAGCCTCCGACGCCGAGTTGAAGGCCCATTTCACTGCCGCGGTCCAGCACATGGGGCAGGCGGTCGAGACCCTGGGCAAGTCGGTCGATTTCAAGGATCCCGCCCAGCTCCGGCCCGCCCACGATGCCAGCCGCAAGGCCTACGAAGCCCTCGTCCGCGCCCGCAGCCGCGAGATCAACGTGACCCGCTCGCAAAGTCAGCAGAGCCAGTCCGGCCAGAGCCAGCAGCAGCAGGAGCAGCTCATGCAATTGGAGATGAAGCAGAAGGATCTCCGCTACGAGCAGGAGCGCGAAGCCCAGGATCCCCAGGAGACCGCCGAGCAGCAGGAGAATCTCGAGGTGCTCAACCGGCTCAAGGAACTGGCCCGCCGTCAGGAAGCTCTCGCCAAGAAAATTCAGGAGCTGGAAAACGCCCTCCAGAATGCCCAGTCCGAAGAGGAAAAGCAGGAACTCGAGCGGCAGCTCAAGCGTCTCCAGGAAGAGCAGGAGCAACTCCTCCGCGATCTCGACGATGTGACCGAGCGGATGAACTCCGAGGAAAACCGCGCCAACATGGCCGAGCAGCGCGAGGAACTAGAGAAGACCCGCGAGGACGTGCGCGAAGCCGCCGAGAAACTCGAGGAAGGCCAGCTCGCCGACGCCGCCAACGCCGCCACCCGGGCTGAGCGCCAGCTCGACGAGGTGAAGGAGGATTTCCGCAAGAAGACCTCGCGCAAATTCGAGGACGAGATGCGCGCCATCCGCGAGCAGGCCCGCGACCTTGCCCAAAAGCAAGAAGCCATCGGCCAGCAGTTGGAAGAAAAGCCGAAGGACGAGTCGCCGCTCGCCAACGCCGGGCTAGCCCGCGAGATCGCGGAACAGCAGGCGGCCCTGCGAAACCTGCTCGATCAGATGAAACAGGTCAGCGAGCAGGCCGAGGAGAGCGAGCCGCTCCTGTCCACCGCCATGTATGAGGCGGTCCGCGAGGCGACCATGGGCGGGCTCGAGGATTCCCTGCAGGAGGCCGGCGACCTGACCCGCTACAACCGCCGCGAGCTCGCCCAGGAAAGCGAGCGCGCCGCCGCCCGCGGCATCGAGGAACTAAAGGCCGATGTCGAGAAAGCCGCCGAGAAAGTCCTCGGCAGCGAGGCCGACGCCCTCCGCATTGCCCGGTCGGAGCTGGAGGAACTGATCGAGCAAAGTCGCGAGGAAGCCGAACGCCTCGGCGGCGGCGCTGGCGAAAAGCCCGAAGCCACCGAACTGGCCATGAACGAATCCGGCAAGCCCGGTGAGCCCGGCGATCCGATCAAACAGGGTCAGTCCTCCGATCAAACAGGGTCTGATCGAAAACCCGGCGAGGGCGAACCCGCGGAGGACGGGGCGGATTCGGCATCGCAGGCGAAAGGTGCTCAGAAAGGCAAATCCGAGCCCGAGGGCGAGGGCCGCGCTGAGGCAGCCGAACCTGGCAAGGGCAAGGGCGCGAAGGCCGCTCCGACCGATCAGCCGCCGGGAGAAGGAAAGGGCGAAGGCGGGGAGGAACCGAAAGACGGAGAGCCGGGCGAAGGTGCCGGCAAGGCCAATCCCGATCGCCAGCTTGCCCAAAAAGGTCAGCCAAAAGGCCGGGGGCCCGGTCAGGGCGAATCAAACGAGCCGCAACCCGGCGAGCCGGGCGAGGGCCAGTCGCCCACGGAGGGTTCTGCCCGGGCGCAGGCTGAAGCCAAGGGCAAAGGCAAAGGAAAAGGCCAGTCACCGGGCGAAGGTCAGGGCGAGGGCCAACCCGAAGGCCAGGAACCTGGTCAGGTTGCCTCTTCCGAAAATCAGAGCCAGGGCAAAGGAAAAGGGAAGGGCAAAGGCGAAAGCCAGTCTCCCGGCGAGACGCCCGGCGAGGGCGAGGGACAGGGCGAAGGTCAGACGCCGGGGGCGCAGGGTCAGCCGCCGCGCGGCTATCGGGGTGGCTTTGCTGGCGGCAACCGTCCTGCCGGAGGCGGCGCGACGGATCGCTCGGGCAGCAGCTTCGGCGGACCGAACTGGGGTGGGGGAGAGGATCAGGGCCGGCGCGGACTGCCGCAGGGCATTGCCCAGGGAGCTGAGCAACCGCTGTTTTTCCAGGGAGCCGATGAAGCCGAGCCCGAGGGACCGATCACCGGCCGGGACTACGAAGAATGGGCCGACCGGCTCCGCAACGTCGAGAACATGGTGGAGGCCGATGACCTGCGCAACGAGCTGGCCAAGGTGATCGACGACGCGCGGGCGATGCGGATCGAGTTCCGCCGCAACAACGAGCCGCCCCAGGCCAACACCATCGACCAGCGCATCACCCTGCCGCTGGTGGAGATCCGCGACCGGCTCGTCGAGGAACTGGCAAAATTGGACAAGGACAACCCGCTGGCCCCGATCGACCGCGACCCCGTGCCGCGGGAGTATCGCGACCTGGTGCGCCGCTACTACGAAGAGCTCGGCAGTGGTCGCTGAGACCCCGGATGGCACCTCATGATCACGCTGGGCTCCCTCGTTTTCTCCAATCCCGACTGGCTCTGGCCGGCGGTCGCCTTTGCGGCGCTCGGTCTGGTGTTCCTCATCGTTGGTTATGCCCGCAGCCCCCTGCGCGGCGGCCCGCGGCTGCTGGCTTTTGCCCTGAAGCTCACCGGCCTGATCCTGCTCGCCCTGTGCCTGCTGGAGCCTCTCTGGACCGGGGAGTCGCCGAAAAAGGGCGCCAACGACCTCGTCGTGCTGGCCGACAACTCCCGGGGACTTTCCGTGAAAGGGCCGAATGGCGCCGACACTGCCGGCGAGGCGATGGCCCGCGTGATTCGGGGCGCCGACGGCGAGTTGCCTGCCTGGTTGGAGACGCTGGGCGACACCTTCCGGCTCCAGACTTACACCTTCGATGCCCGACTGAAACGGAGCGCCGACTTTTCCGAACTGAACTTCACCGGCGATGCCTCGGCCCTGCTGACGGGTCTGCGCAGCCTCCGGGCCCGCTTTGACCGGCGGCCGTTGGCGGGGATGTTGGTCTTCACCGACGGCAATGCCACCGATGCCGACCTGCTGGAGGAAGTCCTCTCCGAGCTGCGGGCCAATGCGGCCGGCTCCGGGCGTCCGGCGCCCATTTTTCCCGTGGTCGCCGGAGCCGATCTGGCCGGCGGCAAAGACGTGGCTTTGGGCGCGGTGACGGCGGCGCAGTCGCCATTCGAGGACGCTCCGGTGACGATCACGGCCGAAGTCTCCGCCCGCGGCCTCGCCGATGCCGAGGCGGTCGTGATCGTGGGTAACGAGCGTGGCGAGGAGCTGGCCCGCGAGACCGTGAAGCTGGGCCCCGCGGGTGACGGCGGCAAGCCGCTCGCCGTGCGCATTCAGGTGCCGGTGGCGCGGCCGGGCGTTTCCTTCTTCGACGTGGTCGCGATCGAAAGCGGCCGGGCGGCCGCGTGGAATGACCCGGCCAAACTGGCGAAGGAGTCCGGCGAGCTGACTCAGGAAAACAATCGCCGCCTCGTCGCCGTGGATCGCGGCCAGGGGCCCTTCCGCATCCTCTACGTGGGTGGCCGGCCGAACTGGGAATACAAATACCTGCGCCGTTCCGTCGAGTCCGACAGCGAGATCGACCTGGTGTCGCTGATCCGCATCGCCAAGCGCGAGCCGAAATTCGAGTGGCGTGGCCGCACTGGCGAGTCGAGCAATCCGCTGTTTCGCGGCTTTCAGAGCGAGATCCCCGAGGAGACCCAGCGCTACGACGAGCCCGTGCTGATGCGGCTGAACACCGCCGACGAGGCGGAACTGCGCGACGGTTTCCCGAAATCCGAAGCCGAGCTCTTCGGCGCCTACCGGGCGATCATCCTCGATGACATCGAGGCCGAGTTTTTCACCCAGGAGCAACTGAACCTGATGGACCGCTTCGTCGGCACCCGCGGCGGCACGCTGCTGATGCTCGGTGGTCAGGAGAGCTTCCAACCCGGCGGTTGGAACAACACCCCGGTTGGTGGCATTCTACCCGTTTACCTGGACCGGATCGGTCGTGGCGGTCCCGCCCATGGCGCGACCTTCAATCTGACTCGCGAGGGCTGGCTGGAGCCCTGGGTGCGGCTCCAGGCCAAGCAGGAGGAAGAGGAGAAGCGCCTCGCCTTCATGCCCGAGTTTTTCGCCATCAATCAGGTCCAGGCCATCAAACCCGGGGCCAGCGTCTTCGCCACCGTGACCGACTCCGAGCAGCGCCAGCATCCCGCGCTCGCCGTGCAGCGCTATGGCGGCGGGCGCACCGCGGCCCTGATGATCGCCGACGTGTGGCGCTGGGGGATGAAGGATGATCTCGTCCGTCAGGACATGGAAAAAATGTGGCGGCAGATGCTCCGCTGGCTCGTCGTCGATGTGCCCGACCGCATCCATCTGGAGACCCGCGCCGACACCGAGGGGGCGAATCCGGTGACCCGCTTTTCCGTTCGCGTTCGCGATGAGGCGTTCCGTCCCCAGGACGACGCCTCGGTGAAACTCGAGATCCGCCCCGCCCTGATGGGGCAGGCCGCGCCGCCCGAACCGCCGCTACCGGACGCCGCCATCAAGCCCGGCGTCGAGGCTCCCGAAAAAGCCGCCGCGCCCCGGCCGACTTCATCACCCGACACGCCGCCGCTGGCCGAGATCTTCGCCGAGCCGAGCCTGGAGGATGCCGGGCTCTTCGAGGCGGCTTTCTATCCGCCCCAATCCGGCGGCTACCGGGCGCGGGCCGTGGTGCGCGACGGCGAAGGCAAGGAACTGGGCGAGACCGAGACTGGCTGGGCGCTGAATCCCGCAGCGGAGGAATTCCGCTCCCTTGAGCCGAATCGCGACCTGCTGGAGACCCTGGCGAAGGAAACCGGTGGCCGGGTCCTCACTCTGGCCGAAGTGCCGGCCTTCGTGGAGACTCTTCAGGCCCTGGAGGCGCCCGTCACCGAGACCTGGACCCGCCCTCTCTGGCATGCGCCCTGGGTCTTCCTGCTCGCCCTCGCCTGCTTCGCCGGCGAATGGCTGATCCGGCGTCGGCAGGGGGTGCTTTGATGGAGAGCGCCGGCTGGCGATGGCAAGCGGAGGAGGTGGTAAAAATGGATGTTTGAATTATCCATAATGGATGATTTATTTATCCATCATGAGTTTGCTTGATCGAGATCTCGTCCATGATGCGCTGAGCTTGCTCGGAGAGGTGTTGCGTGCCCGAGGGGAGCCACCCCTGCATCTGGTGGTGTCGGGTGGCGCCGCTTTACTGGCCGCCGGATTGGTGACCCGCGTCACCAACGACGTCGACGTCATCGCTCGCCGTGGTGAGGTGGATGGGGAAGTCTTTGCGGCGCATCCCTTGCCTGCTCAGGTGAAAGAGGCGGTGGCCGATGTCGCCCGGGAACTCGATCTGAGGCCGAATTGGTTGAATGCGGCGACGGGAGCCCTCATGATCGATCTGGCAAGATTCCCCCCGGATTTCCTCGCGGACACGGTGGAGAAAGAATACGGGCCAAATTTCAAAATCACCTACATCGGCCGTCCGGGGCAGCTCTACCTGAAATTCTATGCCGCCGTCGCCCGAGACGAGCCGCGGGATCTCGCCGACCTCAGGGCCATGCGGGTGACTCCGGCTGAGGCCTTGCGCATTGGCATCTGGATGCTGGCCGACGAGGTGATCTCGGTCGGCAACAAGCCGAGACTCTGCCGGATAGCTACCGAACTGAATTGCCATGAAATCGTTTCAGACATTGAGAGATTCCTTCCGTGAGGAAGTTGTCCAATTGATATGGGATTCATGGGTGGCGATCGGCTTTGCCGGCGGCGGCCGCCGGAGCCCTGTGCCCTTTGTGATCGATCCCGAGGCGTTGATTCTGGGGACCCTGCAGTTTGGGCAGGATGAACCCCGGTTGTTGGAAGGAGCGCTGGACTGGATGGAATCTCAGAGTGGGTTGCTGTCATTGCAAAGGTTGAAGAGCCTGCAAACGGCGACTGAAATCGCGGACTCCCGCTGGCTGGCTGCGCTGGCCGACCATTTTCGAAAAAGAGGACCGTCCGGGCGAAACTGGGGCGGGCTGGCGTCGATGGCTGACGGATCGGACGAGGTTACTGACCTGAGGTGGCTTTTTCCCGATGGGCTCCGGGAACAACGCAGCCTGAGCCAGCGCCCGAACATCCGGGAGCCGGCCGCCTTTCTCTTCAAGATGAGGGCGTTTTTTGGAGTCAATGCGCGGGCCGAGATCTTTGTCTGGCTTTTGGCTCGTGGGCAGGGACATCCGGCGGCGATCGCGAGGGAGACGGGCTGGTTTTCCAAAACGGTGCAGGTGGTGCTCAATGAGCTCAGCCAATCCGGCGTGGTGACGGTGGAGTCACGTGACCGTGAGAAGACCTTTCGCCTGCACCGCGAACCATGGAGCTTCCTGTTGCCGGGCGGTGCGACGCCGGTTTGGCAACCTCAGGCGCCGCTTTTTGCCGCCTGCCGGGCCATTGAAGCCGCTTTGGCCGCCCTTTCTTCGCAGGCGGATGCCAGTCCGTCTTTGAAAGCCATCGGCATTCGCAAAGAACTGGCGGTCGCGCAGCCGTCGCTTCGGCTTGCCGGACTGGATGGCCTTTACGCGGGCGCCGATGGCCTCGGAGGCGATGATTTGGTCGCCTGGTTCCAGGAAGAGACGGGTCGGCTGATCGCGGATCTCGCCGGCGCGCGGGCTTTTCGCTTTTGATGGCGGGGTGGGGGTTCCCGCAACCCCGTCACTGGCCCGGTTTTGTTGGCAAACGACCGTGGAACATGGTATTTCCCCACAGTCGATTTCCTCTGAGGTCTCCCGTGCGCCGCATCCCACCCATCCTCCTCGCTCTGGCCGCTCTGTCTGGACTGTCGGCTCCGGGCCTTTGGGCGGCTGGCCCTGAGCCCCGCGTGCTCGTCGTCATCGGTGCAGAAGGGGCGGAGGAATACCTGCCGCGCTTCCAGAAGGCCGCCTCCTTGTGGAAGGACGCGGCTTTGGCGGCGGGAGCGACCCATGAAACCATCGGGATGGAGCCGGCCACCGGTGATGAGACGGATCGGGAGCGGCTGGAAAAGCGGCTAGGGGAACTGGCGGCCGAGGAAAAGGCCGGGCCGCTCTGGCTGGTGCTGATCGGGCACGGCACCTTCGACGGGCGCGCGGCGAAGTTCAATCTGCGCGGCCCGGACTTCACCGATGCCGAACTCGCCGGCTGGCTGCGCGGCTTTCCGGGACGGGTGGCGGCAATCAACACGGCTTCGGCCAGCGGCACCTTCGTCAAGGCATTGTCTGGCCCGGACCGGGTCGTCGTGACCGCCACGAAGAGTCCTGCCGAGGTGAACTATGCCCGTTTCGGCGAATTTTTCGCCGAGGCCATCCATGGGAAAGCCGAAGCCGATCTCGACAATGACGACCAGGTGTCGCTGCTGGAGGCTTACCTGTTTGCGGCGGACCGGGTGCGCGGTTTTTATGAAAAGGAGGGGCGCCTCGCCACCGAGCACGCCCAGCTCGATGACACGGGCGACGGATTCGGCACCCGGCCCGAGGGCTTCGAGGGCGTTCTGGCCTGGGAACTGGCACGCGAGGGAGCGGAGCCCGACGGGGAACTGGCGCATCAGTTCATTCTCGTGCCGAATGCCTTCGAGCGCCGGCTCACGGCGGCGCAGCGCGAACGGCGCGACACGCTGGAGCGCGAGGTGAAGGCGCTGAACCGCCGCCGGGCCGAACTGGGTGACGACGCCTACTACGACCAGGTCGAACCCCTGCTGGTGGAGATTGCGAAGATTTACGACACCGTCAAAGACCCCGGACCGGCCCCGACGGCGCCGCCGGCCGAAGGCAAGCCTGCCGAAACGAAAACTCCCTGACAGATGGGGCTGGGCGTTTCCGATGCAACCCTGTTGGATCGGCGATCGTACCCTGTCTGATCGGAAAGCCAACCCTCCTGCTTCGACAATACCATGACCCGATTCCTTCTCCCTTGTTTGCTGTCCATCTGTCTTGCGCTTGCCATGGCAAAGCCGGCGGCGGCCGATACGCTGCGCATCCACTGGATCGACGTGGAGGGCGGCGCCGCGACGCTGATTCTGACGCCGGCGGGAGAGTCGATCCTCATCGACACGGGGATGCCGGGCCTGCGCGATCCGGTGCGGATTCACCGCCACTGCCGGGACATCGCGAAGATCGCGAAGATAGACCATCTCGTGATCACGCACTTTGATCTCGATCACTATGGCGGCGCGGCGGACCTGGCCAAGCTGATTCCGGTCGGGCGGGTCTATGATCATGGCGTCCGGCCCCAGGATGTCGAGAGGGTGGGGGATGCCTATCTCACTTTTCCGGCGGAGCGCCGTCTCGTCCTCACGCCGGGCGATGAAGTCCCGCTGAAGCAGGTGGAAGGCCGCCCGCCGTTGACGCTCCGCTGTCTCGGGGCCCTGCAGCGCTTCATCGAGCCCACCGACGCGCATGCCGAGAATCCTCTGCCGGAATGGGCGAAACGGAAGGACCCGGATCTGTCGCACAATGCGAATTCGATCGTGCTGCTGCTGCGCCACGGGAATTTCGAGTTTTTCGATGGCGCCGACCTGACGTGGAACCTGGAGGAGCGGCTCGTGAGTCCTCGGAATCTGGTGGGCGAGGTCGATGTCTATCAGACAAACCATCACGGGCTCGACGTCTCGAACAATCCCGTGCTGATCCGGGCGCTGGCGCCCCGGGTGGCGGTGATGAACAACGGGCATCGCAAGGGTTGCGGCCCGGAGATGTTTGCGGCGCTGAAGGACACGCCCTCGATCGAGGCGATCTACCAGGTGCATCGCAATCTCCGGCCCGATGGCGACCAGGCGAATACGGAGCCGGAGCGGATCGCCAACACGACCGAAGCCGAGCATTGCACTGCGCATCCCATCCTGCTGGAGGTCGGAGCCGACGCGGCCAGCTACACGGTGACGGTGCCGTCGACCGGACACGCGCAGACCTACCGGACGAAGTGAGCGTCGGTGGAACTCCCGGATTTCGGAGGTTGGGAGTGATGGGTTAACGGATTGAGTGGGTGTTTCATCCCGTGTTCGCGTTATGCAAATCTTGGTCCGTGAAGGCCAAAATCTGCGCAGCCGGGGGATTGAAGGCGGCGGTCATTGACCCAAGCCAAGATCCCCTCGCATGAAGATCCCCACCACCCTCCGTGTCGCGACGCCCCTGCTGGCCATCGTCTCCACCGCTGCCATCAGTTTTGCTGAACCTCCCGCCGCCAAGACGCAGATCGCCGCGGTGACCACGCCCCAGGCGGGCGCCGCCGCCGCCCAGTCGCCATCCAAGCCCGCGGTCGCGAAATCGGTTCCCGCCGTGAAACCCGCCCCGAAGGCGGAAGCGAAACCGGCAGCAAAGCCGCAGGCGAAGGCTGCGCCGCAGACTCCGGCACAACCGAAGCCGGCTCCGGCGACTGCGCAGGCCAAGGCCCAGCCGACTCCGGCCGCCGCTCCGGTGCAACCGAAGCCGAAACCGGTCGCCAAGCCAAAGCCGCCGGTGGGCAAGCCGGCGCAGATCGATGCGATTCTGGCCAAGGCATGGAAGGAGTCGGGTGTGCAGCCGAATCCGCCGGCGAGCGACGCGGTCTTCCTGCGCCGCGTGTATCTCGACACCGTGGGCCGCATTCCCACCCAGGCGGAGTCGGTGGCCTTTCTCGACTCGAAGGATGTCGCGAAGCGCGCCAAGCTGATCGACACGCTGCTCGCCAGCGAGGGCTACGTGAACCATTTTTACAATTTCTGGGCCGATATCCTGCGCATCAGCACCTCGACTCCGGCCGGGGAGAACACCATCCCGCTCTACATCGAGTGGGTGCGCGATTCCCTGCGGGCCAACAAGCCCTACGACCAGTTCGTCCGCGATCTGCTCACCGCCAGCGGGCCGGCGTGGAAGAACGGCGCGGTCGGCTACTACGTCCGGGACCGCGGCATGCCGCTGGATCACATGGCGAACACGGTGCGCATCTTCCTCGGCACGCGACTGGAGTGTGCCCAGTGCCACGATCACCCCTTCGATACATGGACGCAGATGGATTTCTTCCACATGGCGGCTTTCACCTATGGGGTGAATCCGAACGGGATGAGCTATGAGCCGGTGTCCAAGGCCCAGCAGACGGTGCAGAAGGACAAGGCCATGGCCGACGAGCAGAAACGCGACCTGCGCGCCGCCATGACGGAGATCACCCAGTTGGTCAGGAACAACTACGAGGTTTCCTATCGTGACCAACTCCCGAAGCTGCCGCACGATTACAAGTATGACAACGCCAAGCCGAATGAGATCGTGAAGCCACGGACGATGTTTGGCATTGATCCGGAGATCGCCAAGCCGGAGGACCGGGTGGAAATCTATGCCGCCTGGCTGGCGTCTCCGGAGAATCCGCTTTTCACCAAGGTCATCGCCAATCGCCTGTGGAAGAAGGTGATGGGCGCCGGTCTCTACGAGCCGGTGGATGAGTTCACCGAGGCCTCCGAGCCGGCCAACCCTGAGCTGATGACGTTCCTTGAGGATCAGATGGTGGCCCACAACTACGACATGAAAGCCTACCTGCGGCTGATCCTGAACTCCCAGGTCTATCAGCGCCAGGCCACCGTCAGCGACATCCCGGCGGGAACCGCCTACGACTTCCGCGGTCCGGTGCTGCGCCGGATGACGGCGGAGCAGATCTGGGATTCCATGGTGGCGCTGGTCAATCCCACGCCGGAGTTGCCGGATTGGAAGCGAGACCAGCAGTTCGACCTCCGGATGGCGGAGCAGCAAGCCATGCAGTCGGTGCTGGCCGGCACGCCGGAGCAGAAGATCATGGATGCCGCGAAACAGGTGGCCCAGGTCCAGAAGGAGTTGCGCGCCGAAGACGAGCGCATTCGCCAGGCCATCGAGGTCGCCCAAAAGGCCGGAGACAAGGAGAAGGTCCGTGAATTGAATCGCGAATCGTCCACCATCCGCGGGCGCCTGAGGGAAAAGATCGTCGAGATGGTTTACCGCCCGGCCATGGCCCAGTCCAAGGTGATGGAGGTGGCCATGAACCTCCCGAACGGTCAGACCATCGAGATCAGCCCGATGATGATGGATGGCAACGGCAACGGTTCGACCGAACTCCGCAAGATCCAGGAGGAGGCGGAGAAGAAGATGATCGAGACCGAGATGAACCAGTTCGGCATGGCCGATCCCAAGGAGCGGTCCCAGTATGTGAGCTTCCGCAAGGGGTCGATGACCATGCTGCGGGCTGCCCATGTCGGCTCGCCGGCTCCGGCCGGGCATTTCCTGCGGGAGTTCGGCCAGTCGGACCGCGACACGATCGAGAATGCCAACTACGACGCCTCGGTGCCGCAGGCCCTGACGCTGCTCAATGGCGGCACCTTCAGCCAGGTGATGAACGCGAACTCCGTGCTGAGCCGCGCGATCAAGGCCGGCCAGACGCCGGAGGCGAAGATCGACGCGATCTACCTGAGCGTGCTGAACCGCCGCGCCACCGACAAGGAGCGGAAACTCATCCTCGCCCACGCGGAGAAGCGGGGTGGCAATCTCTACACCGATGTCGCCTTCGCCCTGCTCAATGGCCAGGAGTTCTGGTATGTCCAGTGAGCTGATCTTCCCCGCCAACGTTGAAACCAGACCCAGTTCCCTTTACACCCCCAAGAAACCCATGAAAGACCGCCTCCTCCGCTCCTCCGAACTGAGCCGCCGCCAGTTCGCTGCCCGCGCCGCCAGTTCCCTGCTGGGTGTCGGCCTCGCCCCGACCTTTGCCGACCGGGCCTTTGCCGCCGGCACGGGCAGCCCGCTCAAGCAGGTCGCCACGGCCAAGCGGGTCATCTACCTCTACATGAATGGCGGGATGAGCCATCTCGACACCTTCGATGTGAAGCCCGGGGCGGAGACCCAGGGGCCGACGAAGGCGATCAACACCAGCGCCGATGGCGTGCAGATCGCCGAGCATCTGCCGAAACTGGCCAAGAAAGCCCACCACCTGGCGATCATCAACTCGATGCTCTCCGCCTCGGGCGCCCACGAGCAGGCGAATTACCTGATCCACACCAGCTACGCCCTGCGCGGCACCATCAAGCATCCCGCCATGGGTGCGTGGCTGCTGAAGTTCCACGATCGGCTCAATCCCACCCTGCCGGGCAACGTGGTCATCGGCGGCGGCAGCCGGCATCCGGGCGGCGGCTTCTTCGAGGGCAAATTCCAGCCGCTCGTGGTCAACAATCCCGAGGCCGGTCTCCAGAATGTGAAGGCCCGCTTCCAGGAGTCGGACTTCGAGTTCCGCTACGGTCTGTCTCAGGAGTTGGCCGGCGATTTCCGCGCCCGCTACCAGGATGTGAAGGGCGTCCGCGCCTACACGGAGATGTATGACGACGCGGTGACGCTGATGAAGAGCTCCGACCTGAGCGCCTTCGACCTGACCAAGGAGGATGCCAAAGTCCGCGACGCGTACGGGCGCAATGCCTTTGGCCAGGGCTGCCTGCTGGCGCGGCGGCTGGTCGAGAACGACGTACGCTTCGTCGAGGTCACGCTGGGCAGTTGGGATACCCATGTGAGCAATTTCCTCCGCACTCCCGAGTTGTGCACCACGCTGGACCAGGGCTTTGCCACCCTGCTCGACGATCTGGAGCAGCGGGGCCTGCTGGAGGACACGCTCGTCGTGCTGGCCACCGAGTTCGGTCGCACGCCGAAGGTCAATCAAAATGCCGGGCGCGACCACTACCCGCAGGCTTTCTCCGGCGTCATGGCCGGCGGTGGCATCGTGGGCGGCCGCCGCTTCGGCAAGTCCGATGCCACCGGCGAGAATGTGATCGAGGATCCCATGACGGTCTTCGACTTCAATGCCACCATCGGCTACGCCCTCGGTCTGCCGCTCGACCAGATCCTTTACAGCCCGTCGAAGCGGCCCTTCACCGTGGCGGCCGACGGCAAGCCCATCACGAAGCTTTTTGCAGCATGAGTTGATCCCGTCTGGCTGGCGGGAAGACGAGAGACTGAGAGACGAGCCGCCCCCGGTGGGATGATTCCTGCCGGGGGCGGTCTTTTTTTGTGGCGGGGCTGATGCCACCGGGCACGCGTTTGCGGGCGGCGAAGGCGTTGACCGTCAGCCGCGCGGACCGCTATCGTTGCCCCATGTCCGAGCCGCCCATCCGAGGTCCCTGGCGTCATGCCTTCACCGACTTCCATCCCCGCGTGCGGGAGGGCCTGACTGTGCGCAGCCGACGCGGTCTCCTCAAGGCCGGGCTGGCCGGCATGGCCGGACTGTCGCTTCCCGATCTGCTGAAGGCGCGGGCCTCCGCCGCTCAGGCCGGTCGCAGCATGGGTGGGCACAAAAGTGTGATCCTGCTCTGGATGGCCGGCGGTCCGAGCCACATCGACACCTGGGATCCGAAGCCCGACGCGCCCATCGAGGTCCGCGGCCCCTTCGGCACCATCCCGACCCGGCTGCCGGGCGTCCATTTCTGCGAGCATTACCCGAAGCAGGCGGCCATGATGGACCGGCTCACCCTGATCCGGTCGATGGTGTGCCGGGGCAGCAATCATCAGCCGAACCAGGTGATGCAGACCGCCCATCCCGACTGCGAACCGAGGACCAATCCCAAGGCCAAGCACTACCCGGCCATCGGCTCCTTCGTGGCCAAGCACCACGGTCCCAACGATCCGCATCTGCCGCCCTACGTGGCCCTGAACGTGAAGGACCGCACCCACATCGCCTGGGGTGGCTATCTGGGAAAGAAGTACGACCCCTTCCTCGGCGACAAGGCGCTCGACCTGTTCAAGCTGCCGAAAGGGCTCACCATGGAGCGGATGGAGAGCCGGCGCACCCTCCACCGGCAGATGGACGGTCTGCGGGCCGAGATCGATGGCAGCGGTTCCATGGCCGGGCTCGATGCCTTCGGCCAGCAGGCCTTCGATCTCGTCGCCGGGGCCAAGGCGCAGGAGGCTTTCGACCTGTCCCGCGAGCCCGCGACGGTGCTGGAGCGTTACGGTTCCCACGATTGGGCGCGGCAGGCCCTGCTGGCGCGACGCCTTGTCGAGGCCGGGGTGGCTTTCGTGACCATCGACCTGAGCAATCACTCCGCCTCGGGCACCTGGGACACCCACGGGGACAATATCCCGCCCTACGGCGGCATTTCCAAAGGGCTCAGACCCCTGCTGCCCATCTTCGATCATTTGTTCACCACGCTGGTCAGCGACCTGGGGGAGCGCGGGCTGCTCGACGAGGTGCTCGTCATCGCCATGGGCGAATTCGGGCGCACCCCGCAGATCGGCACCCAGGGCAGCACCGACGGGCGGAACCACTGGCCCGTGGTGAGCAGCGTCATGCTCGCCGGGGGTGGCTTCCGCCACGGCCAGGTCATCGGGGCGACCGAGTGGGACGCCGGCGATGTGAAGGAGCGCCCCGTGACCCCGCAGGATCTCGCCGCCACGATCTACCATCACTTCGGCATCCCGCTCGACGCGACCTACGAGGACTTTTCCGGTCGGCCCAACTATCTGGTCATGAATGGCGGCCGGCCCATCGCCGAGCTCATCTGACCTGCTCCCGCGGGACCGGGCGGGGCGTCATGGCTTCGGCAGATAGGGCCGCACCGCCTCGGCCAGCAGCCGGTAGCCCGCCTCGCTCAGGTGGAGTTTGTCCTCGTGGAGCAGTTCGGGTCGGGCGCGCCCCTCGGCGTCCAGCGTCATCCTGGCGCAGTCGATGTAGTAGAGATCCTTCTGCTCCTTCGAGTAAGCCGCGACCAGGGCGTTCAGCTTGTCGCCCTCGGCGACCTGCTCCCAGCGCTTGATGGTCGGGCTCAGGCCGATGAAGGCGATCGGGATGCCGGGAAAGCGCGCCCGCATCTTGGCGACGAATTTCTTGTAATCTTCGAACACCTCCTCGGCCGGCCAGCCGGCGTTGATGTCGTTGCCCCCAGCCCGCAGGAAGATCATGCTGGGCTCGTAGGGAAAGATCATCCGCTCCGCGTAGTGGGTGCTGTCCTTGATCTGGTTGCCGCCAAAGCCGCGGTTCAGCGTCGTTACTCCCGGAAAATCCGTCGCCAGCGACTTCCAGCGCACGATCGTCGAGGACCCGACGAACAGGACCGCACCCTTGGGCGGCGGGTTCTTACGGTCGGCTTCTTCAAAGGCTGCGATCGTCTTTTCCCAGCGCGCGTAGTCGTGCGTGGTCGGCTTGGGCTTGGGCCAGGCCGGCTCGGCGGCCTTTTTCTTTTCCTGCGCCGGCAGGAGGGCGAGGCTCAGCGCCAGGGCCAGAGTGGTCGACGGGAACAACAGCCGGCGGCGGGTGATCAGTGACAGGGGGTGCGTGGGATGGGACATGGGAAGAGATGGATGGGAGAGTAGCGCATTTTGTCAACGATCATCCCGCTCCGATAGGGCGCCATCGCGGCAGGGGCGGGTGGAAATGTCGGATCTTCTCGCTCCCAAACTCCTCCGTGGAGAGCCCCGGGATATTGCACGGGCCCGGCTCATGAACGAGCTTGGTTTGGCCATCCCGGTCATGAAAGCCGAGCGTGAATGGCCTTTCTTGAGCCAGATTCCGATGCGGCTTCGGTCCAGGCGACTGAGGTGCGTGTAAAGTTTCATACCGGAGCTGAAGCCTTTCCAAAAGCGTTGTGCTTCGAATGAAAATCCGCAATGGCGACCCGGTCAGCCCCGGATCGACCGAAAGAGAGGAAAGGCCGCTCGCATCAGTCAAAGCGACGGACGCGCCCGCGGGTTGCCGGGGCGGCCTTTTTCGCTCACACTGGCGGCGATGTCCACCTCCGACCAGCGCGCGCGTTTGCCTCCCGGCCAGCATTTGGCCAAGGAGAAATTTCCCGTCCTCGATCTCGGCATCCGGCCAAAGATCGATCCGGCTCGCTGGAGTCTGGAGGTGGGGGGGCTGGTGGCGACGCCGTTGGCGTGGAGTTGGGCCGAGTTCGAGGCGTTGCCGCGGGTGGAGGCGACGAGCGATTTCCACTGCGTGACGACTTGGACCGTGCTCGATGCCCCGTGGGGCGGAGTGCCGATGGATGAGGTACTCCGTCTGGCCGATCCGCGGCCGGAGGCGCGGTTTGCCCTGTTCACCTGCTACGATGGCTATACGACGAATGTGCCGCTGGAGGCGCTGCGGGCGCCGGGGGTGCTGCTGGCGGACCGGCTGGAGGGGCGGCCGCTGCCCGTGAAGCACGGCGGGCCGGTGCGGGTGGTGATCCCGCAACTCTACGCCTGGAAAAGCGCGAAATTCATCCGCCGCATCGATCTGCTGGCCGCGGATGAGCCGGGCTATTGGGAAAAACGGGGCTACAGCGACACGGCCTGTCCGTGGCGGGAGGAACGCTTTCGCCGCGACCCGGCGGAGTCGGCTCTGGGTTTTTGAGCCGACCGGTCAGGCGGCGGCCTCAGCGTCGGCCTCGGGCTCGGTCGACGTCACGCTGCCAGCGGCGAGGTGGAGGCGCCGGGTGAAGGAGTCGCAGCGCAGCGGGCTGCCGCTGACGCGGGCGATCCGCCCGATGGCGGGGCGCCAGTCGGCGAGGCTGGGGGGCTGGCCATCGGTCTCCGGGATGGGGATGAGGATGTGAAAGGTGACGGCGCGCCCGGTATCGGCGTCGTAGGTGGTGGCTTCGATCTCGGCCAGCAGCCCGGGGCCGCGGCCATGGATGCGGTCGTTGGAGTAACGTCCGACTTTGCGGAGGATGCCGCTGCCGGTCAGCACGTGGCCGGCGTAGGTTTGGTCGAACTGCCGGGCGGTGTCGAAATGATTCCGCCCCGAGGCGAAAAGATCGGCGCCGGCTTTTTCGAGTGGAGACCATTCCGCCGGCCGTCGGGGCGGGTCGATGGCGACCACGGGAGCGGCTGCTGGTTCGGGCACCTCCGGCTCGGCGACGGCGTTGGGCGCGGGGGCGGTCGGTGGCGTCGGCTCCGCGGCCACTGCCGGGGCGGGCAGTGGCAGTGGGGGCGGGGTGGCTGGCTCGTCCGGCGCCTCGTTCGTCATCCCAGGGCTGGCGTCGCGGTCGTCGCCGGCGTTGGCAAAGGTCCAGGCGACGTTCGTGACCAGACCGACCGCATCGACGATCATGGTGGGCGAGTCGGGCAGCCTGGCGAGAGCGCAGAACAGGCTCTCCTGATCGATCTCACACTCGCGAAAGGCCCGGTTCAGCCTCAGCAGGCCGCGCTGCCGGATATCGTTCGGACCCTGGGTGAGAATGGCGACGGGCTCGGCGAACGTGACGCGGAATCCCGTCCAGAGCCGCTTCGGGCCTCCCAGGCGCGAGGCGAAGGGCCTCACATCGATCCGCAGGCCATTTTTGAAACCGTAGATCCACGGCCGCGAGCCCATGGCGCCCTCTTCCGTATAGGAAAAGCCGAGATCCCGGGCGGCTTCGGCGAAGTATTCCCGGAGTTGGCTCCGGGTGCGCCTCACATGGGCCACCGCGCCGACGATGATCGCGGCGAAAAGGATGAAGAAGAACGGAAACATGGGTGACGAGCGCAGATTACCGCGATGACAGGGTGGATGGCAATCCCCGCGAGCGGGGAATTTTCGCCCGCCTTTGCCCTTGACCCGGCGACGGCGGAGCCGAAAATCATGGCCCCATGAGCGACGAATTCTTCCCCCACATCCCGAAAATCGAATACGAAGGCCCTGGCTCGAAAAACCCGCTGGCCTTCAAACACTACAATGCCGACGAGGTCGTCGGTGGCAAGACGATGCGCGATCACTTCCGCTTCGGCAGCGCCTACTGGCACACCATGCGGAATGGTCTGGCCGATCCCTTCGGCGGTCCGACGGCTGAGCGTCCCTGGGATGACGGTTCCAACTCCGTGGACAATGCCCGCCGCCGGGTCTGGGCAATGTTCGAATTCATGCAGAAATGCGGCATCGACTACTACTGCTTCCACGACCGCGATGTCGCGCCCGAGTGCGACACCCTGGCCGAGTCGAACCAGGCGCTCGATGCCGTGGTCGACGAGTTGGAGCAGGCGCAGAAAGCCACCGGCATCAAGCTGCTCTGGGGCACGGCCTGCCTCTTCGCCCACAAGCGTTACAATCAGGGCGCGGCCACCTCGCCCTATGCCGATGTCTTCGCCTACGCCGCGGCTCAGGTGAAAAAAGCCATCGACGTGACCCATCGCCTAGGCGGGCTCGGCTACACCTTCTGGGGTGGCCGCGAGGGCTACGCCAGCCTGCTGAATACCGACCTCGGCCGCGAGCTGAAGCACCTCGCCCGCTTCCTCCACATGGCGGTGGATTACAAAAAGAAGATCGGCTTTACCGGCCCGTTCTACATCGAACCGAAGCCGCGCGAGCCCTCCACCCACCAGTACGACTCCGACGCCGCCGCCTGCCTGAACTTCCTGCGCGAAAATGACCTGCTGGAGCACTTCAAGCTGAACCTGGAGACGAACCACGCCACTCTTGCCGGCCACTCCATGTGGCACGAGATGGAAGTGGCCGCCGCCGCCGGCGCCCTCGGCTCGGTCGATGCGAATACCGGCGACGAGTTGATCGGCTGGGACACGGACCGGTTCCCGACCGACATCTACCTCACCACCCAGATGATGCTGGTGCTGCTGCGCAACGGCGGCTTCACCACGGGGGGGCTCAACTTCGACGCCAAAGTGCGCCGCGAGAGCTTCGAGCCGGTGGACCTTTTCCACGCCCACATCGGCGGCATGGACGCCTTTGCCCGCGGCCTGAAGATCGCCCAAGCCATCCTCGACGACGGTCGCTGGGAGGCCTTCCGCCGCGAGCGCTACAGCAGCTTCGACAGCGGCATCGGCGCCCAGATCGAGAGCGGCGCGGTCGGCTTCGAGGAACTGGAGGCCTACACGCTGAAGAATGGCGAGCCGACCACGAAGAGCGGTCGCCAGGAAATGCTGGAAAACCTCATCAACGAGTTCATCTGACCCGTCGCGAGCTGCGACCCGCGTCTCCCAGATCGCCCGATCATGATCCAGTTCACCCTGCTCGGCTATCCCGTCAGGGTGCACTGGACCTTCTGGCTGGTGTCCGCCATGATGAGCGGCGCCTTTTCCATGCAGGGGCGGGAAATGTTCCTGCACCTGCTGCTGTGGACCGTGGCGGTGTTCGTCTCGATCCTCTGGCACGAGCTGGGGCATGCCCAGGCGTATCGGAAATATGGCGGCCATGCTGAGATCCTGCTCTACAGCATGGGTGGCCTGTGCAGCGGCACCGGACGCGGGGGCTTCACCCGGCACGAGAGCATGTGGATCAGCGCGGCCGGGCCGGCGGCGAGCATTTTCCTGTTCGGCATCGTGCTGGCCGTGGCGTGGTTCACTCCCCTGGCACAGCAATCGCGGATCGGGGCCGAAATGATCGGAAATCTGCTATGGATCAACGGTTTCTGGACCGTGGTAAACCTGCTGCCGGTCATGCCGCTGGATGGCGGACAGATTTTCCAGGCCTTCATGTCGAACAAGAATCCCCGCGTGGTGCCCTATGTCGGCATGGCCGTTGCCATCGGCGTGGCCATCGCGGGCCTGTTCTACGGCCTGATCTTCATGGCCATTTTCTTCGGCTTTCTGGCCCACTCGAACTGGGAACGCAGCAAAGGGCGCCACGCCGGCTTCTGGTGAGCCCGGCCCGTCAGAGGATCGAGCCCGGCGCGTAGTCCGCCGCACCCGGCACGCCGGCCACGATGGCTTCGGCCTGCCGGCGGAAGGCCTCAATCTGAGCGCGGGCGGCGCCGGCATTCGCCTGGCCCTCGGCCAGGGCGGCGAGCAGCTCGTCGCGGGTCATGCCGAGCCGGCTGTCGGCGGCGAGGCGGTCGATCAGGTCGTTCGACGGGCTCTCCCCGCCCCGGTAGGCACGGGCGGCGGCCACAGCGTGCTCCTTGATGATCTCGTGGCCCGTCTCGCGGCCCACGCCACGCTTCACCGCCGCCATCAGGATGGTGGTGGACAGCAGGAAGGGCAGGTAATGCGCATTTTCGCGGGCAATCACGGCCGGGTAGGCCTCCATCTGGTCCAGCACCGTCAGGAAAGTCTCCAGCAGCCCGTCGGCGGCGAAAAAGGCGTCGGGCAGCATGACGCGGCGCACCACCGAGCAGGACACATCGCCCTCGTTCCACTGGTCGCCGGCCAGTTGCGAGGCCATGGCGAGGTGACCGCCGAGGATGACCTTGAAGCCATTGATCCGCTCGCAGGAGCGGCTGTTCATTTTGTGCGGCATGGCCGACGAGCCGACCTGGCCCTTGGCAAAGCCCTCGCTGGCCAACTCGTGCCCGGCCATGAGGCGCAGCGTTTTGGCAAAACTCGACGGCGCCGAGGCCAGCTCATTGAGCGCCGCCACCACCCGCAGGTCGAGCGAGCGGGGATAGACCTGGCCGACGTTGCTGAGCAAGCCGGGCAGGCCGAGATGCGTCGCGAGCCGCTGCTCCAGCGCCGCCACGCGGTCCGTGTCGCCGCCGAAGAGGCTGAGCTGGTCGAGCTGGGTGCCGACGGCGCCCTTCAGCCCGCGGACCGGGTAGGTGTCGATGACCTGCTGGAGCTGTGCGTGGGCGCCGGCCAGTTCCTCGCCGAACATGGCCAGCCGTTTGCCCAGCGTGGTGATCTGCGCGGCCACATTGTGGGTGCGGGCGGTGATGACGAGGTCCGCGTGATCGGCCGCCAGCCGGGCGAGGCGGTGCAGGGCGGCGGCGGATTTCACGCGGATGGCGACGAGGGAGCGGAAAATCTGGAGTTGCTCGACATTCTCCGTGAGGTCGCGGCTCGTCATGCCCTTGTGGACGTGCTCGTGGCCGGCGAGGGCGCAGAAGGAGTCGATGCGGGCCTTCACATCGTGCCGGGTGATGCGCTCGCGGGCATCGATGTCGGCCAGGTCGATCTGGTCGATGACGCGCTCGTAGGCGTCGATGGCTTCGGCGGGGATGGCCAGGCCCAGGTCGCGCTGGGCCTTCATCACGGCGATCCAGAGTTCGCGCTCCAGCCGCACCTTGCCCTCCGGGGACCAGATGGTGCGGATGGCGGGGGTGGCGTAGCGTTCGGCGAGGATGTTGGGAATCATGGTTGCGATCGAAGAGGGTCTGATCGGAGAGGCAACAGGGTCTGATCGGCGATCAGACAGGGTCTGATCGGACCTCTATCGTCCCGGCAGGGCGGGAAATCAACCTTCGGGGGAGGCTGGCGGGGCCTCACTTGGCGCCGTCGACGTATTTCTGCCGGCAGATGACGATGGCGTCGAGCATGACGCGGGCTTCTTCGCGCAGTTCGGGATTGAGAGAGGCTTCGGCGGCGTTGTGGCGGCGGAAGAGTTCGGCGAGGCGCTTGCGGATCTCGTCGGGGCTCATTTTCTTGGGATCGATGCCGCAGACGGCTTCGGGGCTGCGTGCGGCGGCCGGTTTGGTGGCGGCAGCGGATCGGGCGGGGGTGGCGGCTTTCTTGGCGGGAGCGGCTGGCTTGCCGCTGTCGCCGCGCATGAGGCTGAAGAATTTCTTGATCATCGCGGGGAGAAAATGGGGCGGGTCAAATGGTCAGGCGATCTTGATCTGCTTGAGGTAGGCGGACTTGCGCTCGATGTCCTCGTCGGTGAGCACACCTTCGCCGCGGTACTCGATGGCGACATCCTTGCGCAGGCCGGACTCGGCGTCGTAGACCTGCACGCGGACGCGCTGGTTCTCGTCATAGCTGTAGGTGACGGTGACAGGGCAGCCGGCGGGACGACCGGGGGGCACCTCGAGGGAAATTTTGCCGACGATGTCGACGTAGCGGGGGTCGGGGTCTTCGCCCTGGGTGATCTCGACTTCGATCAGCTCCTCGTTGTCCTCGGAGGTGATGTAGGTCTGCGACATGGAGCAGGGGATGGGGGTGTTCTTGGGGATAACGATGGAGTTTTGCACCTTGGCCTGGCCGGTGCGGGCGTCCTCGATGATGGCGAGGGTGCCGTAGCTGTGGTTGCACACCTCGGAGACGCGGCGGGCGCGCTGGGCGAAGAGGGCGGCTCCGAGGGCGACGCATTCGTCGACGTTGCCGCAGGAGACTGGCGGTTTGCCGAACTGCTTTTCGAGCAACTCTTTGACCTTCGGGATGCGGGTGCTGCCGCCGACGAGGAGGACGTGGTCGATGTCGGCGGGCTTGAGGTCGATGGAGTCGAGGGCCTGCTCGACGAGCATGACGGTGCGGGTGAGGAGCCGGGAGATGGCGGCTTCGAACATGTCGCGGGTGAGGTCGATGCGGGCGATGCCGTCGGTGTCGTTGCCGATGGTCTCGGAGATCTGCTGGAGCTTGGAGAGCATCTTTTTGGCCTCCTCGCCCATGGCGAGGACGCGGCGGCGCTGGCGCTCGTTCAGGTAGAGTTCGGCTTTGTTCTTTTTGCGATACTCCTCGGCGAGCAGTTCGAGCAGGACTTCATCGAAATCGGAGCCGCCGAGGTGGCGGGCGCCCTCTGAGAGGAGGATGTCGATGCGGTCGCCATCGACTTCGAGGATGGTGATGTCGAGCGTGCCGCCGCCGAGGTCGTAGACCATGACGCGGCCGGAGATGCTCTGGGTGTGGGCGTAGAAGAGGGCGGCGGCGGTGGGCTCGTTGACGATGCGGGTGACGTTGAGCCCGGCGAGCTTGCCGGCGGTGACGGTGGCTTTGCGGGCGAGTTCGTTGAAATTCGCCGGGACGGTGATGACGACGTCGCGGATGGCGCCGACGATCTGGGCGCAGTCGCGCTTGAGCTTGGACAGGATCATGGCCGAGATCTCGGTCGGGGTCCATTTCTGGCCGTCGATGTCGATGGTGTGGCCGGGATCGTCCATGTGCTTCTTGATGAAGTGGACGGTGCGCTCGGGATCGCCGCCGTCGCGGGCGGCGGAGCCGACGAGCTTGATGCCTTCGAACTTGTCGAAATAGACGACGGAGGGCGTGAGCCGCTCACCATCTGCGTTGGGCACGATCTCGGGATTCCCGTCCGGGCGGACGTGGGCGAGTGCCGAGGTGCTGGTGCCGAGATCGATGCCTACATATTTTGCCTGAGCCATAAACCGGTGGAAGTCCTGATTGCGCTATGAATGGGGGGAGTCGGGTGGTTTCCAGGTCGGCCATTCGTTTGGAGGGACGGCGACGGAAAGGAGAGGCGGGCGATACTTTTACCAAGGTCGTTACGATTCGAAAATCTTAAAGACGAAAAAGTCCAAACTTTCTGTTTCACGATCGATCCGCGGCGCTTTGGGACCGGTTCAGCCGTGGGTGATGACCTCGGCTTTGCGCAGGATGTGCTCCGAGCCGTCGTCGATGTCGGCGCAGACGTAGCCGGGCCGGACGGTGGCAAAGATGCGGGTCGGGCCGGTGGTATTGCCGGTCTGCCTGGTCTCGACGATGCGGATCATGCGTCGGTGATCGATGCTCAGCTCGGTGCCGGGATCAAAGGAATAGGTGCGCACGGAATTCTCCCGCAGCAGGTCGAGGAAGCTCTCGCGCAGGGCCTCGAGCTGGCGGACGGTCTGGCTTTCTCCTTTGCCGCGGTAGGCGGAGATCATGTCCTCGATGAGATCGAGCTTGTGGATGAGCTGCTGGCTGAGGATCTGCACCGTGGCGTGGTCGAGGCGCAGGGACTCGCGGAGGATGCGCTGGTAGTCCTCGTATTCGGCGATCTTTTCGCGCAACTCGTCGAGGTGGCGGAACTCCTCGCGGTGGGCGACGGGATCGAGTGCGCCCTGGGCGGCGGCGGCCCGGTCGTCGCGGAGCCGGGCGAGGGTGTCGATCTCGGCCCGGTGGCTTTCACCGGCTTCGGCCAGGGCGGCGCGGGTGGTGGACAACTCGGTGGTGAGGGCATCGAGATCGCGGCGGCGGGCTTCGATCTCGGTGGCGAGGTCGGTGGCGAGTTGGATGCGGTCCTCGGCGAGTTTCAGCTCGTAGAGTTTGTGATCGAGGGCTGCGGCGGCCGCGGCGAGTTCGGCCTGTTTTTCCTCCACCTGTCGGCCGAGGTCCATCACGGAGCCGGCAAAGGTCGGGGCGGCGAATCCGCTGGCCTCGCGGTCGGCGAGTTCAGCCTCGCGGCGCTGGAGTTCGGCGAACTGGCGGTCGAGATCGGCCTGGCGGGCCTGCAGGTCCTGGCCGGAGTCGATGTCGGCGGCGAGGTTGGCGAGGCGGGCGGTGAACAGTTCGACACGGGAGCGGAGACCGTCGGCCTCGGTGGCGAGGCGGGCCTGGTCGGTGCCGAGCGTGTCGCGCTGCCGCTCCATCTCGCGCAGGGCGGCGGTGGCGCGGTCGAGCTCGGCGCGGCGGGTCTCGATGTCGCGCTCGGTGGCGGCGAGGGCTTCGCGATTTTCAGTCGTCCGGGACTCGATCTCGCGGGTTTCGCTCTTGAGATCCTCGAGGCGGCGGGACGATTTGGCGATCTGGCCCTGAATGTCGGCGAGCCGGGCGGATGCGGCGTCCTGGCGCTCGCTGAGATCGCGATGCACCACGCGCGACTCGGCCTCGGCGGCAGCGGTCTCCTCGCGGAGCCCGGCGAGGGCGTCGCGCTCGATGGCAATGTCGGCGGTGAGGCGCTCTTTCTCGGTGCGGATCTGGTCGAGGTCGCCAGCGGCAGCCAGGAGGTGCTGAAAATCGTCGTGCAGTCTGTTGCGCTCCTTTTCCACGGTGGCGAGGGCGCTGCGGGCCTCGTCGAGCGCGGTCTCGGCGGCACGGCGGCCCTCGGTGGCACGTTCCCACTCGGCTTGGACTTCACTGAGCCGGCGGGCGGTGGCGGCATGGTCGCCACTGATGCCGGACAGGGTGGCATTCTGACGCTCCAGTTCGGCCTCGAGCGTGGCGAGGGTGGCGCGGGCGTGGCTCAGCTCATCGGTCAGGGAGGCGATGCGGCTCGCGGCGGTCTGGTGGTCGGCTTCGCGTTCCGCAGCCAGGGCGGCGAGGCGGGACTCCAGGTCGGCTACGGCGTGGCGGGTCTGCTCCAGGGCTTCCGCGGCTTCGATCCGGGCGCGCTCGGCTGACTCGGCGCGGCGGGTGGCTTCGGACAACTGGGCGGCTACGTCGGCTGTCCGGGCGTGGGCTTCGTCGAGACCGGCTTGCAGGGTGGCGATCTGGCCGAGGTGGCCGGCGATGGTCTGATCGCGCTCGGCGAGCTTGCCGGCCAGCTCAGATTCGGTCCCGCTGAGGCGGCTCTTCAGTTCGCCGACGCGGGCGCGGGATTCGGCGAGCGCGGCCTCGGCTTTGTCGCGGGCGGACTCCGCCTGGTCGAAGCGGTCCTGCAGGGCGGCCATCTCGGCGACCAGACCGGCGATGGAGCCGTCGCGGGCGGCCACGGTGGCGGCGAGTTCGGCATTGCCGTCGGTGGCCTGCTTTTCGAGCTCAGAAAGCCGGGTGCGTGACTCGGCCAGATCGGCGAGGGTCTGCCGGTGCTCGGCCTCGAGTCGGCTGTGGGAATGCTGCAGCTCCTCGAGCCGGTTCAGCGCCGTGGCGCCATCCTGACGGGCCTCGGCCAGCTCTCGGGCGGCTTTTGACTCGGCCAGGGAGAGCTTGGACTGGGCTTTGCGTGCCGAATCCGCCTCGGATCGCAATTGGTCGCGCTCCTTCGACAGGGACTCCAGCTCCAGCTTCAGCTCGCTGATGCGGGTATGAAATTGGGCCACTTTGCGCTCCGACTCGTCCAGCTCGCGCTCGTGGGATTCTGCCAGGGCGCGCTGTTTCGCCGTGGCCTCGGCGAGGGCGGCTTCGAGTGTGGCGAGGGCTTCGTCGCGGGATTTTTTTTCGGATTCGAGGGCGGAAATCTTCAGCCGCAGCGTGGCGAGGTCGCTTTCGGCGGCGGCGAGGGCCTCGCTGGCGGTGGCGCCATCCTGGGCGCGGGCTTTTTCTGCCAGTCGGGCGGCGGCCTCACGATCGGCGAGGCGCTGGCGCAAATCGACGAGTTCGGTGGCGAGGCCGGCTTTCTCCGCGCCGAGGCGGGATGTCTCCGCGGTGGCGGCTTCGAGACGGGTGGCGGATTGCTTCGCCTCGGACTGGGCTTTGGCCAGCTTGGCGCGGACTTCGACGAGTTCGGACTGGAGCTTCGTCTCCGCCTTCTCCCGGCTGTCCCGCGAGCCGGATTCCTCGGCGAGTCGGGCTTTCAGGTCGGCGAGGGCCTGCTGCTCCTGCAGGATGAAGGCTCGCGCGTCCGACAGATCGGCTTCGACGGTGGCGAGGCGCTTCGCGGTGGCTTGGCCGGCTTCGGCCTTTTGGCGCCAGGCCGTTTCGCTGGTTTTCAGGGCGTCGCGCTCCTCGCGGAGCTGCCGCAGGGCGTCGGTTTCGGTCGCCTGGGAGGCTTTTTTGGCCGCTGCGGCCAAAGCGGTGGCGGCGGCGAGCGCCTTGCCTTGGGCGGCGAGGTCGTTTTCCAGCTTGGCGATCGATTCCCGGGCGGCTTTCAGCTCGGCGTCCCGGCGGTCGCGCTCCGTCTCGGCGTCGGCGAGCCGGGTGCGGAGATTGGCCGCCTCACGGCTGGACACGGAGCCCGTGTTCGAGGATTTCGAGGGCTTGGCGGCCGATGATCCGTTCGACGACGGGGCCGCGGAAACCTTTTCGCTCTTGGTTGGTGCCTTGAGTGGGGCGACGACCGGCCCGGACCGTCCCGACTTCGCGGCGGGTGCCGAGCCATTGGTGCCGGTGCCCAGAACCTCGCCTTTCAGCGTGCCGATGCTGATGCGGTCGCCCGGGGCGATCGGCGAGCGCTCGATGCGGGAGCCGTTGACAAACGTCCCGTTGAAACTGCCCAGATCGACGATCTCGTAGTCGCCCGAGGGCAATTTCACCACCTCGGCATGGAAGGCCGACACGTAGGAGTTCCTGATGCGGAAGTCGTTGTCGTGGCTGCGACCGATCCGCGTCTTTTCGCCCGCGATCTCGTATTCGACGCGCGAGCTGTCATCTATCTCGATGGCGAGTTTCAGCATGGTTGCCAGCAAGTTCGGATCCGTGGGGGAATCGGGAAGGTTGGGGAGAGTTTGAGTGGGATATGGCGATAAAGAAAATGCCCGTAAAATAGACAATGCCATAATTTATCAGAATTTTGATAAGATATCGAGAGATTTTTTAAAAATGATCGTATATCTTTATTATCAGGGGCTCTTGATTGTTCGGATTTCTTGAAAACCAGAGCCCTTCCTTGCAAAACCGGGCAGTCGCCGCAAGCTATGCGCCCATGATGAAGCTCTACGACACCCTGTCGCGCTCCCTGCGCGAAGTGACGCCCCGCGACGGCCGGACGTACCGCTTCTATTGCTGCGGACCGACGGTTTACGGCCCGGCCCACATCGGGAATTTCCGCACCTTCGTCCTCCAGGACGTGTTTCGCCGCACCATCGAGCTGGGCGGTCTGCCCACCCGGCATGTGCGCAACCTCACCGACGTGGACGACAAGACGATCCGCGATTCCCAGGCGGCGGGGCAGACCCTCACGGAGTTCACCCACTACTGGACCGACCGTTTCCATCGGGATTGCGCCCGGCTCAATCTGCTCACCCCCCACGAGGAGCCCGGTGCCGTCGATCACATCCCGCAGCAGATCGCGCTCATCGAGACGCTGATGGAAAAGGGCCACGCCTACCGCAGCGACGACGGCTCCGTTTACTACAAGGTGTCCAGCTTTGACTCATACGGACGTCTGTCGCATCTCGACCGGCGGGAACTGCGTTACGGCACCGCCGTGGCCGACGACGAATACGAAAAAGATTCCGTGGCCGATTTTGCCCTGTGGAAAGCCCGCAAACCCGAGGACGGAGACAACTGGTGGGACAGTCCCTGGGGTCCCGGCAGACCCGGCTGGCACCTGGAGTGCTCGGCCATGTGCCGCGAGTATCTCGGCGACACCTTCGACCTGCATTCGGGCGGTGTGGATCTCATTTTCCCCCATCACGAAAACGAAATCGCCCAGAGCGAAGCCGCCACCGGCTGCCACATGGCCGACCACTGGTTCCACCTGACGCACCTGCTCGTCGACGGTGGCAAGATGTCCAAGAGCCTGGGTAATTTCTACACGCTCGATCAGATCGAGGCCGCCGGCTTCACCGGCAACGAACTGCGCTACGTGCTGATCTCGGCCCACTACCGGCAGCCGCTCAATTTCGTCGCCCGCGATGCCGACGGAAAGGAGACCTTCCCCGCGCTGGCTGGAGCCCGACATGCCCTGGAGCGGATCGCGAAATTCGATGCCGCGCTGCGGGCGCGGATTCCGATGGAACAGGGTCTGTCCTCCGATGCAACAGGGTATGATCAGCTCCGCGGTCTGCCGGCGGAGGAGCGGGGGGGCTTTGCCGCCGCCTTCGACGGCCTGCTCAATGACCTGAACACTCCGGAGGCGCTCGGACAGGTTTTCTCCGCGCTGAAGGAGGTGAAGCCGGCCGAACTCGACGCCGAGGCGGCCCGGCGCGAACGGCGCGGTCTGCATTTCGTGCTTGAGGCGCTGGGGCTGCGGGTACCGGAGCTGAAGGAGGAAAGCGTCGAGGTGCCCGAGGCGATCCGGGATTTGGCCGAGCGCCGCTGGGCGGCTCGGACGGCGAAGGATTGGGCCTCCGCCGATGTCCTGCGCGCCGAACTGGCCGCGGCGGGCTGGGAAATGAAGGACGGCCGGGAGGGCTACGAGTTGAGTCCGAAAGGGTAGGCGGGGTGACGAGGTCGATTTACAGGTTTGTGCCGGAAATGGGTTGTGCCGGAGGGGGCTGTAGCCGTGAAGCGCAAAAGGAATTGTTTCCAATCGTGGAATAGCTACACTGGCTCAGTGAAACCGCCCCAAGAGTTCAACGTCATCATTGAGCAGGATGCAGAAGGCTATTTCGTCGCATCCGTGCCTGAGCTTCGAGGCTGCCATACCCAAGCGAAGTCGCTCGATACCCTGATGAAGCGTGTGCGGGAGGTGATTGAATTGTGTCTCGAAGATCTGGATGACGACTTCGTTCCTTCCACCTTTGTGGGCGTCCAACGCATCTGCATTTAGTATGCCTTGAACCCCAAGAATCACCGGGAAGGAGGACAAGTGGCCGAAGGCTTTTTTCCGGGTTTCTGACAGATGGCGCTCCGAGAGACTGCTGGGGCGAATCTTACCGGCCATTTTTGAAGCGAGGTCACAAACCTGATCGTGCCAAGCCTACGAGCGTCGGCGGAAGGGCCATTTCCGCTCGATGAGGTAGAGCAGGCGGGCGAGGTGGAAGCGCAGCAGCAGCCGGAGGTCCAGGGGACCGATGGGCACGGGGCGGGGTGCCTGGAAATGACCGGCCCAGCGTTGCAGCCAGGGATTCCGGCCATGGATCATCACGGCGCGGCCGCCGCCGGGAATGATGAATGGAGCCCAGCTGATGGTGTTGTACCACGGCGGGATGACATGGAAGCGCACGGGCTCGCGATAAAGAGCGAGGCGCAGGGCGGGCTGATCATTGACGGTATGGCGGGAGACTTCGGTCTCATAAAGGCGCTGCCACTCGCGGATGAGCGACTCGGCGCCGGGGCTTTGCCGGTAGGCGAAAAAGCCGGTGTTGAAGTAGCCGAAGGCTTCGGGGATGGACCGGAAGGGCTCGGCTTCGATCTCGAAGCGGTAGTCGTGGGTGATGTGGCAGGGGGTGACGAGCACCTCGTAGGACTCCAGCAGATCGAAAACGGGCGCGAGCGATCCCGCCACCCAGGTGTCGGTGTCGAGGAACACGGTCTTGCGGAAGGGTGAGCGGAGGAGGGGCAGGATCTTGACGAAATAAGCGCCGCGGTCGCGGGCGAGGTATTTTTCGTCTCCGCTGGGTTGGTAAGCCTCGTGGGCGAGCACGATGTCGAAGCAGGCGTCGGGATCGGCCGCCTGATCGGTGATGACGGCGATGGGCAGGCCGGGATTTGACTGCTTGACGGAGGCGGCGGAGCGGCGGGCCTCCTCCAGGTAGGGAGCGCCGAGGGCGATGTAGAGAATGCCGGAGTCCATGGACCGAGTGGGGAGGGAAGCGGAGATGGCAGGGATGAATCAGCGGCCGGACGAGGTCAGTTTCTTGCCCAGAGCGATGGCGGGACGCTCGGCGACGTACATGAGGATGACTGAGAGAATGACGGTGAGGACGAAGCTGGCGAGGAACAGCAGGGTGCCGGAAAGGAGCGTGACGGCCTGCTCGCCGGTGAGCTTGCGCAGCCACAACATGAGGGGAAAGTGGAGGATGTAGAGTCCGTAGGAAATGTCGGCGCGAAAGAAGCGCTGGAGGGCGGTGAGCCGGGCATTGAGCCAGTCCCAGCGCAGGGTGGCGATGATGAGACCGGCGGCGCCAAAGCTGCCGAGGTAGTAGGCGATCCAGACGTTCGCGGTGGTGTAGCGGAGGCTGACCACGGCATAGAGGCCGAGGCTGACCGCGAGCCACAGCGCCCATTTTCCCTGCCCGAAGGAGCTCAGCGCCTCGCGGGGCAGTCGGGCAAGCAGGGCGCCGAGGGCGAACTGTCCGAGCAGGGCCACGGTGCCGACGAGATGCCGGTCGGCCCAATCGCTGCCGAGCACGAGCACGGCGACGAGGCCGCAGGCGGCCGCGGGATGCCAGCGGAGGATGGCCCACGCGAGGAAGGGGAAGACGATGGCGACCTTGGCCTCGGTCATGAGGGTCCACACCGGTGGATTGGCGAAATCCGAGCGCATCCCGGGAACGACAAGAGTGAGCTGCAGCAGCCACTGGCGCACCTCGCTGCCGGCGCTCTGGAGGAATTCGACCGGCATGGAGAGCGGCCGGCTGTAACCGCCGAGATCCCTGGCCCAAACGAGCACCACCAGGGCGAGCAGGGTGGCGGCGAAGTGCATCGGGTAGAGGCGCAGGACGCGTCGGATGCCGAAATTGACATAGCCGCGCAGCGAGATCGGCTCGCGGCGGATGCTGAGGGCGAGCACGTAGCCGCTGAGCACGAAGAACAGGGT
Source organism: Verrucomicrobiales bacterium (assembly GCA_016795505.1). Lineage (GTDB taxonomy): Bacteria > Verrucomicrobiota > Verrucomicrobiia > Verrucomicrobiales > DEV007 > JAEUHH01. Next base: position 23,536 of record JAEUHH010000033.1, on the reverse strand, counting down.
GACGGCCGCCTTGGCGTCGAACAGGCCGTTCCGCATCCAGGGCTGGGCTTTGACCTCAAAGATCACAAAGAAGTGCTGCACCAGCACGATGAAGGCCGCGACCTGGCGGATGGCATCGAGGGCCATGATGCGTCCGCCGCCGGTGGGGCGGGCGGGGGCGGCTGGCTCGGTGGGGGCGGTCATGGGTGTCGGCGGAAAGGATTGGCGCGGCGGGAGATTCCTCAAGCAGAAGCTGCGGGGGCGTCGTCATCGGGGCGGCGGCCTTTTCCCGGACGGAAGCGGGCGAGGTAGGCGCGCTCGGCCGGCGTGAGCAGCAGCGCCCAGGTGTTGATCAGGAAAGCGAGTCCCATGCCCGCGCCGCAGGCGATGAGCGAGGGGAAGGTGGTCGGCCGGACGAAATGCACCAGCGCACCGCCGGCGACGATGGCGGGCAGGAGGATGAGCACGGGGAGGAACAGTGCGCGCGAGTAGGCGAGCAGGGGCACCCGGCCCTTTGTGCGGGCGATCGCCGGCCAGAGGACCAGTGCGGTGAGCGACAGTTCCGCCGCTGTGGAGACGATGACACCGGAAAAGCCGAGGTAACGAACCAAAATGAGGCTGGCGACGAGATTCAGCAGGCCGCCGGCGAAAGAGACCGCGGCCATGGCGCCGTGACGGTTCTGCGAGCCGAGGAAGGAGCCGAGCGGATACTGCATCAGCATGAAGGTGGTCGGAATGGCGAGGATGCGGATGACGAGGTGGGACTCCTCAAAGCCCTCGCCCAGCCAGCGGTCGATGAAGGGTGGTCCGAGAAAGAAGATCGCGGTCCCGGCGACGAGGGCGAGCGGCGCGCAGGCGCGCAGAGTGGAGAGAAAGAGGTCCACCGCGCCCGCCTGGCCGTCGCGGGCGTGGACGCGGGCGAACCCGGCGAGGAAATGGCCGCCGAAGATGGCATTCACCACGTCGGTGAACATCTGGATGAACCGCGAGCCGACAGAGTAGTGGGTAACGGCCGTGGTGGACACGTAGGCGGCAAGGATCTGCGAATCGATGCGTCCGCGCAGGAAGCTGGCGATCGACCACCCGATCATTTTGCCGGCGAAGTGTCGGACCTCGCGTCGCTCGGCCGCGGGCAGGGGGCGGATGTCGCCGCGGGCGGGCACCAGGTCGCGGGCCCACCAGACGAGGATGATCTGCTCGGTCACGATGCCGGCCGACCAGATGATGGCGAGAGTCGTGACCTGGGGATCGCGCGGGATGAAGATGAGGATGCCCGCCGTGTAGACCACGGTACGCAGCAGGCCGGCGGCGATGGTGCGGCCATAGAGCACGTGGCTGCGGATCAAGGTGCGGTGCACCCGGAAGAAAAAGGCCAGACTCAGCGGCACGCCCGTGAGCAGCAGGACCAGGCGGGCCTGGCGGATGGTCTCGGGATCATCGACGAACCAGGGGACCGACCATGCACCCAGGATCGTGAGCAGCAGGGAGCCGAAGCCGATGCGGAGGTAAAGCCGGCCGAAGTAGGTGAAATAGTTGCCAGTCGAGCCATCGGCGGATTTTTGCTCGAGCGACCGGCTGAGGTAGCGCAGGGCCGTCTGTGAAAGGCCGAGGTCGAGGAGATCGAGGTAGCCGATCACCGAGACCATCACCACCCAGAAGCCGTAGGTTTCCTTGCCCAGCTGATTGATCAGAAAGGGCGAAATGATCAGCACGGTGCCGAACCGCACCGCGTAGTCGAGGAGGTTCAGCCCGGAGGTGGTGAACAGCTTTTGGCGGAGGCTCAAAGGCGGTCAGGGGATCCGGCAGATCCAGGTGGCGTATTCCTTTTCCAACGTGACCCACACCGGCAGGCCGGCGGCGGCGGCGAACTCATCCACCGCCCGCTTCACGCCGAACAGATCGCCCGCCACCACGCCGTCGAGGTAGTCGTGGCCCGCCAGGATGCCGCCCGGCTTGAGTTTGGGATGCCAGAGGGCGATATCCTCGCACACGGCTTCGTAGTGATGCTGGGCGTCGATATAGACGAAGTCGAGCGACCGGTCGGCGAAGCGCGGCGCGGCCTCGGCCGAGGTGGCGCGGATGATGGCGGACCGTTCGCCGAAACGGGCGAGGCGCTGCCGGGCGGTCTCGTAGATGGCGTCCTGCACCTCCTGCGCGGCGTTGGCCTTATCGACATAGGCGGGGTCGTCAAAGGTGCGCCAGGGATCCACCGAGTGCAGCCGGGCTCCGGCCCAGCCATCGAGGAGGCGGCTGGAAAAGGTGGCGCGCTGCACGCCGATCTCGACGCCCTCGCCACGGAGGTTCAGCACGTTGAGTAGCAGGGGCAGTTCCTCGCGGTCGACCAGGACGGGCGTGGGTTGGCTGAGCCGGTGGAGGCGCAGTTCCTCGCGGCTGTCGAGGAGGCTGCGGTAGAGCTTGCGGAGGGGACGGAGCAGTGAGGTCATTCGGGCAGGGTAGGGGCGTGGGGGAGACGGATGGGGGCTCTAGGCGTCGAGTGTTTCGCGAAATTGTTCCAGATAGCCGCGGCAGACGACGGTCTTGCCGAATCGGCTGACCGCGGTGTGCCGGGCGGCGCGGCCCATGGCGAGGCGGGCTTCGTCCGGCAGGGTGAGGGCCCCAATGAGGCAGCGGGCGATGGACGCGGGATTCTTCGGCTCGCAGAGCAGACCGTCGACGCCGGGGGTGACGATCTCGCGACCCGGTCCGCAGTCCGAATAGATGGTGACCCGCTGCATGGCCATGGCTTCGATGGGGGCGATCCCGAATGTCTCCAGATGCGAGGGATAGCAGGCGACCCTCGCCTTTTCGAGGGCTCCCGGCAAGACGGAGTATCGGTCCACCCGTCCGAAAAAGACGACCCGTCCGCGGTCGCCGGCGGGGAGCAGGCCGAGCAACGACTCCTGGATCTTGGGGAGGTCGGCCTTTCCCCCGTAAATTTCCAGGTGGGCTTCCGGGACGGTGGCGAAGACCTGTGGCAGCGCGGCGAACAGGTCGTAGATCCCCTTCCGTCGGTGGAGGGTGTTGTGATAGACGATGCGGCCGGGCACCGAGATGTCGTCGGCCGAGCCGGGGGAGAACAGATCGGTGTCCACCGGATTCGGCAGCACGGAGAGCGCCGTGCCGGCGGGAGCGGGGATGCGGGCGCGGGTTTCGTCGAGGAAAAAGCGCGAGACACCGATCCAGCGCCGTGCCCGGTTCAGCATGCGGCGCTCGCAATCCCAGATGCGCCGCTGGCCGTCGCGCTGCATCAGGGAGTCGTAGACGAGATTGCTGCCATTCAGCCGCACCACCAGCACACTGCCCGGCGGTGGTCCCCAGGGGAGCATGCCGTTGTAATCGTCGGTAAAAACGAGATCGAAGGGCTTTTCCCGATGACGCCGCCAGATCCAGCGGCGCAGGCGCCGGCGATCGGCCCAGACCTGGACGGGGAAGGGCAGGCGACTGCCAACCGGCGTTCGCAGGCGGTGGACTGGATAGCCGTACTGCTCATCCAGCACCGGCAGGGAAAAGCGCTCGAAGGTGGCGGGCGGTATGATGCCCACCAGCTCGAAGTCGATCCCCGAGGCCAGCAATTCGCAGGCGAGATCGAAGGTCGCCGAACCGATCCCGCCGTGCGAGGCCGGCGGGTATTCGTTGCAGACGATCAGCACGCGCATGCTCCGGAGCGGCCGGCGTCAAAAAACCCCACGGGGGCGTGGAGGGACCGTGGCGGTCAGGATTCTCCCTCTTTCGGCGCGGCCTGGGTGAACAGACCGGAAAGCATGCGCAGCAACTGCGCGGCGCCGTGGTGGGTCATCGCGATGCGGGTGTGCACCGGGATGGTCGAGTCGCCCGAGCCGGGATCGCTGACGATCGAGGAGGCAAAGTCGAGGATCACGCCCCCGTTTGTGCTGTTCAGCACGACATGGTCGGCAAACACGGCCGTCATGGACTCGTATTTGAGGTGCAGCTTCTGGTTGGCCGGCGGGTTCGCAGCGGCGGCGGGGGCGGATTTTTCTTTGCTCATGAGACTGTGTAAGGAAGGTTCTCTGCGCCGCCCGGTGAGCGGCGGGGGACTGTCCGTTTCGGTCGGCAGATGGTCAAGGCATTTCTGGAAACCGTGCCGGCGGCGGCAACGCGGCAGTTTGCAGCCGGTGAGACCGTGGTATCGTCGCGGCATGAAATCCCTGCTTCCCCTCGCTCTGTCGCTATCCATCGCGCTCGCCGCCGGCGCCGTCGTCGCCCAGCAGGGCGGCAAAAAAGCCGCCGCCGCCAAACTGAAGTGGCGCGTCCAGCAACTGCACAAGGACAACAACGAAGGCATCGCCGTGGGCGACATCGACAAGGATGGAAAGCCCGACGTGGTGGCCGGCGAATACTGGTACCAGGCGCCGGATTTCAAACAGCAGAAGGTGCGGCGCCTCGAAGCCTTCGGAAAAGACTATCTCCAGAACAATTCCGACCATCTCCACGACGTCGACGGCGACGGCTACCTCGACGTGGTCTCCCAGGCCTACACCCAGCCCGGCATCTTCTGGTATCGCAATCCCGGCCCCGGCAAATACGATGCCCCCACCGGCTGGGAGGCCCACCTGCTCGCCGATACTGGCGGCAAAAACAACGAGGCCACTTTCATGCGCGATCTCGACGGAGACGGCACGCCGGAGATGATCGTCAATTCGTGGAAAGCCGACAATCCCACCGAGGCCTGGCGTTTCACCAAGGGAGCCGACGGCAAGCCCGCCATGGAGCGCTTCGTCATCGGCCAGGGCCGCAACGGCCACGGCATGGGCTTCGGCGACATCAATGGCGACGGCCTGGAGGACATCGTGTTCATGCAGGGGTGGTTCGAGCGTCCCAAAGCCGGGCCTTTCTCGGGCGAGTGGGCTTTCCATGACGACTTCACCTTCCCCCACGCGTCCTGCCCCATGCTGGTGGTCGATCTCGACGGGGATGGCCGCAATGACATCATCCGGGCCAATGGCCACAACTACGGACTCTGGTGGGAGCGGCAGTTGGAGCCGCAAAGTGACGGCACCACCACCTGGCGCACCTACCTGATCGACGACAAGTTCAGCCAGGCCCATTCGCTGGCGTGGGAGGATGTCGACAACGACGGCCAGCCCGAGCTGATCACCGGCAAACGCTACTACGCCCACTCCGGCAGCGATCCCGGTGCGGAGGATCCCATCACGGTCCAGTACTACGACTGGAACAAGGAAACCCTCTCTTGGACCAAGCAGATCATCAATCAGGGCGAGCGCGGCAAGGGACCCGGCATCGGGCTCCAGATCCGCGTGGCCGATCTCGACGGGAACGGGTGGAAGGAAGTGGTCGTGCCCGGCAAGAGCGGCACCCATATCATCTGGAACGAGGGAATGCCCCAATGAAGCGGCTGACGGCCCTTTCCGCGGCGGCACTGCTGGCGGTCGCCTGGATTGTCGTCGGGGCTTCGGCGGCCGAGCGGCCCAATATCCTCGTCATTCTCACCGATGACCATCGCCACGACGCGATGGGCTTCCTCGGCCATCCCTGGCTCGAGACGCCCCACATGGACCGGCTCGCCCGCGAGGGCGTGCATTTTTCCAACGCCTTCGTCACCACCTCGCTGTGTTCCCCGAGCCGTGCATCCATCCTGACCGGCCTCTACATGCACCGGCATGGCGTGGTGGACAACTACCACGCCATACCCGGCGGGCTCACTTTCTTCCCCCAGTTGCTCCAGCGGGCCGGCTACGAGACCGCCTTCATCGGCAAATGGCACATGGGCGGCGACGTGGACGATCCCCAGCCGGGGTTCGACCGCTGGGTGAGCTTCAAAGGGCAGGGCGTTTACTACACCGATCCCGCCCAGTCGAAAGTGCCCGGCCGTCCCGTGCCCCTCGCCAGTGCCGACGGGTTCAATGTCGATGGCGAGCGCCGACCCCAGACCGGCTACATCACTGACGAACTCACCGACTACGCCCTCGACTGGCTCGACGGCCGGGAGCGCGAAGGCCGGCCCTGGATGCTCTTCCTCTCGCACAAGGCGGTCCACTCCGACTTCCTCCCCGCCGCCCGCCACGCCTATCGCTACGAGGACAAGCCATTCGAGCAGCCCCGCTCCTGGTTCGAGTTGCCCGAGCGCTTCCGCGACGTGCCGATGTGGGTGAAAAACCAGCGCAACAGCCGCCACGGCGTCGAGTTCGCCTACAACACGCCGGGTTTCGACATTCCGTCCTTTTACCGCCGCTATTGCGAGACCCTGCTGGCCGTGGACGAGAGTCTCGGCCGCGTCATGGAGCGCATCGCCGGGCGGGGCGAGCTGGACGACACCGTCATCCTCTACCTCGGCGACAACGGCTTCCTCTTCGGTGAGCACGGGCTGATCGACAAACGCTGCGCCTACGAGGAGTCCATGCGCATACCCATGCTGCTGCGCGCCCCGCGCCTCACCGGCGCCTCCACCGGCCGCCGGATCGAGGAGATGGTGGCCAATATCGACGTCGCCCCGAGCCTGCTGGAGGCCGCCGGCGTCCCGGTGCCCGACGGGCTCGACGGCCGCAGCTTCGTGCCCCTCGTCCGGGGCGAGTCCGTGCCCTGGCGAGAGGAATTGCTCTACGAGTATCTCTGGGAGCACAACTACCCCCAGACCCCGACCATGCACGGCCTGCGGACAAAGCAGTATAAATACGTGCGCTACTACGGCATCTGGGATCTCGACGAACTCTACGATCTCCAGGCCGATCCCGGCGAGACCACCAATCTCATCCACGACCCCGCCCACGCCGAACGGGTGAAAGCGCTGGATGCCCGGCTGTTCGAGTTGTTGGAAGCCAGCGGCGGCGATTCCCTGCCGCTCCTCACCAATCCCGGCGCGCGTTTTCCCCATCGCAAGGCCGGCGGGACCGGCGCGGCGCCCTTTCCCGCAGCCTACGAGGCCGAATCGGCCCAGCAGGGCACCGCCGGGAGAGCCAAAGACAAAACCAAGTGACGCGCTCGCCGTCGGTCAGGGGTTCGCCTGCTGCTGTTGCTGTTGCTGCTGACCCTGTTGCTGTTGCTGGTCATTTGTCGCCGCGACCACGAACTCGGTGTAGCCGCGCCGCTTCACATAAGCCTCCACCTCGGCCAGCGCGTCCTCGACCGATTGATTGCGGCTGTTGGCATCGGCGGTGCGCGTCACCTGCAGCGAGCCTTTCATCGTGCTGATCCCGGCGTAGCCCACGTCACCCTCGTTGCTGGTGAACGGCACCTCGCTCTCGTCGTCGGCCGACAGGGCGTAGCCTTTCATCTCTGTGGGCACCTTCACCGTCACATTGCCCGCTTTCACCGATTGCTCCACCTCGCCGATGGCCAGGAACGTCGTCTGCGGCGTGCCCGATGCCGCGGCGGCCGAGATCACGCCGACCACCGTCCGGCCTTTGTTGGGGAAAAAGAGGCTGCCGAAGTCCTCCACCACGATGTAGCGGCGGTGGGCGCCTTCGCGGAACATCAGCACCCACGAAGCCGGGCCGCCCGCCGCGTCGGCCACCACCCAGGCCTCCTCGTAAAAGCCGTAGTTGATCGATGGCCCCTCCTTTTCGAAATCGAAGCGATAGATCGCCACCTGGGCCTGGCTGGCGGTGCTGGCGGCGATCCAGAGGAGCGTCGCGAGGGCGGCGGGGAGAAAGCGGGGCATGTTCACGATGGGCAGCGTAGAGATTTCCGGGGCGGTGTCGAGACCGATTTCTTAAACCGGGGCACCGGCCGCCGGTTGCGGGGAGATTCCGATCAGACAGGGTTGGATCGGAGATCAGACAGGGTTCGATCGGAACGGCGCGGGCTTCAGCCGGGCGGCGGCGGCGGGATCGGGGAGGGAGACAGAATCATGAGGGGAGGAATCATGACAGGGGATGGGCGGGAGGCTGGGAAGAAAGAGAAACAAAGTCACGCGGGCTTTGCCTCAAGGAGCGGCGGCGCCCCCGCCGCCGAGCCAGATCGGCTTCACCATGCCGGTCGCTGCTTGGCCTGTTTTGCATAGGAAGAGGTCTCACACCGAGCTGCGGGCGCATCGGGTGGGGCTACGGCGGTGGCGCCACCGCTCCTTGGGCGAGATTGAACGGCGTGGGAGACCCTCCGCGTCATCCGAGCCTCCGTGGTGAATTCCCAAAGATCTCTGGCGCCGGGCTCGGGGAGGGAGACAAAATCATGGGGGGGTGAAATCATGATGGGGATGGTGGCGGGAGGCTGGCAACGACACTTGGTCGCTCGGTCTTCAGCTCGAATCGCTGGGGGCCGGCACAGGGGCCCATCGGCGGAGGGCGGCTCTGGTGGGACGGGCCTTTGCGGTGGGCTTTGATTCCGTGTCATGTCGCAACTTTTCGTTTCCGCCCGCGGCGGGGAGCGGCTTTAGTGGCGGCCCTTGAGCGCACCCACTCCGTTGCCTGTCACGTCACCCGTCATTTCGCCCCGTCATCTGGCCGGTCTGGTGGTGGGGGCGCTGTGCATCGCCTTCGCGCCGATCTTTGCGGTGCAGGGGGTGACGATCTCGGGGGTGGGGATGTGGGACTCGGCTTTCTGGCGGGTGGCGCTGGGGGCGGTGGCGCTGGGCATCCTGCTGACAATGCAGGGCGAGCGGCTGCTGGGGCCGCGGGGGCTGTCGAGCGAGGGCGACCGGATGCGGGGCTGGCTGTGGGTGCCGGGCATCATCTTCGCGGGCGATTTCTGGGCGTGGCATTGGTCGTTCGAGCACACCTCGGTGGCGAATGCGACGCTGCTGGCGAATGTGGCGATCCTGTTCGTCACGCTCTATGCCTGGCTGGTGTGGCGGGAGCGGCTGAGCCGGCGCTTTGTCGGCGGCGCGGTGCTGGCGTTTGCCGGGGTGGCGCTGCTGATGCTGAGCTCGGCGAAACGGCAGCCGGTGGCGGGCGGGGATCCGGTCTTCGGGGACCTGATGGCGCTGCTGACGGCGGGGTTTTACGCGTCGTATCAACTGACGATGAAACGCTACCGGACGCTGCGATCGGCTCCGGTGCTGATGTTCTGGGCGAGCCTGGTGGCGGCGATCTGCCTGTTTCCGCTGGCCTGGATGCATGAGGACCCGTTCTGGCCGGCGAATGGCTGGCGGGGTTGGTGGCCGATGATCGGGCTGGGGGTGCTGTCGCACGCCTGTGGCCAGGGGCTGATCTCCTATGGTCTGGGCGGGGTGCCGGCGAGTCTGGCGTCGGTGGTGCTGCTGGTGCAGCCGGTGGCGACGGCCTGGCTGGGGGTGGTGCTGCTGGGCCAGCGGCTGGTGGCCTGGCAGACGATCGGGGGCGCGGCGGTGGTGGTGGGGCTCTTTCTGGCGATCCGCGGCCAGGTGGAACTGGCTAGGCAAGCCCCAGGGGCACCAAAAGCCGGTCGGTGAACCAGTCGTCGATGCCGGGACGCTCCATGAAGCGGGGCAGCAGGTAGAGCAGGGTGACGGCCGACAGGGCGCCGATGCCGGTGCTGGTGACGACGATGCTGAATCCCATCCAGGTGGAGAGATCGTAGTCGCCGCCGATCTGATTGCTCAGGATCAGGACGGTGGCGATGATGGCAACGGCGAACAGGACGCCATGGATCAGGGGCGCGACGGGTGAATCGCCCAGGGCGCGCTCGACGCCGTAGAGGGCGAACACGAGGGCGATGAACAGCACGACGGCGTGGAACAGCGACTTCACGTAGGACAGGGAGGCCCGGCCGATGCGTTTCGGCGCGCCGACGAGGGCGACTCCGCCCCAGAAGCAGAGGAAGCCGGCGAGGATGACGGCGAGCATGGGTGGGACGAGTCGCTCGATCGCAATGGCGATGGCCTGATTCGACGGCCGGTACTGGGCGAGGGTTTCTTTGAAGGCGGGCGAGGTGAGCCAGACCAGCTTGCTCATGGCGGTGAGATCGCGCGGCGACACGTGGGTGGTGTTCCCGTTGATCAGTTGCAGCGTCAGCACCCGGCTTTGCAGGCTATAGCCGGTGATGGTGGCATCGATGAGGTCGCCATTGGCGAGCCGCAGGGTGTGAATGCGTGGCTCCGCCGCGGTGGCGACCGCGGAAAACGACTTTGACGCCGGTGGGGCGGCAATGAGCAGCCCGGGGACCGACCAAAGGCCGAGTGCCAGGGCTCCGGCGGCGAGGAATCGCTGAACGACCGGATGGGATGGTGTTGCAGGGGAGGTCATGGTGCTGTCCAGGGTGGGACGTGCCCGACAGCATATTATGAAAATTATAATAAGGAAAGATTATTCTTTCGGCAAGAGCCCGACGGGGATCATGATTCTCTCCTTGATGACCTGTTCGAAGTCGAAGGCCTGCATGAGGCGCTGACCGGTGAGCACGACCAGAAAGAGCAGCAACAGGGCGCCAAAGACGTGGAGGGCGAGGAGTTTGAAGCCTTCGAAGGTGGTGGAGTGATAGACCACGCTGATATAGACCGACAGCAGGACGGCGCAGACGACCGCGCCGCCGACGAGGATGGCGGTCGCGGAGGTGGCGTTGCGATGGGAGAGGTAGAGGTAAAAACTCATCAGGAAGCCGCCCAGCAGGGCCGAACCGAACCAGCCGGCGATGGCTTTGAGGGGATTCCCCTGTTTGAACAGGACGATGGCGCAGATGTAAAAGCTCAGCAGCAGGCAGGCGATGGGCACCGCGAGGAGGCAGGCGTAGTAGCGGCCCTGTTCCGGGGTCCACTGCTCCTCGGGGAACCCGCGGTTGTAGGCCGGCGAGAGCAAGAGCCGCCAGCGCGATGCCGGGGACAGCTCCTCGGTGGGAACGGCGCGGGAGCCGCCGTCGGGCTTTTCGAAAATGGCGCGCTTTTCCGTGAAGTCGAAGCGATGCAACTCGCCGGGGACGACGGTGCCGTCGGTGAGGGTCCAGTCGGCCGCCGGCAGGGGCGCCGGGAGCAGCAGGACGGCGGCGGCGGCGAGCGCCAGCGGGGTGCGGAGGCTGGGCGGGTGCATCGCGGGTCAGTCGTCGTTCTCAGCGCGGGGATCGCGGTTCAGCAGCTCCTGGAGCGCGCGCCGGGTGGGCTTGTTTTCGTAAAGCACGGCGTGGACCTGATCGATCAGCGGGGTGCGGACGTTCAGTTTCCGGGCCAAGTGATGGACGCTTTTCGCGTTGGGCACGCCTTCGGCGACCTGGTTCAGCGCGGCGACGGCTTCCTCGAGGGTTTTGCCTTGTCCGAGCAGGCGCCCGACGCGGTTGTTGCGGCTGTGGGCACTGTAGCAGGTGACGATGAGGTCGCCGACGCCACTGAGACCGCGCAGGGTCTCGGGTTTGGCGCCGAGGGCCTCACCGAGCCGGGTCATTTCCGCGAGACCGCGGGTGACCATGCCGGCTTTGGCATTGTCGCCGAGGCCGAGGCCATCGACGATGCCGGCGGCGATGGCGAAGACGTTTTTCACCACGCCGCCGATCTCGATGCCGATCAGGTCGTCACTGGTGTAGGTGCGGAACCACGGCAGGGTGAAGACTTCCTGGATGCGGGCGGCGGTCGGCTCGTCGCGGCAGCCGATGACGGCGGCGGTGGCGAGGCGGGCGGCGACTTCCTCGGCGTGGGTGGGGCCGGAAAGCACGGCGACGGGATTGGCGGGCAGGAGTTCGGAGATCAGATCGTGCATCAACTGGCCGGTCTCGGGGTCGAGGCCCTTCGTACAGGTGAGCAGGATGGTGTCGGCGGGCAGGCCGGCGTCGCGGAGCTGCGTCAGGACGAGACGGGCGACCTTGGACGGGACCACGAGCAGGATGAGTGGGCGGCTGACCACATCGGCCAGGTCGAGCGTGGCGGATACCGTGGGCGGCAGGGTGATGCCGGGCAGGTAGGTCTCGTTGGTGTGGCGGGTGTTGATCTCGTCGACCACCTGCGGCTCGTTGCCGTAAAGGACGACATCGAGCCCGCGCTCGCCCAAGGCGATGGACAGGGCGGTGCCCCAACTCCCGGCTCCGAGTACGGCGGCTTGTTCGATCATGGGCATCAGGCGGCTGGCGGGTTTTCGGATGGGGTGGGGGAGGGCTGTTTCTTTTTCCCCGGTTCGAAGCGGTTTTCCTCACCCCGACAGAGCCGCTGGATGTTGGTGCGGTGGCGCCAGGTGGCCATGGTGGCGAGAAAGAGGGTGAAAACGAGCAGCGGGACATCCCACGCGCCTGCCCGGAGCATCTGGACCGAGGCGCTGACCGGCAGGGAGATGGCGGCGAGGATGGAGGCGACCGAGACGTAGCGCGACAGGGCGAAGCCGGCGATCCAGAGCCCCAGCGCAATGGCGAAGGGCAGGGGAATGAGCGGGGCGATGGCGCCCGCCGAGGTGGCGATGCCCTTGCCGCCCTTGAAGCCCAGCCAGAAGGTGTAGTTGTGCCCGAGGATGGCGGCGATGGCCGCGGCGATGGCGATGACCGACCCGCCGGGACCGGCGACGGAGCGGGCCAGTAGTACGGGTAGCAGGCCTTTCAGCACGTCGCAGACCAGCACGGTGATGCCGATCGGCTTGCCCAGGGTGCGCAGCACATTGGTCGCGCCGATGTTGCCGCTGCCGTGCTGGCGGATGTCAATGCCGCGCAGTTTTCCGGCGAGGAAGCCGCAGGGCGTCGCCCCGATCACATAAGCCAGCAGGACCGTCCACCACGCGGCGGCGGGCGTCGCGGAGGTAGAGGCCTCCACGGCGGACAGCAGGGCGGTGGCGGTGATCCAGGGACCGGTCATCGGGGCGGATCATCCGGCCATTCCGCCGATCTGTCCAGCACAGTTCAGCGGGCGAGGCTGTGGCCCAGATAGACGGTGCCGGGCTTCTCCAGGGTGATGTAGAAGCAGATCGCGTAGCTGGAGATCTCGTCGTGCCGGGCCGAGGCCAGGCCCTCGCTGCGATAGACATGGGCATCGTGCTGGGCCCGCACCGGGGCGGCATAGTCGCGGCGTTCGATCACGCTCACGGCCGAGGCGGCGGAGGCATGGGCGTCCTTCTTCGACGAGGCGCTGTAGATGATCTCGGCTTCCTCCGCCGGGGCGGTGGTGGCGAGGGTCAGCAGGGCGGCGGTGGCGGCAAGGAAGGGGAGGGATTTCATGGTCGGTACAGGGAGGAGTGGTGAATGGGATGAGGTTTTCGTTCAGATCACTGTGCCGGTTTCCGCCCCAGTGGTCAAGGTGCATCCAAGGCGCAGGTCTTGGCATTCATCGAGCGCAGATTGTTGCGCCATTTGCAACGCCGCGGGACTGTGCGATGGATAAAGAGGAGACTATGAAATCCGTGCGTTCATTGGGAACCGCCCGCCGGATTCTGGCGGCATGGCTTGCGATCTTGTTGGTCGCCCCGCTGTGCTGTTGCCAAGTGCGGCAGTTGGTGGCAGCGGCAGCCGGCGATGCGCCCTCCTGCTGCGCCCACTCCGACGAATGCGCGGATGGTCAGGACAAAGCGCCCGGGGAGCCATGCCAGGATTGCCATGGCAAACAGCCGCGTCTCGCTGATGGCGGCCAGCCCACCGTGCTCCTGCCCCTGATGGGCGAAAGCCTGATGGTGGAGACCTCCGTTTTCGATCGTGTGACCACCGAGCGGCCGATTGATCGCCTGCCTGCCGTGGTCAGCGTCATCGATGACCGCCGACCTCCGGGGTGGCGACTCGCTCTGTACCAATCCCGGCTGATCTGAGCCAAAGCGGCGGCCGCGCGTGCCGCCCTGCTTGTCGGCATGGCTTCCCCCGTCGGGGAATGCCGTGATCCCTGCCTGCGTGTCGGTCCCTCCCGGGCTGGCCGGGCTCCGTATCCCGACTCGTTTGCCTCAGATCCCATGAAAACCACCCTTATCACCCTTCTTTTCCTTTGCCCCTTCGCCGCTCAGGCGGCTGAGGTCGACTACGCGCTCGTCATCGACGAGGCGCCGTGGTCGCCCGACCCTGCCATCCGGCCCGTCACCGCCCTCACCGTGAACGGCAGTCTGCCCGGACCCACCCTGCGCTTCCGGGTGGGCGATACCGCCCGCATCCAGGTGACCAATCGCCTCGCCCGCGAGGAGACCTCCGTCCACTGGCATGGCATCCTCCTGCCCAATGCCCAGGACGGTGTGCCGCACCTCACCACCCCGCCCATCGCGCCCGGGGCCACCCACACCTTCACCTTTCCCCTCACCCATGCCGGCACCTACTGGTATCACAGCCACACCGGGCTCCAGGAGCAGCGGGGCGTCTATGGCTCCATCGTCGTTGAGCCCCGTGGCGGCGAGCCCATCCGCGCCGATCGCGATGTCGTCGTCGTGCTGTCCGACTGGACCCGCGAGCGCCCGGAGGAAGTGATGCGCACCCTGCACCGGGGCAGCGATTGGTACGCGTTCCGGAAAGGCACCTTCCAGAGTCTTGCTGGTGCCATCCGGGCCGGCGCCTTGGCCGACTACCTCGAGCGCGAGCGGTCCCGCATGCCGGCCATGGACATCTCCGATGTCGCCTACGATGCCTTCCTCGCCAACGGCCGCCCTGCCATCGATCTGCCCGCCCAGCCCGGCGAGACCGTGCGCCTGCGCTTCATCAATGCCGGCGCCTCCACCTATTTCTACCTCCAGTCCGCCACCGGCCCCCTCCGCATCGTCGCCGCTGATGGACCCGCCGTGCGACCGCTCCCCGTGCAGCGCCTGCTCATCGGCATGGCCGAGACCTACGATGTGCTCGTCACCGTGCCCGGACCCGGCACCTGGGAGATCCGGGCCACGGCACAGGATGGCTCCGGCCACGCCACCATCCGGCTGGGCTCCGGCGACCCCCGGCATCCCGCGCCCGAGGTGCCCGCCCCGGACCCCTACCGCATGGACGACCACCTCATGGCCGCCCTGGAGGAATCCGATCCCGAGCCCGATGCCCCCGAGCCTGAGCGCCCCCTGTCGCCCTATGCCCGGCTGAGAGCGGTGGAAAACACCGCCTTTGCCTCCCACCTGCCGCGCCGGGAGATCGAGCTGCGCCTCACGGGCGACATGGAGCGCTACCTGTGGTCCTTCAATGACCAGACTGCCTCCGAGGACGGCGTCATCCCCATCCGCCGCGGCGAAGTGCTGCGCCTCACCCTCATCAATGACACCATGATGCACCACCCCCTGCATCTCCATGGCCACTTCTTCCGCGTCATCGACGAGCGCGAGCGTCCCGACGCCCCGCTGAAACACACCGTCGACGTGCCTCCCATGGGCACCCGCGTCATCGAGTTCGAGGCCAGCGAGTCCGGCGACTGGCTCTTCCACTGTCACCTGCTCTACCACATGCACGCCGGCATGGCGCGCGTGTTCTCCTATCAGGAGCAGGGGCCCGACCACGTGCCCGACCTCGGCGACCACGCCCACGATCCCCTGCATTTCATGATCGACGGGTCCGCCCAGACCCACATGACCATGGGCATGGCCATGGCCAGAGACAGCCGGAATGACTACTACGCCATGTGGGACATCGGCTACGAGGATCCCCACCACGTTCATTACGAGATCGACCTCGGCTGGAGCCGCTATATCGATCCCAATCTCTCCGCCGGCTTCGGTGCGCGGCTCACCAATCACCACGACGAGCGCGACCGCGCCTTTGCCGGCATCGACTACCGGCTGCCCTACCTCGTCGACAGCTTCGTCCAGGTGGACAGCCGCGGCGACTTCCGCATCGGGCTGGGCAAGTCGATCGCCCTCACCGACCGGCTCGGTCTCTTCGGTGGCGTCCACTACGACACCGGCAGCGAGTGGGAGTGGACCGCCGGTGCCGAGTGGCTGCTTACCAAGCAGCTTTCCCTCATCTCCCAGTATCACTCCGATCACGGCTTTGGCGGAGGGCTCTCCTTCCGCTTCTGACAGAGAAACCCCAACCAGAAACCCAAACCCAACCCATAACCACCCATGAAAACACTGCTCACCCTGCTCGTCGGCGCCGGCCTCGGCCTCGCCGCCCTCACCGGACCCGCTGCCCATGCCGCGGCCGTCAAACCCTACCCACTGAAGACCTGCCTCGTCACCGGCAACAAGCTCGGCTCCATGGGCACCCCCATCAGCCGCGCCCACGGCGACCAGGAGGTCAAATTCTGCTGCAAGCCCTGCGTCGGCAAGTTCCTCAAGGACCCCGCCCGCTATCTGGCCAAGCTCAAGTAAAACCACCCCCGGGGACCGGCCGGCTCGTCCGTCGGCCGGTCCCTGTCGCCTACCCAGCCTCTGTCTCTGTCTCCATCCATGAAAGTCTATCGCACCACCGCCGATCTCCCCCCGCTGCGCCGGGCCAAAGCCCAGGCCGGTTCCCTGTTGCGCGGCCTGTTTCCCCGGCTGTCCCAGTCGGTTCACGCCGCCCCCTTTGATCCCGCCTGGGACTGGCGCGGGCGCCTCATCCGCAATGCCCATCTCTTCGATGCCATCCGCACCCGCGACCACGCCACCCTCCAGCGCTACCTCCACCACTTCTGGGCCACCGGCGAGTCGGCCGGCTTCTTCGACCGCTTCTCCCACCGCTTCGAGGACCTCTTCCTCCGCCATCACCTCGGTCTCGTCGATGCCCTCGACCGTCTCGCCCCCGAGTTCGCCCGCCGGCCGCCCCGGCTCGTCGAGATCGGGTCCGGCGACGGCCGGGTGCTGGCCTATCTCGCCGGGCGGCTCCCGTGGGTGGCCGAGTTCCACGGCATCGACCTGAATGCCCGGCAGATCGCCGCCTGCCGCGAGCGACACGCCCACCAACCCGCCTTTCATTTCCACTGCGAGGATGCCCTCGGCTGGCTCCGGCGACAGCCCGAGGCGCCCACCATCCTCTTCGCCAATGGCGGCGTGCTCGAGTACCTGCGTCGTAGCCAGATCAGCACTCTTCTGACCGATCTCCTCGACCGCGGGTCGCCCGCCGTCGTCGCCATCACCGAGAGCCTCGCCGTCGATCATGACCTCACCGCCGACCGCGATTCCTACCCCTATGGCCTGGAGATTGCCTTCTCCCACGCCTATCCCGCCATCGCCGCCGAGGTGGGCTTCACCCCCCACATCGTCGCCGACCGTTTCACCCAGCCCGGCGAGGAAAACCACCCCAACCGCTGGCTTCAGATGATCGCCCTCGGCCCCGAGATTTCCCCCGCATCCCTCGCCCCCCGGTGAAAGGTCCCCCATCGCCCCGCGTCTCTCCCCCCGGCACGACATCCTCACATGCGCCGTATTCTTTTTCGGAACCCTGCTGCTATGATCCGCCACAGCCTTTGAACCGACCCTTTTCCGGCCCTCGCCCCATCCGCCCGGTCACCCATCCCGCTCCCCGCGGGATCGGACCACCCGGGCCGGAGCGGGACGGAGGCCGGATCGTCAAGTACCAACCAAAACTAGAACCTAGAAACCAGAGAACCATGAACCTGATCAAGAACCTCGCCCTCGCCGCCGTCGCCACCCTGGCCATGGTGTCGCTCACCTCCTGCGTCACCACCCAAGGCGCCGGCTCCAGCTGCTGTGGCAAGTGCGGTGGCAAGCCCGCGCATTGCGAGAGCAAGTCCGCCGATTGCTGTGGCAAGTGCGGTGGTCACGGTGCCGCCTGCAAGCACTGAGACCCACCCACTCCCACCCGACGCCCGCCCGCCGGGCGATCGGTGTATCTCCGAAAAAAGACGTCCGGGAGACCGGGCGTCTTTTTTTTGGCGGGATGTCCGGGGCAGAGGAGAGTGGGAAGTGAAAAGTGGAAAGTGAAAAGTGGGGGGTAGTTTTCAGAGTTCCCTTTTCAGGGCGAGCGCGGCTGATGCAGGGCGTTTGAGCGGCACGAACGCCTCCTCTGGGAGCGCCGGCATCCCTGCCGGCGTCATCGTGCCGCGGTTCCAGATGCCTCGCCGGCAGAGATGCCGGCGCTCCCAGGCCCGACCGGCGGCGGCGGGGTCCGGGATTCCGATCCGACCCGGTTGCATCAGCGATCCGACCCGGTTCCCTCGTCCGCCCGCCCCGATGATTGCACCCCACATGATTTTGTCTTCCCCCCGCCGCGCGAGAAAGGTGGGTAGGAGAAGGTAAAAAGTAAAAAGTAAAAAGTAAACGGTGTGGCAGGCGCTAACTTCAAACTTCAAACTTCAAACTTCAAACTCGGAACTTGGAACTTGGAACTTTGAACTTTGAACTTTGAACTTGGAACCCAAAAAAGGTTCCCTACCAAAAAAGGTGACAATTTCCCCCATCCGGGTCATCCTAGCGCCCTGAGTCGCGCCCCGGAGCCGCCGACTGATTGGCCTCGTCCGGGTTTCCCGCGCCTCCTGTCGAACCGTCATGAAGCTTGCTCCCCGCCAATCGTCCTCCCTGCCGGCCCGTCGCTTTCGCTCTCTGGCCGCGCCCCTGCTGGTCCTGACCCTGGCCGCCTTGGCCAGCCCGCCAGCGTCCGGCCAGTCCCTGCCTCCCGGCGTGCTGAAACTGCACGGACGGGGCACCACTTCGAAGAGTTTCGACAGGTTCGGATCGGCCACCGCCGTTTCCGATACCTGGATGGTGGTCGGGGAGCCCTTTAACGAAGATCGAGGCGACGAAGCCGGGGCGGTGCATGTCTATCTGGCCACCACCGGGCGCTACGTCCGCTCGCTCGTCCCCTCCGATCCCTCGGCATTCGCCAATTTCGGCATCTCGGTGGCCATCAATGGCCCCCTCGCCCTCGTCGGTGCCCCTGATCAGGTTGGCCCGGGCGCGGCCTATGTCTTCGACCTGGCCACCGGTCGGCAACTCGCCAAACTGTCGCCTCCCGATGGGGCGGCTTTCGATAAGTTTGGCACTTCAGTTGCCATCCGGGGGAATCTCGCCCTCGTCGGGGCTCCGTCTCACAACAGCAGCCGAGGAGCCGCCTACCTGTTCCATGCCCGCACCGGCGGGGCGCCTTTGGGAAAACTCGTCACCGCCAATGCCGCGCCCAACCCGGTATTCGGCGTTAGCGTCGCGCTCGACGGGCGCTTTGCCCTGGTGGGGGCTTCGGGAGCCGATCCCGATCCGGCGAATGTCGACGGCATCGAGGGAGCGGCATTTCTGCATGATGTCAGCACCGCTTTCCACACTGCACCCACTTTCCCCCTGTTGGCCACCCTCAGCGCCTCCGACGGCGTCCATGGCGATTTTTTCGGCGGCTCTGTCGCGTTGAGCGGCCACCGCGCGCTGGTCGGAGCGTACGGTAAAACCGGATTTCGCGGCGGTGCCTACCTTTTCGAGGCCGCGACCGGGGGGCAGATTCATGCCTTCACCGCCTCCGACGCCTCGCCGAATGACCTTTTCGGCTTTTCCGTCGGCCTCAATGGCTCCCTCGCCGTCATTGGCGCTCCAAGCAACAGTGCTGCCTATGTCTTCGATGGGGCCTCGGGATCCCAGTTCCTCCACCTCACCGCGCCCGACTCGAATTCGAACGGCTTTGGCTTTGCCGTCTCCGTCGCCGGCAACCGGGTGCTGGTTGGGGCGACGTCCGACCCGGATTTGGCGGCCCTCGCCGGTGCCGCCTACCTGTTCCGGCCCGTGTCCATCCCGCTGCCGCTCAGCCCCATCGCCAAGGTGGGTGACTTCGCCCCCGGGGCGGTCGAGGCGAATTTCGCCGGCTTTTTCTCCGCCTACCTGGGATCGGCCGGTCACGTCGGTCTCTCCTCTCTGCTCAGCCAGCGGGGCCGGGGTGTCTGGAATACCTACTCCGGCCAGTTCAACTCCTCGGTCCAGACCACGACCGATCTCACCGGCGCCGGGCTGCCCGGACTCACCCCCGCCGCCTTTGGCGAAGTCATCCCGGAAGATGATGACTACCTCTACCTCCAGACCTACCTGCGCGGCGCCGGCGTCGGCAAGACTAACAACCTCGCCTGGCTCCGGCACGATGGCCTATCCGGCCCCTTCAAGGTGCTGCGTCATGGCGATGCCTTTGCCGAGCTGGCCGGCAGTCCCACCTTCACGTCCTTCCCCGAGGTCGTCTCCAAGGCCGGCGAGGGCCATATCGCCTTTGCCTACACCCTCGCCCGCAGTGCCGTCACCGGCGTCACCCTGGCCAATGACAGCGGCGTCTCCATCCGCGACCACAATGGTGTGACCCTGAGGCAGGCCGACAACGGCATCTTTCACCGCGAGGGCGAGGTCTCACCCACCGGTAACGTGGCCGACCGCTACGGCCAGTTCTTCGGTCGCGTCTGCGTCACGCCGGAGGACGGCTACTTCACCTTCCCTGCTTATTATTTCGTTGCCTCGAAGGTCACCGTCAGCCACGGGGTCTTCTACGCCACCGATGACGGTGACGGTCACAATCCCGTCGCCCTGGTGGGTGGCACGGCAAACATGGGGAGTGCGCCCACCTACCGGGCCTTTCTGGGTGAGGTGCAAACAGACGCCTTCGCCTCCTTTCGCGCCTTGCTGACGGGCGGAAATGTCACCTCCGCCACGGACGAGGGCCTTTTCCGCGAAGGCAGCAACAAGCCGTATTTCGTGGAGGGCGATGCGGTCGACGCGACCAATCTGCCCGGCGTCACCATCGGCCGTTTCCTCGGCTACTGGGGGCACTCGGGCAGCGACGCCCTCATCGCCCTCGTCACTCTTCGCGGACCGGGGGTCAATGCGCGCAACGACCTCGCCGTCCTCCACCGCCGAGTGGACAATGCCCCGCTGATCCTGCTGCGCGAGGGCGACACGGTGGGAGCGGACGACGCCGCGCAGGTGGCGGTGATCCAGCGCGTCGATGTGGACAGCGTGACGGGCCGGTACTACATCCTCGCCGGTCTGACCGGAGCGCCGTCGCGGAATCAGGCCCTGTTCGTCGGTCATGCCGAGGCGGGCGACGAAGCCACCCTGAAAGGCCGCAAATTTCCCGGCATGGCCCTGCGCAAAGGGCAGGGCTACCAGCAGCGGGGCGGGGAGACCAGCGCGATCAAGACCATCCTGATGCCCGTGTCCACCGACCGCACCGGAGCCGGTTGCCGGGGTCACGGCCAGGCGATCAACCAGTTTGGCGATCTGGTCATCACCCTCGAGTTCACCAACCGCGCCCGCGAAGTGTGGCGCGGGCAGCCGTGAAGGGGGGAGTTCCAAGTTCCAAGTTCCACGCCCCTGGGAGCGCCGGCATCCCTGCCGGCGTCATCGTGCCGCGGGTCCAGATGCCTCGCCGGCAGAGATGCCGGCGCTCCCAGGCCCGACTGGCGGCGGCGGGGGCCGGGATTCCGATCCGACCCGGTGGCGTCAGCGATCCGACCCGGTTCCGTCATTCGCCCGCCCCGATGATTCCACCCCACATGATTTTGTCTTCCCCCCGCTACGCGAGAGACGTGGGTAGGAGAAGGTAAAAGTAAAAAGTAAACGGTGTGGCAGACCCAAGTTCCACGCCCCTGGGAGCGCCGGCATCCCTGCCGGCGTCTGGAGCACCGGACCCGCCCGTCTCCGCCGGCAGGATGCCAGCGCTCCCAGAGCCCTGCCCATCGCCTATCCCAGATCGCAAATCGCCTATCGCAAATCGCCCTCACCACTCATCCGTAACCGTCGTAAATCCATCCCCGGCTCCGCCGTCCGGTGACGTGGGCGCAAGCGACGCACCAGCCGGTCAAGCGGCGGCCGCTTGATCGACCGCCGACTCACCCGCCAACCGCTCAGCCCTCAGGACGGGTGCCAGCCTGGCCGGCGTCAGCCCGGCGATTTCCTCTCGGGTGGTTCCGGGCCGCAAGCGCCGGATCGCTTCGGCCAAGTACCATTCGGGGTCGATGCCCACGGCCTTGCAGTTGGCCACCAGGGTATAGAGCAAGGCACTGGCGGCCCCGGCTTCCGCCCCCCCGATGAACAGGTGGTTCTTCAAGCCCAGTTTCGTGGGGCGGATCGCGTTTTCGACCAAATTGTTGTCGATCTCCAACCGGCCGTCCCACAGATAAGCCTCGAACCTCTCCCACTGCGCCAGGGCATAGTCGAGCGCCTCCCCCATCAGACTTCGGGGCAGGTGACTGCTTCTCTTCTCGATGATCGCGGCCTTGAGCTCTCCGACGATCGGTCGGCTGTGGGCCAGTCGGAACGATCGTCGCCATTCGGGTGGCGCCTGGCTCTGCCGCAACTGGGCCTCGATTTCATAGAGTCGTTGGATGGCCAGCAGGATGGGCAGCACCGTCTCGGGCGCCTCTTTCCAAGCTTCCAGGAACTTCCGCCGGATGTGGGCCAGACAGGCCGTCAGCTTGATCGGCCCGTAGCGGCTGACAAAGGTGGTGTAGGCCGCGTAGCCATCGCACTGGATGGTGCCGCTGAAGCGCGCCGTGCCGCTCCCCTTGTCGATCCCCAGGATCTCGCCCAGACACTCGTGCCCCCGGCTCAACTGCCAGTCGTAGTAAACTGTCCCGCGCTGCGGATCCAGATAGACCCAGTAGTAGCCGGTCTTGGTCCGTCCGTGACCGGGACAGAGGTAATCAATCGGTGTTTCATCAATCTGCAGCACGCCCGCCTCGGTCAGTTCGGCCTTGATCGCCTCTCCGATGGGCTCCAGGTGCGCGGCCACCGCGTGGGTCCATCGGTTGATGGTCTGGCGGCTCAACTCCGCCCCGTACAGCCGCCGGAAGCGGGCCGACTGCCGGTAGTGGGGCAAGAAGTCCACATACTTGTCCGCCACGATTTGGGCCGCCAGACAGGCGCCGATCAACGTGCCGGGAACGGTGGGCAGGGGCGCGGGCTCTATCATCGGAGGCTGCGACCGGTCCGCCACACTGACGAACTTGCGCCGCACTGTGCGCCGCCAGTAAAGCTCCCCGCGTTTGACCTCCAACTCGTCGTGGTGCTCCGGCTCGATCTCCCGATAAGCATCCGGTTCGGCCTGAACCTCCTCGGGCACCAGTTCGGCGACGATCTGAACGCGCAGGTTGCGCGGGTAAAGCTCAGCCTTGGTGCGGCGGTTTCTTTTGGCCCGGGCGTCCACTGGCGCCTCCTCCGAACCCGCGGGCTGGTCCGGAAGAGGCTCGGGTTTTCCCAGGAGCGCCTCCTCGAACATCAGGTCGAGCTGGCCCGGATCGAGCCGCTCGGATTTCGAACCAAAGAGCCGCTGCTGCAGGGCGGCGATGATCTGGTCCTTGCGGGCCAGTTCGGCTTTGGCTGCCGCCAATTCCGCCTCGATGCGCTCCAGGCGCTGAAGGACCACGGTGAGATCGGACGGAGTTTCCGGCATTCCCGAGACCCTAATCCAGTCCCGCCGGATGGGTAGCGAAAGATCGCGTCCCTTGCCTCACGACGGCCGTTCGTACCACGGCCGGAACTGCCCGCCCCGCAGGTCCACTCCGTCGATGAGCAACTGCAGCGCCTCGGGCGCGAGGCGCAGTTTCTTCTGCCCAGATTCGCTCCGAGCGGGCCAGTTGAACCGGCCAGCCTCCAGCCTTTTCGTCGCGAGCCAGAGACCCGTTCCGTCGAAATAGAGCAGTTTGATGCGGGTCCTCCGTTGGTTGATGAAGACGAACAGGGCGTCGCGGGCCAGCGATTCTCCGAGATGCTCGGTCGCCAGGGCACTCAGGCCGCTGAACCCTTTGCGCATGTCGCTGGGCTCCAGAGCAAGGAAGATCCTCAAGGTGGTGTGTCCCAGGCCGATCATCGCCGGCCTCCTTTCCGGAGCGCTGTGCGGTAGGCGACGATGAACTCCGCGGCCACGCGGGCAGCGCCCTCATCCTCCAGCAGGAGTTGCAGCCCGTCGCTGTAGGTGACCA
>JAEUHH010000031.1 GCA_016795505.1 Verrucomicrobiales bacterium | reverse complement strand
AGAGATCTACCTGCATGTCGCGACTGGCGTGAACGGACTGGGGGTGATCAGTCCTCTGGACCATTTTCCCTGCCGGGCCGGCACCCGGGAATGGATCCCTCTGGCGGCTGGATAGCACCCGTTTCTGCCCTTCCCCTTTTTTAGCTGCGACTGGCTGCGGCGCGGCCCGACATGATTCCGGCCGGATTTCCCTTGGACAGCTTGTTCTCATACAGCCCGGCAGAAGATCCCGGCCGCGCCCTACGGGGATGGATCCTCGCGGCGTCTCACGACAAAGGGGTATGAGAAATCCGGGGTATGCGGTGAACGAACCGGGGACTTCGATGCAGAGTCCCACTCGATGGCAGGAAGGGAACCAGCGAGCGGATCGGGACGATAGAGCAAATCAACTTATCCGTAACCGCGCTCGCGAGAGCGTGGATCAGGGCATCGGACCACCGTCTGGCGACGGCGGCTACGGGATGAGATCGAGGGGTGGCTGAATTTTATTGGTAGCCGCGCTCGCGAGAGCGTGGATCAGGGAATTGGGCCCGTATCTTTCAAAGGAATCGGCAACTTGGCACGGGTTCGAGAAGGGGTCGCGAAGGCGGCGACTTCTCTGGTGCTGGATTGGCGACCGCGAACGGAATCAACTCGGGCGGGTGCGCCGGTTCGACTCGCTGGAGGCGGCGATGGTTTCAACAGGCCCGCGGTATCACGGACGGGGGAAGCCATCGCGCGGGGTATAGGATCGATCGAAGCGGCAACGGTCGGCGAGAAACGGGACTTCCGGGGCTTTTTGGCGGCCTTCGCCGGGGTGGCGCCTGTGAAAGTGCCGATGGCACGGCCGTCAGCCCTCTCGGCACGCGCGGATGGGGCGTTTGCAAGACCGTGCGCGGCCTTTGCAAGACCGTGCGGGGCGTTTGCAAGACCGTGCGGGGCGTTTGCAGGACCGTGCGGGGCGTTTGCAAGACCGTGCGGGGCCTTTGCAAGACCGTGCGTGGCGTTTGCAAGACCGTGCGGGGCGTTTGCAAGACCGTGCGGGGCGTTTGCAGGACCGTGAGGGGCGTTTGCAGGACCGTGCGTGGCGTTTGCATTCCTGTTCGATGCCATTGCATTCCTGTTCGATGCCATTGCATTCCTCTTCGAGGCGATTGCATTCCTGTTCGATGCCATTGCATTCCTGTTCGACGCCATTGCATTCCTGTTCGACGCCATTGCATTCCTGCTCGATGCCATTGCATTCCTATTCGACGCCATTGCATTCCCGTGCGCGGGCGTTGCGCGAGCGTGCGGGTGGATCGCAAGACCGTGTGACGCGAGGGAAGTCCGGTGGGGCGGCCCGGCTCATTGAGTTTTTCAGGTTCGGACCCGAATCGGATTGGGGGAAACACGAATGAAAGGAATGGAGCGAATGGCCGCGAATTCCGGCCGAGGGGGCGGCGGTGGAGATCCCGCCGCCGAGCGGAATTTTTCTACATTCGCGTCATTCGTTTCATCTGCCCCACCCTCCCCAACTCTCACTCCCCGCCGCTCAGCACGATGGCGGTGGTGAGCAGGACGGAGCCGGGGCCGTCGGCGAGGACGATGCGGCCGTCGGCCTGGACCAAGGGACCGAGCCGGCCGGTGACAGTGGCCTCGATGGCGAGGGTCTGGCCGGGGATGGCGGCGCCGAGGATCTTGGCCTGCCGCACGGCGGTGAGGCGCAGGTCGCGCAGTGGCGCGCGGTCGGGATCGCTCTGGGCCACGATGCCGGCGAGCTGGGCGACGGCTTCGATCAGGATCACGCCGGGCAGCATGGGCTGCTCGGGAAAATGACCGGCGAGAAAGGATTCGTCGCCGCGGATGTAGTAGGTCGCCGCGCCCGACCGCCCGCCGTCGAGGGCGGTGAGCCGGTCGATGAACCGGAATTCCGGCCCGTGGGGCAGGTCAATGAGGGCGCGGTGCAGCGGGTCGGGCATGGGACGGGCGGGGAGGGACAATGAAGGGCGGTGGAGAGGATGAGGCGAAAACGGCAGCCGGCGCACGGGTCAGCCCGACGGGCGAAATGTGCCGCATGGGGGCGGGGTGGCAACGGGGCAATTCCGATGGGCTGGGAGCGAAGCGGGAACGGGGAAGGTCAGCGCGGCGGCGCGGCGGTTTTCTGCGGGTCGGGCTTGGCTGGGCCGCGATTTCCCCATCACCCCTCCGCGGCGCTCGGCCGCGTTGCGTCTCGGTGTTCGACGGCTCCGCGCCTGCCTGGCTCGGTCATGATGGATTCCGCAGGAACAGGGTCGGTACTCCGATGCAACAGGGTCTCATCGGAGATCGTACCCGGTCAGATCGGGAGTGAAGAGGGCGGGATCGAGCGGGCCGTTGAATTGCTGGCGGGTGAAGGTGGTGCGCACGGTGGAGCCGTCGCGGAAGGTCATCTCGAAGCCGCGGAGGTGGTGGCGGGCGGCATCGATGAGGAAGACGACCTCGCCGAGGGCCTCGCGCAGGCGGTGGTCGGCCGGGGTGAGCCGCAGGCGCCAGGCGCCGCCGTCGCGGCGGGCCTCGACGATGGCAAACTGTTTGGTGAGGCCATCGAGGGTGCCGGGCAGGTCGCCGGTGGCGAGGTCGAAGGCGGCTTCGGCGCCGCGCCCGCCGGAGCGGGCGGCCTCGGCGAGGGAGAGGCGTTCGCCACGGCGGCGGGCGGGCTGGAGCAGGGTCAGGGTGTCGCCGGTCTTGATGGCGACGGCTTTGGGGCTGTCGGCGGGGCCGCTCTGCCAGCGGAATTGGCCGCCGGAGCGGTCGATCCAGACGGTGCCCTCGGATCGGAGGCCGCTTTTCAGGGTGCGCAGCTCGCGGACCTGGACGAAGTCGGCCTGCACGGTGCGGAGGCCCTGCTGGAAGGCGAGCCAGCGGCCGATGGCCTCGCGGGCGGGGGCGTCGAGCGCGGCGTCGGCGGCGGTGGTCAGGCCGGGCAGGAGAGCGACGAGGCAGGCGGCGAGGGCGCGGGTCATGGCGGGCGACTGTAACACACGGCGGGGAGGGAATCCTTGCAAAGGGCTGGGGGTCAGTGGAATTTCCCCGGCCTTGCCGCCGGCCGGCGGTGGTGCGGGGGCGCTGCCCACTTGCCTGTCCTTTTTCTCCGACCTGATGCCCGATGTCCAGACTGATGCCGCCGCCGCGCCGGGAACGCCCCGTGCGGGGGCTCCGATGCGGGTGTGGCGGCTCTACTACCGCCTGATCGCGGGGCATCGCGGGGCTTTCTGGCTGGCGATGGCTTTCCTGCTGGCGGGTATCGTGGGGCATCTGGTCTTCGTGGTGGCGGCGGGCCGGCTGGTGGACAGCACGCTGGACGCGCTGGGCTTCGGGATCTCGGCGGACCGGGGCCGGGAGCCGATCGGGATCGATGAGATGGGTGTCTTTTTGCTGCTGACGATGGTGGTCACGCTGGTCTGTGTGTTCATCGACATGCGGGGCTTCATCGTGCTGGGCGAGCGGGCGGCGGCGCGGCTGCGGTCGGATTTGTTCACCCACCTGATCCAACTGCCGATGGCCTTTTTCGAATCGACGCGGGTCGGCGAGCTGAGCAGCCGGCTGCTGGCGGATGTGGCGCTGCTGCAGGAGACGTGGACGAACGACCTGCGCACTTTTGTGAAGAACGCGATGATGCTGCTCGGCGGGGTCGGGCTGCTCTTTCTGCTGTCCGTGAAGCTCGGGGGGCTGGTGCTGCTGACGGTGCCGCCGATCGTGCTGGTCTCGGTGTGGTCGGGATCGCGGATCCGCCGGGAGTCGGCCGAGGTGCAGGAGCGGCTGTCGCACAGCTCGACGATCGTGGAGGAGGTGCTGACGGCGATCCGCACGGTGAAGACGTTCGCCAATGAGGGGCACGAGGCCCGCCGGTTCGGTGCGTCGATGGAGGCCTTTCTCCGGCCCGCGCTGCGGGTGGCGGGGCACCGGGCGGCCTATGTGTGTCTGATCATGCTGGTATTGTTCGCGAGCATCATCGGGCTGATGTGGTTCGGCTCCCGGCAGATCGCGTCGCGGCATCTGACGCCGGGGGATTTCACGGGTTTCATGTCGGCGCTGGTGCTGGCGGCGACGGCGGGTGGGCTGCTGGCGGAGCTGGTGGCGCGCTTCCAGCGGATGAGCGGGGCGACGGAGCGCATTTTGTCCCTGCTGGAGGAGGCGACCGAGGATGGTGGGCAGGCCGGGGCCGGATCGGCGGCGATGGCAGTGATCCCAGAGGGGCGGCTGGTGGGGCGGATCGGCTTTGATGGGGTTTCCTTCCGCTATCCCACGCGGACCGAGGCGGTGGTGCTGCGGGAGTTCGACCTGCGCATCGATCCCGGCGAGCGGGTGGCGCTGGTGGGGCCGAGCGGGGCGGGCAAGTCGACGGTGGCGGCGCTGTTGTTCCGCCTGTTCGACCCCGAGTCGGGCCGGGTCGAGATCGGTGACCGGGACGCGCGGGACTACCCATTGGGCTGGCTGCGCGGCCAGATGGCGCTGGTGCCGCAGGAGGTGCTGCTCTTCGGCGGATCAATCGCGGAAAACATCGCCTACGGTCGCCCCGGCGCGGGCCGGGAGGAGGTCGTGGCCGCGGCGCGGCGGGCGAACGCGATGGAATTCATCGATCGCCTGCCTGACGGGCTGGACACGCGCGTGGGCGACCGCGGGGTGCAGCTGTCGGGCGGCCAACGGCAGCGGCTGGCGATCGCGCGGGCGATCCTGAAAGACCCCGCGATTCTTGTGCTCGACGAGGCGACGAGTTCGCTCGATCCGGAGAATGAGCGGCTGGTGCAGGAGGCTCTGGAGGAGCTGATGCGCGGCCGCACCACGCTGGTCATCGCCCACCGCCTGCGCACGGTGCGCGCCTGTGACCGCATCGTGGTGATGCGCGACGGCCGCGTGATCGAATCGGGCCGGCACGAGGAACTGCTGGCGGCCGGCGGCGCCTATCGAAACCTCTGCGAGGCGGAAAAAACCGCTGGCGGGTTTGATTGATCCCGGTTTGGTCAGATCCATCTCTCGACACTCCATGCCGCCGGTTCCCTCCACGACCCATCTGGTGCTCATCCCGACCTACAACACGGGCGATCTCGTGCTGCGGACGGTGCGTGAGGCTCTGGAGCAGTGGGCACCGGTCTGGGTGGTCGTCGATGGCAGCACGGATGGCAGCGCGGAAAAGCTGGAAGCCATGGCCGCGACCGAGCCCCACCTGCGGGTGCTGCGGCTGGCGAAGAACCAGGGCAAGGGCGCGGCGGTTTTCTACGGCGCCCGGCAGGCGGCGGCGGAGGCTTTCACCCACATCCTGGCCATGGACGCGGACGGTCAGCATCCGGCGGCGATGATCCCCGACTACATGGCGGCCTCGCGGCGCGACCCCGAGCGGATGATCCTCGGCCGGCCGGTCTTTCCACCGAATGCTCCGCCGGCCCGGGTCCACGGGCGGAAGCTGGCGAATTTCTGGGTCAATGTCTTCACACTCTGGGAAGGCGTCGGCGACTGTCTCTTCGGCATGCGGGTGTATCCGGTGGAGCCTTTCGTGCGGGCGATGCGGCGGACGACCTGGGGCCGGGGCTACGATTTCGATCCGGAGGCGGCGATGCGGCTGTGCTGGGAGGGCGTGCGGACGCGGAATCTCGACACGCCGGTGCGGTATCTGACCAAGGACGAGGGCGGCGTGTCGCATTTCCGCTACCTGCGGGACAATGTGCTGCTCACGTGGATGTATCACCGGCTGTTCCCCGGCTACCTGTGGAAGCTCCCCGGCCTGATCGCCCAAAAGCGCCGCCACCGCCGGGCGGATGCTCTGGCCGATCCGGATTCCCCCCTCTCCGCGGCCCGGGCGCGTGAGCGCATCGCCCTGCGCTTCGAGCTGCCCTGGCACAAGCACTACGTCCGCTCCAAATTGCGCACCGATCCGCTCTACGGCGGTGTTGCGGGCGAACTGCGGTGCGCACGACCGGACGTGCCTCTGCTCGACGTGGGCTGTGGGATGGGCTTGCTGGCTTTCTACCTGCGCGAGACGGGATGGAAGGGCCAGATCATGGGCTTCGACTATGATCCGCGGAAGATCAAGATCGCCCGCCAGATCGCCGAGGTGCACTACCCCGGTCTGGATTTCCGCAATGGCGATGCCCGCATCGGTCTGCCGGAGTCGCGGGGGCACGTGACCCTGCTCGACATCCTGCAATTCTTTTCCCCCACTCAGCAGGAGGAGATGCTGCGACAGGCCGCGCGTGCCGTGGCGCCGGGTGGTCTGCTGCTGATCCGCAATTGCCTCGCGGATGACAGTTGGCGATTCAAGCTGACCCGGATCGGCGATGCCATCGCCTACCTGACGCGGTGGATGCGGGCTGATGCGGTCAGCTACCCGACCCAGCGCCGCATCCGGGCCACGCTGGAAATGGAGGGGCTGGAGGGCGAGTTCCGTCCGCTTTGGGGCCGCACGCCGTTCAACAACTGGCTTGCGGTCTATCGCCGGCCGGAATCAGCGCCCAGTGAGGACGCGTCCGGCACCGCGCAGGCCAGCCCGGCCGCCTGAAGTCGCGGCAACAATCGCCCGAGCAACTCCGGCGCGTGGCCGCGGCCTTCGTGCAGCGCGAGGATGGCTCCAGGCCGCGCCCCGGCGACCAGCCGTCGCTCCACCGCATCGAGATCGGGTCGGGCGACGCCGTCGAGGCCACGGGCGGACCAGCCGATCCGCAGCCAGCCGCGTTCGGCCAGCAGTGTCGGGAGAGAAATCGGCGTCATGCCCACCGGAGAGCGAAACAGGGGCGGCGGCTGAGCCCCGTCGTCATCCCCGAGCGCCTCGCGCAGGGCCTGCGCCCCGCCATCCAGCTCCCGGGCCACCGCCGGGCGCGGCAGGGCCCAGAAAAGACCCTGCGGATGCGTGGCGCTGTGATTGGCCACTTGGTGCCCGCGTCGCCGGATTTCGCGGATCAGCTCAGGATGGGCGGAAGCGCGGGTGCCGATCACAAAAAATGTGGCTTTGGCTCCGTGGCGATCCAGCACCTCCAGCACAGCCGGCGTCTCGTCGGGATCGGGACCATCGTCGAGCGTCAGCCAGAGTTGGTCAGACGCGACGAAGCCCGGCACCTTGTCCACCACCGGCCCCAGCCAGCGGCACGATGGCGAAAGCTGCGCCCAGAGCAGGGTGAGATGTGCCGGTAGGAAAATCAGGATGCCCGACCACGCCGGCAGCGGTGAGACAGCCGGCACCATCACCGCGGCCACCGCCGCCAGACCGACCCAGCTCAGCAGGAGCCGGCGGGGGCGGTAGGAGTGGATGGATGGAAGGGTCATTGGGGGGAATGGGATCTTGGATCTTGGATCTTGGATCTTGGATCTTGGATCTTGGATCTTGGATCTTGGATCTTGGATCTTGGATCTTGGATCTTGGATCTTGGATCTTGGATCTTGGATCTTGGATCTTGGA
>JAEUHH010000120.1 GCA_016795505.1 Verrucomicrobiales bacterium | reverse complement strand
GTGGATGGCATCGACCTGGGGTTTGTCCATGCGCTCGAAGAACTGCCGCGTGTAGGGCGAAAAGGTCTCCACATAGCGCCGCTGGCCCTCGGCGTAGAGCGTCTGGAAGGCGAGGCTCGACTTCCCCGATCCGCTCGGCCCGGTGACCACCGTCAATTGTCCGACCGGGATGTCGAGGTCGATGCCCTTGAGGTTGTTCTGCCGGGCGCCGCGGATTTCGATGACGGCGGGAGTGGAGCTCACGGGCTGCCGGGACAAACGGGCGGTCTTCTTTTTCGAGGGGCTGGGCATGGACGGACAAAAACAGGCGTTACGGGATAGCCCCGCTGGGGGATGCGCGCGAGGGGAAAGAGCGAGCGGAACGGGTTCCACTTCCATCGTGGGTCTCGCTCCAGACCCGGCGGCTCTATCTGGCTCCCCAGCCCCGTGAAGAGTTTCAGTTCCCCGACCGCGCAGTCCTGCTCGATTCCAACGAGACCAGTCACTTTGGCACATCGGATTTCGCGTTTCATGATCTCAAACCCGCTCTCCTGAAAATCCAATGATTTGGGAAAACGAGTTGACCGAATTACCCAATTTGTCGCAAAATGACCGAAATCGCTCCGCGTGACCCTTCGTTGCCTCAACAGCTCAGTAAGTTTGTGACGGTGAGACCCCATTTTGAAGAAATGGCCATTCTGAACATTTTCAAAATGACGGCAAACGCCTTTTCTGTCCAAAGTGCCCATTGCGATACAATGAAGAAGCCCCAGATCTCAAAACTCCTCCGCCTTTCGCGAATTCTATCGGTTGCTCTCGGCTGCATGCTTCCTTTCAAGAGTCCGGAACTTCATGCGCAGAGTTCCTCCTGGGAGTCTTCCTTGGCCGAATTGCGGAAAAGGCACGCCAAAGAGTTATTGGCCCTTTATGAGCGTCTACATGGCGAACAACAGGTTCAGATCGAGAAGGCTGTCAAAAGTGGCCAACTCGAAGTCGCCAATCAGGCTAAAGATAAGCAGGATGCAACCGAAGACGAAATGGAGCGTCTCAAAGATTCGGTTTCCATGGACTCATTGAAAAAGAATGCCTCCTCCGAATTCGCGCGAACGGCCAAGGGTTCCCAATGGAGATTCAGTGGCACAATCAATCTCAAGAGGATTCTTTTCGATGGAAATTCCGTACGATCAATGAGCGAAGATGGCGAAGTGATTTTCGGAGTCATGGCTGATCGAAATGACTTTGGCTCCGTGTTCAGCGGCTCCCGGGACACGGGAGGAAGGAACGTATTTTTGTTTTCTCCCGATTTGCAAAAGGTAATCATCTTTACCACCTCGACGGAACTGACCGCCACGCTGAAGCAACCATGAACATCCGTATTTCGTCCATTTCCATTCACCTTCTGACGCTTTTGACCGTCTTTCTGGCCTCCCCATCGGCACTCCCTCAGGCCTCGACAGAAGACCGCATCAGGGAGCTGCGCATTCGGCAGGTCATGGACGTCGGTAGATTGCTGCAAGAAAGCCTACGATCGGCCCAATCCAGGGGAGATCTGAATGCCGTGGTCACGATCACGGACAAGCTCAAGGAAGCGGAGACGATTTATCGGAACCTCATTGCCAACGAAAGTCCGAATCCTGCTCCGAATTCCCAGACTGACACAGCCGCCAAAATGGACGAGATGCTCAATGGCAAGCTTTGGCAGGTTCGCGATGATAGTTCCGGCAACCTTCTGGAGTTCCAATACAAGGACAGCCGTTGGTTGCGCCGTACGTCCAGCAATGGCGATTTTGAATCCCTTCAGACTGATTTCATCTGGATGGGTTTGTTTCGAGTCAAGGACCTTTCTGCGAATCGCGAGTTCTTCTTTGTGTTGAACAACGAATCCAAAGAATTGAGGATTTACTCCGCGGTTGGCATTTACGAGGGATCGCTGATCGAAGAGGGCAAGTCGTAGACCCTACCTGGCGCGTTCCCAGGTCGCAGCTAATCCGGTTTCGGTCGGTCGGGTATTCATCGTGCAGGAGTTGGCAGCCCCGGTTTGGCACCCGGTGCAGGGCACCCCAGAATCCTCGTGGTACACGGAACGCTGACGCCAATAGCTCGTTTCGGTCGTGTATCTGGCTCGGTTTTCTTGTGGGTTTCGCGCTTGTTTTGGCCCGATCGAAGACGGTTCATTGCGATGCGCCTCACCATCTGCCATTTCGCTCCCGGGTTCGTGTGAGGATCGCCTCACCGTCTCCTTCATTGGCGTCCATGCCCGCAAGCCAGCCCTCTCCCGGAAACAGGCCCTTCCCTTTTCGGCGCTTTTGCCGCACGATGTCGGTCATGAGATTTCCCATCCACTCCCTGCTCGCCGCCGCCTCCCTGCTCTTCGCTCCGACCGGTCATGGGGCGGAGCGGCCCAACTTCATCGTCATCACGATCGATGATCTCGGCTACGCGGACATCGGGCCGTTTGGCTCGACGATCCACCGGACGCCGCATCTGGACCGGATGGCGCGCGAGGGGCGAAAATTGACGAGCTTCTACGCGGCACCGGTGTGCTCGCCGTCGCGGGCGGCGCTGATGACGGGCGCGCACCCGAAACGGGCGCTGCCGATCCCGCATGTGCTTTTCCCGGCGGGGGCGGTGGGTCTGAATCCAGCGGAAGTCACGGTGGCCGAGGTATTGCGCGACGCGGGCTACGCGACGGGATGCATCGGCAAGTGGCATCTGGGGGATCAGCCGGCTTTCCTTCCCACGGCGCAGGGCTTTGACTACTACCTGGGCATTCCCTACTCGAACGACATGGGCACGGCGGCGGATGGGTCGAAAAGCGATCTGGGTGCGCCGGTGCCCTCGCCGGATGCGGCGCCTCCGACTTCCCGCACCGCGCAGGCGGCTCCGGAGGATGCGGAGACGGGACTGAAGGGCCACAGCCAGCCGCCGCTGCCGCTGGTGGAGAACGACCGGGTGATCGACCGGCTGAGGCAGGACGGTCAGCAACGGGTGCTGGAGACCTTCACCACGGCCGCGGTGAAATACATCCGGGAGCACCGGGAGAAGCCGTTTTTTCTCTATCTGCCGCACAGCGCGGTGCATTTCCCGCTCTATCCGGGGGCGGCCTGGGTGGGCCGGTCGGGCAAGGGGCTCTACGCCGATTGGGTCGAGGAGGTGGACGACAGCGTGGGCCGGGTGCTGGACACGGTGCGTGAGCTGGGCCTGGAGAAACGAACGATGGTGATCTTCACCTCGGACAACGGCGGCACGCCGCGGGGATCGAACGCGCCGCTGCGGGGTCACAAGGGCAGCACCTGGGAGGGCGGCATCCGGGTGCCAACGATCGCCTGGTGGCCGGGGCGGGTGCCGGCTGGGACGAGCACGGATGCAATCGGGGGAAATCACGACCTGCTGCCGACGCTGGCCGCACTCGGGGGCGGCACGGTGCCGACGGACCGGCGGCTCGACGGGATGGATCTGTCGCCGGTGCTGCTGGGTGCTGCTGATGCGAAGGGGCACACGGTGTTTCCGTATTTCCGCGGCTTTGAGCTGCAGGCACTGCGGGAGGGACCGTGGAAACTGCATTTCGGAGTGCCGCCGACACCGGCCCAGGCTAAGGGAAAAGACAAAGGCAAAGGCAAGGCCAAGGGCAATCCGAACGGCCGGCCCACGGGGCTGCAGCTCTATCATCTAGAGGACGATCCCGGGGAGACGCGCGATGTGGCGGCAGAGCATCCTGACGTGGTCAGCCGGCTCCAGGCGCTCGCGGCGGAAATGGACGCGGATCTCGGCAGGACCGAGCGCGGGCCGGGCATCCGGCCTCTGGGGCGGGTGGAACAACCGGAGCCATTCATCCATCAGGATGGCACTGTGCGGGCAAATGCGGTCGGCCAGAAGGCGGCTTTTCCCTGACGGCAGCAGGGCTCAGGCACCGGGCGGCGGCTGGGAACGGTCTCCGGCGAGACGGCGCATCACCACGTAGAAGATCGGGGTGAACAGGAGACCGAAAAAGGTGACGCCGATCATGCCATAGAAGACGGCCGTGCCGAGGGCCTGGCGCATTTCGGCACCGGCGCCGCGGGCGAGGACGAGGGGCAGCACGCCGAGGATAAAGGCGAAGCTGGTCATGAGGATGGGTCGCAGCCGGAGGCGGCAGGCCTCGATGGCGGCGCTGTGGCGGTCGCGTCCGGTATCCTGAATCTGTTTGGCGAACTCGACGATGAGGATGGCGTTCTTCGCCGCCAGGGCGACGAGCACGACGAGGCCGATCTGGGTGAAGACATTGTTGTCCAAGCCCCGCAGCCAGACGCCGCCGATGGCGGAGAGCAGGCACATGGGCACGATGAGAATGATGGCGAGCGGGAGATTCCAACTCTCGTACTGGGCGGCGAGGACAAGGAAGACGAAGAGCACGCAGAGGGGGAAGATGTAGGCGATGGTGTTGCCGGCGAGGATCTGCTGGTAGGTGAGGTCGGTCCATTCCATGGCGAAGCCATTGGGCAGGTGCTCGCGGGCGAGGCGCTCGACGGCGGCGATCATCTCGCCGGAGCTGACGCCGGGCAGGGTATTGCCGTTGATGTCAGCCGAGTAGTATAGGTTGTACCGCTGCACGCGGTCGGCCCCGGCGCGTTTCGAGACATCGACGAGGGCACCGAGAGGCACCATGTCGCCCTCCTGGTTGCGGATCTTGATGCGCATGAGGTCCTCGGGCTCGGTACGCATGCCGGGCTCGGCCTGGGCAGTGACCTGGTAGGTGCGGCCGAAGAGATTGAAGTCGTTCACATAGACGGAGCCGAGATAGACCTGGAGGGCTTCGTTCAATTCGGACAACGAAATGCCCATGGTCTTCGCCTGGGCGCGGTCGATCTCGATGTGATACTGGGGGACATTCGGCCGGAACCCGGAGAGGATGGAGGTGAAGCCGGGTTCCTTTTGGAGTGCGTCGAGGAGGCGGTTGGTGGCCGCCTCGAGGGGGCGGAGTCCGGCATTGTTCAGATCCTGAACCTGAAGTTTGAAGCCGCCCGCGCTGCCGAGACCGCGGATCGGGGCTGGCGGCAGCACAAGGACGCGGGCTTCCTTGATTCCGGCAAACGCCTGTCGCAGGGTGGTGAGGTAGGCCTCGCCGCGCAAGGCCGGGTCGCGTCGTTTGGCGAAGTCATCAAGGACGAAGAAGGCGGCCCCGAGATTTGACTGGTTGGCTTGGAGGACGGTGGAGTATCCGGCGATGGCGAAGGTGTGGGCGATGCCCGGCAGGCCGCGGGCGATCTCGTCGACCCGCCGCACCACGGCATCGGTGCGCTCGAAGGCGGCGCCGTCGGGCAATTGCACCACGACGAGGTAGTAGCCCATGTCCTGCGAGGGGATGAAACCCGTGGGAACGGTGCGGAAGAGGTGGAGCGCCCCGCCGACGAGGCCGGCGTAGAGGAGCAGAGCGACCACGGTGACCCGCAGGAGCCGGCGCACGAGGCTGGCGTAGGCATGGGCCGAAAATTGGAAGACACGGTTGAAGCCGCGGAAGAACCAGCCGAACAGCCGGTCCAACAACCGGCTGAAGGCATCGCCCCGTTCGCCGTGTGGCCGCAGCAGCAGGGCGCAGAGCGCGGGGCTGAGCGTCAGTGAATTGATGGCCGAAATGACAGTGGAGGCGGTGATGGTGAGAGCGAACTGCTTGTAGAACTGGCCAGTGATGCCGCTGATGAAAGCCGTCGGGATGAAGACGGCGCACAGCACGAGCGACATGGCGATGACCGCGCCGCTCACCTCGTTCATCGCCTTGATGGCCGCCTCGCGGGGCGCGAGACCCTCGGCCACGTTGCGCTCGACGTTTTCCACCACCACGATGGCGTCGTCCACCACGATGCCGATGGCGAGGACGATGCCAAAGAGGGAGAGGTTGTTCAGGGAAAAGCCGAAGGCCTGCATGACCGCGAGGGTGCCGATGAGCGACACCGGCACCGCGATGAGCGGGATGATGGAGGCGCGCCAGGTCTGGAGGAAGACGACCACGACGAGAACGACGAGGATGACGGCCTCGATGAGGGTGTTCAGCACAGAGCGGATGGAGGCGCGGACGAACTTCGTGGTGTCATAGTTGATGCGGTAGTCGACACCGGGTGGGAAGCGCTCCTTGAGCCGTGCGAGGGTCTTGTAGACCTCGTTGGCGGTCTCGAGGGCGTTGCTGCCGGGGAGCTGGAAGACGCGCAGCGAGACGGCGTTGTAGCCGTCCATGTAGGTGCGGCTCGCGTAGTCGCGCGAGCCGATCTCGATGCGGGCGACATCGGCGAGTTTGACCACGTCGCCCTCGACACCGGTCTTCAGCACGATCTCGCCGAACTCCTCCGGCGTTTTCAGCCGGCCCGGTGCGGTGAGAGTGTACTGGAACTGCGCTCCCGCGGGCGCAGGCGGCTGGCCGAGGCTGCCGGCGGCGACCTGGACATTCTGCTCCCGGATGGCATCGATGACATCGCCGGCGGTGAGGTCGCGGGCGGCCACTTTCTCCGGATTCAGCCAGATCCGCATCGAGTAGTCGAGACCGCCGAGCGACGAGGCTTCGGCGACACCGGGGATGCGGGCAATCTCGTTCTGCACCTGCAGGGTGACATAGTTCGAGAGGTAGCCGACCTCGCGGGAGCCGTCGGGGCTGTAAAACTGGGCAGCGAGCGTGAGGTCGGGCGAGCGTTTCTGCGCGGTCACGCCCTGACGGCGCACTTCCTCGGGCAGGCGGGCGATGGCGGCGTTCACCTTGTTCTGCACCAGCACCTGGGCCTTGTCGAGATCGGTGCCGAGCCGGAAGGTGACCGTGATCTGGACGCGGCCGTCGCTGGTGCTCGACGATGCCAGATAGAGCATGTCTTCGACGCCATTGATCTCCTGTTCCAGCGGCGTGGCCACCGTCTCGGCGAGGGTCCGGGCATCGGCGCCGGGATAGAACGCGGTCACGACGACGGTGGGCGGCACGACCTCGGGATATTGGGAAATGGGCAGGCCAAAATAGGCGAGCCCACCGAGCAGGGTGATCACGATGCTGATCACCCCGGCGAAGATCGGCCGGTCCACGAAGAAGCGCGAGAGATTCATGGCCGGATCAGGACTGGGCGGGCGCTTTCTCCGCCGCAGGAGCCACCACCGGTTCGGGCAGGAGCTCCGGATTCACCTTCTGGCCGTTCCGCACCGACATCACCCCGTCGACGACGACCCGGTCCCCCGCCGAGAGGCCTGCGCGCACGATGCGGAGACCGTCCAGCAGCGGCCCGGTATCGACCTTGCGGTAATGGGCGGTGTTTTCCGCATCGACCACCCAGACGAAGCTGGTGCCCTGGTCGTCTGCGATCGCCCGGTCGGGAATCAGGTGCCCCTGGTATTCGCCACTGCCCGGCACGCGGACCCGGGCGAAAAAGCCGGGCGCCATGAGCTTGTCGGCGTTCGGGAACACGGCCCGGGCCCGGATCGTGCCGGTGGCCGGGTCGAGCTGGTTGTCCACGAAGTCGATGTGGCCCTGATGCGGATATCCCGTCTCATGGGCGAGTTCCATGTCGGCGGCTACCTGACCGAACTGGGCACTCACTCGCTTTCCCTCGCGATGGAGCTGCCGGTATTTCAGCACCGAGCGCTCGTCCACCTCAATGAGGCAATAAATCGGGTCCAGCGACACGACCGTGGTGAGGACATTCGCCTCCTGATCGCCGCCCGTGACGAGGTTTCCCTTGGTGACCCGCGCATCACTGACCCGGCCCGCGATGGGCGAGCGGATCTCGGTGAATTCGAGGTCGAGCTGGGCCTCGCGCAGTTC
Source organism: Verrucomicrobiales bacterium (assembly GCA_016795505.1). Lineage (GTDB taxonomy): Bacteria > Verrucomicrobiota > Verrucomicrobiia > Verrucomicrobiales > DEV007 > JAEUHH01. Next base: position 143,230 of record JAEUHH010000120.1, on the reverse strand, counting down.
CGCTTCGGCCGCCCGCAGCAGACCCTCTGCATCGGACGCGGCCTTGGCCCGACGGTCATAGTCTTCGGCGGAAATGGCGCCGTTTCCCTGCAATTTGGCCACATTTTCCAGTTCCTTCGCCGTCAGTTCCGAGCGGCTGCGCGCACTGGTGACCCGCGCGACCATCCGGTCCACGACCGCCTGGTAGGGGCGCGGATCGATGGTGAACAGCAGATCGCCTTCCTTCACCTCGGCGCCTTCCTTGAAATGCACCTCCTGAAGATAGCCCGATACCCGGGCCCGGATCTCCACCGTCTCCGGCGAAGCGAGGCGGCCGGTGAACACGTCCCAATCGACTACGGGGCGCACCACCGGCGTCGTCACCGAGACGGTGGGAGAGGGCGTCGCAGGACGCTCGGCAGCCGGTCCTCCCGATCGGCCGCACCCCGGCAGACAGGGCAAAGCCAGCGCCAGCCCGAGGGCGACACCCGGTCCGGTGAGTCGAAAAGTGCCTCTGTCAGCGGCGCGCATCAGACTTGTTACGGCACGAAGGGCGAATCCACAGCCAAAACCCCGTTCGCATTCGCGTATATCCGATATACAGATAGTGCATGACGGGTCTCGACGATCTCCGACATATCCGGGCCTTCGTGCAGGTGGCGGAAAGCGGAAGCATCTCCGCCGCGGCCCGCGTACTGGGCCTTTCCCAACCCACCGTGAGCCGGCAGATCCAGGCCCTTGAACGCGGCATCAACCTGCCCCTCATCCGTCGCGACACCCACACGATGAGCCTGACCGAAGCCGGCCGGGTGCTGCTGCCCGAGGCGCGTCGGCTGCTGGTGGCCGCCGAACGCGCAGGGCAAAAGTTGATGGCCGAGCGGAATACCCTCCAGGGTCACCTGCGCATCGTCTCGGTGGTCGACGTGGGCCAGTGGATCGTGTCCCGGGTGCTGGCGCGCTTTCAGAGCCTGCACCCACAGGTCACCGCCGAACTGCACCTGATCAACCGGCCCATGAAGTTCATCGAAGAGGGCTTCGACTGCGGCTTTCTGGTCGGCGAGCCGGTGGACAAGAGCCTCGTCATGCGCCGGATCGCTTCCCTGCCCAGAGTGCTCACCGCAGCACCGTCCCTGATCGAGCGACTTGGCCTGCCGACGCATCCGGATGCACTCGCGGACTTCCCTTGGCTCGGGGTGCTGCAACCCCATTTCGATCTACGGCGGCGGCTGGTCATCGGTACGGGTGAGCGGGCCCGGGAGATCGCGGTGCGTCCGGCCCTGCTTCTCGACACCGTCACCGCCCTGCGCGAGGCGGCTGTAGCCGGCGCCGGCTTCACCCTGCTCCCGGCCTGGATCGCCGAGCGGGACCTGGCCGACGGCTCGCTGGTGCGCCTGCTGCCTGACTGGGAAATTCCCGACATCGGCCTGTATCTCGGCTACGCGACCGGACGCCACGTCACCGGACGGCTGCGGGCCTTCCTGGAGTTTTCCCAGGAGGAGATCCCGCGCACCCTCGCGAACCGGTGACCGGACCGGGTCGTGATTCCGATGCAACCCTGTTGGATCGGAGATGCTACCCTGTTTGATCAGAAATCAGCGGCACCGCGCCAGGCTCATCAGGGCGAAGGCGGTGCCGTAGGGTTGGTGGTAGCTGTAAAACGGGTAGTCCCACCACGAGCCGTCCTTTTCCTGGAGACCGAGCAGCACCCCGGCGAGCATCTCGCGATGCGGGGCGGCCTTTTCGGCCGGCAGGGACTCGACGCAGAGGGCGGCGTAGTAGTGACCGTAGTAATAGAAGTAGCCGGCGACCTGGAACCAACTCTCGTGCGGGATGGGGCGCTTCCGACCGATGCTCAGCCAGCCATTGCGATCGCGCAGGCGGACGAGCCACTCCTCCAGAACGGCGTCGGTGATGGTCTCATCGCCCCAGTAGCGCAGTGCGATATTGCAGGCCTGCGATCGGCCCAGGCTGCCGCCCGGCCGGTTGATGCCGTAGAGCGGGCGAGACTTCAAATATTCGCCGTAGAGGTAGCTGTGGTCCGGCTTGCGCTGACGATTGATCGAGCGGATCGCCCGGTCCACCACGGGATCGGGTACATCCACGCCGGGCACCCGTTTTTCGGCCTCGTGAAAGGCGACCAGCATGGTGGCCGTGGTGAAGCTGATCGAGTCCGACGAGGGTCGCCGGGTCTCGGCGCGGAAGTCGTAGTAGCCCCAGCCGCCATCGACCGATTCGTAGCGGGCCAGCATGTCGATCTGCTGGTCGATCAAGGCGCGGATGCGGTCGGCCCGATCGGAGGCACCGGCTTTGACGGCCCGCTCATGCAGGCGCACGAGTGCCTGGATGCCATAGCCATGGGTCCAGACGTTGTAAATCGCATCGCCGGTGGCCCGACGCACGGAGGGAAGGCGCTCGAGCAGAAAGGCCTCGCCACGATCCAGGGCGGTGCCGGCTTTCGGATCGCTGTCGGCCCGGCCGGTCTCGATCAATGCCGTCACGGCCAGCGCGGTGACAGCGGCGCGGAAAGCATCGTGGGCACCCGGCACCGGCGCGTAGATGTTCAGGCCCTTGGTTTGGCGGGCGGAACCCCAGGAGCCATTCTCATTCTGCGTCTCCACCAGATGGGCAACACCGCGGTCGATGGCGGCTTCGATGGCCGCCGGTGTGGGCGGCACTCCCGTCGTCTCTGCCCCCAGAGGCAGCCCGGCGGGGGCAAAAGCCAGAAGGGCCGCGGCAAGGATTCGGACTGGAGAGCGGTGGGCCATGATCGGGGACCTCGACGGGGCGGGTGTCAAGGCACCTTGATTTCATCGCCCTCCTTCAGGCCTTCGAGGACCTGATAGGCGTCGTCGTTCGACTGGCCGACCTTGATGCGGCGCTTGGATCCGTCCTTGAGATGCACGTAGTGGCCATCCTTGTCCCGGTGCACGGCTTTCTTCGGTGCGGTCAGGGCTTCGGCGGCTTCGAAGAGGTCGAGCCGGATCTTCACGATCATTCCGGGATAGTAAGCCGGTCCGCCTTCGCCGCCTTTGGGAGCAGTGAAGGTGGCGTCGTAGGTGCCGTCGGCAAAGGGAACGAGGGATACGGTCTCAACCGCGGTGGGGAACTCCGATTCCGGATCGAAACCCGGCGCGGCTTGGCCGGAGACGCCTTTTTTCAGGTGACGCAGCCGGTTTTCGCCCACTGATGCGCGGATGCGGAGCGCCTCGGGCGAGACGACGGTGAGGATGACCTCGTCGGCCATCAGTTTTCCGCCCGGCACCAGCTTGCGCTCCACCTGCGAGGCGGTGACCCATTTGCCGCGACTGGTGGCGCCGTAGTAAACGACGCCGTCATGGGGCGCCTTCACGGTCAGGTCGGCGAGGTCGGCTTTCAGGTCGGCCAGCTTTTCAGCGCTCTTTTTCAGGGCGATTTCCTGGGCTTCGAGTTCGAGGCGCTTTTTGCGGAGCGTTTCGGGCAGGCTTTGCTCGGCCTGTCGCCAGGCGATCTCCAACTGCTCCACGTTTTTCCGCTGGGAAAGGTGCTGCCGGGGTATGGAAGTGTTCAGGATCCGTTCGGAGCGGGCCCGGGTCTGTTCCAGCATCCATTCGTAGTAAGCCACGTCGTTCCGGGCTCGCTGGAGGATGATTTCCTCCGTTTCCTCGGTCAATTCGTCAGCGGCGTACATTTTCTCCAGTTGGTCGAGTTCCTCTTTGTTGTAAGCCAGGTTTTGCTCGATCCGCTTCACGTTTTCCTTCGCATTGCGCTCGTCCATGGCCCGTTCGGTGTCCTCGTAATAGGCCATGTCCTGCTCGCCCTCCATCTTGGCACGGCGGGCGGCCTCCAGCGACAGGGGCGTGGTGCGCTCCAGGGTGGCGAACTCCTGATGGGCCAGCTTGAGGTTCAGTTCTTCGAGAGGACGGGCCCGTTCCAGATCGGCGATCTGTTCTTCCAGATCGCGGGTATCGAGTTTCACCAGCAGGTCGCCCTTTTTGACGACGGTGCCGTGATCGACGACGGAGATGACGGTGAGATCGCCCCATTCACGGGGGTCGAGGGCGATCGGTGTCTGCTTCACCGCTTCAAAGGTGCCATCGAGGGAAAGTTTCACCTCGAACTCGCCCTTTGTAATCTTGTGGACCGTGCCGCCCTCTGCGGGTTTTGACTCAGCCGGCTTGGCATCGGGCTTCGACGCTTCGGACTTTTTCGCAGAATCGGCGGCAGGAGCCTTTTCCACTTTTTCCGGCTGAGCCGGCTTGGGCTTTTCGGGAGCCTCTTTTTTGGGCTCCTGGGCGAGACCGTTTGCGGAAACAGCCAGGGCCATGGCCACGGGCAGGATCGGTATAATGGGGAAAAGGGCGGGTTTCATGAGTCGGGCTTCGATTGGAATCGAAAACCAATAGAATCACCCGGAAACCTTCAAACGTCGACTAAATTATTCTGGAAATATTCAGTAATTCTAAAAATTCAGGCTCGGTCACTCATTCAATCGCCGTCTTCACTGGCTCATGGCGCGGATCTGCTGCACCAACTGACCGGCCTGTGGGTCGGACGGATTGAGCTGGAGCAGTTTCTCCGCGGCGGCGAGAGCCTCGTCAAGCCGACCGGCATCGCGGCAGATGGTGGCGAGTCCAGCGAGGTATTCCGGCTCGCGTGGGGCCAGTTCGGTCGCCTTTTTCAACGGGCCGAGCGCGTCTTCGAATCGGCCCAGCGAGTGATAGGCCACGCCGAGGAAGTAATGCACCCGCGCATCCTGCGGCAGGAGTCGCGCGGCCTGCTGCAATTCGATCAGGCCCTCATCGTATCGCTTTTGCCGGATGAGATAGCGAGCGAGCGCATCGTGGGCCAGGCCGCGGTTCTCCGGGGCGGAGGCGTGGGTGACAGCTCCGCGAAAGGCGGCCTCGGCGTCGGTCTGGCGGTTTTGGCGAAAAAGCAATTCGGCGAGATTGACCCACGAAGGCACGTGATCGGACTCGATTTCCGTGGCTTTCCGGTAGGCGGCTTCCGCCTCGACGGTCAGGCCCTGGTCGAGATAGAACTGGCCCAGCCGGAGATGGCCCGCAGCCCGGTCGGAGATGGCGCGCTGGGCTTCTTTGAATTCGACCGCCGCCCGGTCAAAGGCACCGCGCTGCTCCGGTGTCATGCGGCTGGTGGCCATGGCCAGCACCCGGGCGGCCTCGATGCGCACGGCGCGGGCGGGATCGGTCAGCAGCGGCGCCACGATGCGGAGGCGCTCGGCCGGCTCGGGCTGGCGTTCCATCAGCGCAACGGCCTCCTGGCGCACCAGCGGCTCCGGATCGGCGAGGCGGGCGGCCGCCTGGCGAAGGGTGTCCTGATGGAAGTTCTGCCGGCCGATCTCGGAGAGGGCTGTGGCGCGGACGATGCCGGGCCGGTCCAGGTCGTTGGCCAGGTCGACCAGCTTTTCGAGCGAGCCCGGTTGCGCTGCCCGCGCGGCGGCGAGAATTTCCCCAAAATGGGCGTTGCGCGGCCCCTTTCCCCACCATTTTTCATAAGCCGCGATCGCCCAGTCGGTGTCCTTGTCCGCATGGCACTGGTTGCAGGCATTGGGCGAGCCCAGTTTTTTCGTCAGGTCAGGCCGGGGGATGCGAAGGCTGTGGTCCCGGCGGGCGTCGACCACCATGTAGTTCTTCGTCGGCATGTGGCACTCGACGCACTGGGCTCCGGTGCTCTGGGGTAGGTGGAAATGGTGGGCGGGTGAGTCGTATTTCTCCGGCACGTGGCAGCGGACGCAGAGCGCGTTGCCAGCGGCGAGTGGCTTCATGGTGTGCGGGTGATGGCAGTCGGTGCAACGGACGCCGGCGTGGTACATTTTGCTCTGAACGAAGGAACCATAGACGTAGACTTCCTCATCGACCTGTCCATCGTGGTGATAGAGTTGATCGGACAGGATCGAGGGCAGGTGGGTGTCGAGATAGGACTGGCCGGCGACATGGTGCGGCTCCAGCAACTGCCGGTGGGAGTGGCAGCGCGCACAGGTGTCGACCTGCACGGTGGAATTGAGCGGCGCGGTGCGCTGAGGCTGGCCGGTGGCCGGATTGATCGCCCATCCCGCCTCCTCGGGCTCTTTAAGGGTCACCACGAGGCCTTTGTTGCCAAGATATTTCTTCAATCCGGAGAGGTCGGCGCCGGATGCGGCGGTCCCGCCGGCGGCCTGGTGCGCCTGGGCCCATTTCACGTGTTCGGATGCGGGTCCGTGGCAGGCCTCGCAACTGACATTGATCTCCGCCCACGTGGTGGCGTAGGTGTTCGTGACCGGATCGTGGTTCTTCTTGAGATCGGTCGAGTGACAGTCTGCGCACATGTAGTTCCAGTTAAAGTGCGGCCGGGTCCAGTGGAGGATGTCGTCCGGCGGGATTTCCTCATCCGGGTAGAGATGATACCAACGCTGACCACCCTCCTCGGCCGGGCGGGTGTCCCAGCAGACCTGGAGCGCCTGATAGCGGCCGCCGGGATAGGGAATCAAATATTGCTGCAGAGGGTGGATGCCGAAGGTGTAGTCGACCTTGAAATCTTTCCGCGTTCCGTCGGCGTCTTCGGCATTGACCCAGAATTCCGAGCCTTTCCGGAAGAAGCGCCAGGTCCGGCCGAAATGGGTAAAGGTGACATCGTTGAAGTCGCCCTTCACCGATTCGTCCGTGGCCGGCAGCATGGCCTTGTGGTGGTCGCTTTGGAGCCAGTCGTTGAATTCCCCCGGATGGCAGGTGCGGCAGCTCTCCGCCCCTACAAAGGTCGCGTCCGGAAACGAATGATACACCGGCACGGACGGCTCGTAGGGCGTGGGATCACCGGCATCGGCGCGATCGGAAGGTGCAGAGCGATCCCCGCAACCGGCGGTCATCCATGCCATGGCTCCGATGCCGCTCCAGACGATCAAGCGACTGAGCGGGGGCGGAAGGGCTCGGGAGCGGGGCATGGAGTCGGGGAACGGGATGACGGAGAGAGAACCTGACCGGGGCGGTGGCGTCAAGAGACATCCCGGCGCTTGCCCGGCTGCCACAGGCGGGGAAGACTGGACACTTGCCGGATCATTCATCCACCACCTTGCTGCCCTGGCTCGAAGGCCTTTTCGCCGAGAACGGCGGCATCATCTCGTTTGAGCGTTTCATGCAGGAGGCGCTCTACCATCCCACATTTGGTTACTATACCGCCCACATCCGGACGGTCGGTGGGTCCCGGGGTGACTTTGCCACGTCTCCGACGCTTTCTCATCTCATGGGGCAGGCGATTGGTGTCTGGATCCGGCGGGAGATCGAGGCGACCGGCTTGGAACCACCCTGGCATGTCATCGAAGTCGGTGGGGGGGAGGGATCACTGATGCGCGAGGTCATCGGGACGCTGGAGGGTCGCAGCGGACGGTCGTGGTGGCCCTTTTCCCGGCGGTCCTTTCACTTTCACTTGGTCGAGGTGTCGGGTCGGCTGCGTGATCGACAGAGAGAGACGCTGGGCCGGCACGCGGGCCGGGTGCGCTGGCATGATCAGCTGGAAGACGCGCTCCAGAGCGCCAGAGGCGAGGCGGTCGTCTTTTCCAATGAACTGGTCGATGCCTTTCCGGTGGTGGCCCTGCGTTACGACGGGGAAAGGCGGGACTGGGAGGAAGTCTGCCTCACCTTTGATCGCCACGAGGGTCTCCACGAGCGACTCGTTCCGCTGATCGACTCGCGATCCAACTGGGACCGCGCAGCGTTTTCGGCCCTTCACGACTCGCTTGGCTGGCCTGACGGTCAGCGGATCGAGTTGCACGATTCCTACCGGCGTTGGTGGGCCAACTGGGCACCGCACCTCCGCAAGGGCTCGCTGCTCACGATCGATTATGGCGCTCCCATCGCCACGCTTTACCATCGTCGTCCCGAGGGTTCGCTTCGGGCCTATTTTCGGCACCAACGGCTTACAGGCCCCGGGATCTATCGGCTGTTTGGTCGTCAGGATCTCACGGCGGATGTGAACTTCGATGACCTGACCGCCTGGGGCGAGGCTGGCGGCTTTCGACCCCAAGCCACCTGGTCGCAGGCGGACTTTTTGCGGTCGCTGGCGGGCGATTCCGCGACCTCACTGGCCTCAGTGGACCGCGCCGCCGCCTTTTTGCTGGAGCCGGGTGGAGCTGGAGAAGCGTTTCAAGTGTTGGCGCAACGAAAGGGTGCGTAGCGTCGCCGCGCATCCGCCCCGGCGGCTCGCTTTTCCGCATTGCCAGTCTGGCGGCTTCCCCGTACTATGGCCACCATGAAAATCCCCGCCTCGGTAGTTGCTCTTTTTGGCCTGATCGGATTCAGCGCCTTTGTTTTTCCCGTCCATGCTCAGGAGGAAAAAGCAGCACCTGAAAGCGGCGCTCCATCGAATCTTCCGCCCGATCCCTTTGCCAATATCGAGTCGCCGCCGGAAGCCAAGGCCTACTCCATGGAAGTCGATCGCAACCGGGGAGTCCTGACCGTCGATGCGAAGGATGGCAACTACCAGGAAGGCAGCCATTTCGCCCACTGGAATTGGAAGATTCGGATGGAACGTTGGGGGCGGTACTTTGTCCGGCTGCGCTACACCTCGACGACCGGCAAACTGGGTGTCCAAGTCAAAGTCGGCGAACAGGTGGTGAAAAGCTACGCTCCCCGCACCGGCGGCCACGAACCGCATCAGGAACATGGGCTCATCCTCGGCTATGCCTACATCGAAAAGCCGGGCGAGTATCCGGTGGTGCTGCTCACCGGCGACAAGTCGAAAGGGCCGGCCTTTTTTGTGAAGGGAATCGATCTCCTGCCCGCTCCCGAGGGCGAGGAGCCTTCCCAAGGCATTGATGGCACCATCGAACTGCATGCCAACACCGCGACGACCTTTTCCAAGGCGATGCGTTTTGAGCCGAAGCCGGAAAAGAACTGCCTCGGTTTTTGGACCGATCACAACGACTGGGCCGAGTGGTCATTCGATGTCTCCCGTCCGGGAAAGTACCGGATCGAAGTGGTCCAGGGATGCGGTGATGGCAATGGCGGAAGCGATGTCGCCCTGCTGGTCAATGACAACACATTCAAGTTTCAAGTCGAGGAAACCGGCGGCTTTCAGAATTGGAAGAGCCGCCAACTCGGGATCGTCGAGATTCCCCACGCGGGCGAGCACCGCGTGGCCATCAAGCCGCTCTCGAAAGCCGCCAAGGCGGTGATGGATGTCCAGAAAGTCGTGCTGACACCGGTGCAGGGTTGATCCGCCGACGTCAGAGGGTTTGGGCCGCCTGAGGATGGGCTCACTCCTTATCGGATGGCGTTACGCCCGTGCGATCGCAGCGTCCCGGTTCCCCGGGATTTTCCGGAAGGCGTCGCTTTTCGGTGAGGGTCGGCTTTGGGAATTCCGATGGAACAGGGTTCGATCGCCGATCAGACCCTGTCTGATCGGAAGGCTGTCCCGGCGGGGCATCGCATCGACGCCGCGACTCTTTCTACACCCCCTTTGGCGCGGCCCAGTGATCCCGATAGGCTCTCGACAGCAGTTTGTCGGCTTCGGGATCATCTTTGAAGCGCTCATCTGGAGGCAGAAAGGACAGGGTTCGCCCAGTCCGGACGGCGATGTTGGCGAGATGGCAGAGCGCGGACGAGTAGTGATTCGTATCGATGCCGGCATGGAGTGGCGCGTTCGCTTCCCCCCGCACCGATCGGATGAAATTGTCGTGATGGGCGGCCAGATCGACTCCGTTTGCCGAGATTTCCGAGACGGCCTGATTCTTGGGGCCAAAGATTCGCCAGCCACTTCGCTTGCTCCCGACGATCATCCCTTCGGTGCCGTACCAGGCGCAGCCGTTTTCCTCCCCTTCCTGCATGTAGGGACTCCAGATCCGTTGCTCGTAAATCAGCTGCCGCTTTTTGCCGTCGGGAAGAGTGTAGCCGAAGGTGCAATAGAGGGTGTCCGGCCACTCCTGATCGTCTGCGAAAAAGAGCTTCTCCCCCATGGCCTGGATCCGGTCGGGATGGGTTTCGACCCCCAAACCCCAGCGGGCGATGTCGATGTCGTGAACGCCATCGTTACCGATATCCCCGGCACCAAAGTGGTAGAACCAGCGCCAATGAGCCGGGTGGTAGGTCCTTTTGAATGGCACGGCGGGCACCGGTCCCAGCCACGCCTCGTAGTCGAGTTCCGCCGGAGGATCTGAAGGGGGTTGTTTTCCGTGGTCCGCCCGCTTCTGACTGTTCCAAGCTTTGGCGACAAGCACCTCTCCGATGATGCCCCCGCGAATCTTTTCAACCACCTCGCGGACATGGGGCGTGCTGCGGCTCTGCGTGCCCACTTGAATGGGAACCCCGTTTCGAGTCGCGGCCTCGATCATCAGGCGGCCTTCCCGGAGATTGTGCGAGCAGGGCTTTTCCACATAGACCGGCTTGCCCGCATCCGCGGCGAGGATCGTACCGGGTGCGTGCCAGTGGTCAGGCGTCGCCATGAAGCAGGCCCGGACCGATGAGTCGTCAACCGCGGCCCGCAGGTCCTGACCGACTTTCGGGGCCTGGCCGAGGCTCTCCTGAATGATTTTGGCGGCGGCCTGGGCCCGGGAAATGTCCGCATCGATTACCCAGGCGAATTCCACATCCTGGCGCTGGCAGAGGGTGCGCACATGGTTCATACCCATGCCGCCGGTTCCGATCATGGCAATGCGGAGACGCTCCCCGGCGGCGGCCCTCGCGTGGTTTTTGAGGGGTTGGGTCAAAGCAGCCGTTGCGGCGGCGACGGGCAGGGCTTTCAGGAAGGTTCGCCGGCTTTTCATGGATGGGGTTGCAGGTTTGGTTGGGTCCAGCCGGGCAAGTCGTATCAAATCGAGTCGAATTGAATCGGTTCGCTCCCTGACCAACTGATCACGAAGGAAGACTTTCCCAAAGGCCGGGTGTTTCGGTCAAGCCGGATCAGGCCCCTCCGCCATTGCGCCACACCTGAGTCATCCACCTGGAAGACCATGGGCCTTCCAAGTGAACCCCCGAGATGGACACGCTGAATTCGACTCCGACTACTTGGAGTTTTCTTCGCTCAGCTTCGCGCGAACAGCCTCTTCAATTTCGGCGTAGAGATTCTCGTCCGCCTTGAGCGCTTCCTTCGCGGCGTCGCGTCCCTGAGCGACCTGGGTCCCCTTATAGCTGAACCACGAACCACGCTTCTGGAGGATCTCAAAGTCGATCGCGAGGTCGATCAGCGATCCGACACTGGAGATGCCTTCATTGTACATGATGTCGAACTCCGCTTCCGTATAGGGAGGGGCGACCTTGTTTTTCACCACCTTGATTTTGGTCCGGTTGCCGGTCACATCACCGCTGGTGCCCTTGATGCTGCCGATGCGGCGAATGTCGACCCGGACGGAGCTGTAGAACTTGAGCGCCCGACCGCCGGGAGTCGTTTCGGGATTGCCGAACATCACACCGATCTTCTCGCGGATCTGGTTGGTGAAAATACAGACGGTTCGCGCCTTCGAGATCATGGCGGTAAGCTTCCGCATCGCGGCACTCATCAGCCGGGCCTGGGCGCCGACGGTGGAATCGCCGATTTCCCCATCCAATTCCTGCTTGGTGACCAGAGCCGCCACGGAATCGAGCACGATGACGTCGAGGGCATTTGACCGGACCAGTGTCTCGACGATGCGGAGGGCCTCCTCGCCGGAGCTCGGCTGGGAGACGAGCAATTCCTCCAGATTGACCCCGAGCCGCTTGGCGTACTGGGGATCGAGGGCGTGTTCGACATCGACGAAGGCAGCGAGACCGCCGGCTCTTTGCGCCTGGGCAACGACGGTGAGGGTCAGAGTGGTTTTTCCGGACGATTCCGGGCCGAAGATCTCGACAATTCGGCCGCGGGGAAAGCCGCCGACACCGAGCGCGCGGTCGATCAACAGATTTCCGGTCGGGATCGCCTCGACATCCATCCGATGGGCATCGCCGAGGCGCATGATCGCCGCCTCACCGTAATCCTTTTGGATCTGGGAAATGGCGAGGTCGAGATTTTTGGCACGAGCTTCGGCCAGGCGGTTCCGTTCCGGATCGGAGGAACCAGTGGAACGGGGTTTGGATTCGTCTTTGGGTTTCGCGGGAGTGGCCATGGATCGAGAGCGGGGTTTGGGGAGGATGCCGGCGGGATTTCCGGATTCTGGGTTGGTGACTTCGGTCACGACTTCGTCGGCAGTGACGGGATCGATGGTGAAGTTTTCGGATTCAGTCGGAGATAGCAGTTCAACCATATTTTGAAAACTGATTTCCGGACATTCTATTGAGATAGTGTTCGGGTGTCCAGTGAAAAAATGAACGTTTTTTCAATAGGAGAAATTCAACACTCCTTCGAGCAAGTCTCGGTAGCTGAGCGCCACCCGGATGACCATGGCGGCGGCGAAGAGCAGGACCACCCAATAGACGAGCTTCGGCAGCCACTCCGCGAGTCGCTCGAGGCTTTCGGCCGAAGCTTCCCGAAAATAGTCAGCCCAATGGGCGGTCTCTTCGTCCAGGGAGCCAGCCTGTTCTGCTGTCGTGAGTCCCCGCTGAAAGTCACCCGGCAGGGCGCCCTTCGATGCGGCCACCACCGATCCGATCGACTCGCCTGCTGCGAGCCTGCGGCTGGTCGCCGCCGTGAATGCCCTGAGCCGGCCACTCTGGGAGGCCTCCCCTGCCTGCCGCCAGGATTCGTCCATGCGCTGGGCCGACAACAGACTGATGTGGAGCACTTCGGAAAAGCGGCTCAACCCCCGATGGCGACGGACTGGACCGATGAGCGGCAGCCGTTGCAGCCAGACATCGATTCCGGCCCGGCTTTCGGCCAATCGGCTGGCCCATCTCCACAGGAAGGCCGCCGTCAGGAACAATCCGTAACCGACGGCCACCCACACGAAGCCCTGAACCAGGGTCTCGCGCCCCTCGCTGCCCGAGGCATTCGGGTTGACCTGTCGCAGGAGCGCGGTGATGCCAATGCCAACCGCCAGCGCGAAATGGAGCAGAAAGACCGGATAGACGAGGGCGCGCCGCACGCGTCGGCGGGCCTGGTCTTCCTGGCGAAAGTAATCAGCCAAATGGCGGAATCCCACATCGAGTTGCCCACCCTTTTCGGCGGCTTCGATCATGGCCACTTCCAGATCTGAAATCGGGAAAGCCGAAGTCCGCAGGGAATCGGCCACCGACTTCCCGGCACTCAAACCCGAAAGGATGGCCCGGCAGATACCCCGCGCAACCGCATCGGAGCCGGTCTGGTGAAGGATCGACTCGGCGGCTTTGTCGATCCCAAAACCAGCGCGGGCGAACTTCGCCATTTCACCGTAGAAAAAGCCGCGGGATTTGAGGGACTTCGACACGGGTCGATTCAACACCATTCTCAACCGTTCGGGAAGTGGGAAGTCACGCGTGACAGATTGAGCCGGCTGCTTTTTTGAACGACGGAGGTTCGCTGGCCAAACCTTTTTGGCGACTGGCAGCGATCGCTTTGGTATGGTTGCCCGACTTGTCTGGCTCTGCCTCATGAATGCCGATCGCCCCCATCCGCCTTTTTCCGACGAAGACGTCGCGTGGATGGACCTTGCCCTGACCGAGGCTGCCCGGGGAGTTGGCTTGACCAGCCCGAACCCACCGGTGGGAGCCGTACTGGTCAAAGACGGCGAGCTGCTCGGGAAAGGTTGGCACCGCAGAGCCGGCGAGGCCCACGCCGAGATCGCCGCCCTCGCCGATGCCCGGCAATGTCACCTCCCGGACGCGATCGTCGGAGCGACGCTTTATGTGACCCTCGAGCCCTGCTCGACGATCGGTCGGACCGGAGCGTGCACCGATGCCATTACCGCAGTGGGGATCGCCCGCGTGGTCGTCGGTGCGGTCGATCCCAATCCCGCCCATGCCGGCGCGGGATTGGATCAACTCCGGCTGAAGGGAATCGAGGTCGACTCCGGTTGCCGCGAAGCCGAAGCCAGCCAGCTGATCCGTTTTTTTGCCAAGCACATGACCACCGGCCGGCCGTTCGTCATCGCCAAATCTGCGATCACCCTCGACGGGCGGACCGTGCTCCGCGAAGGCGATGGACCCTGGATCTCGAGCGAGGCATCCCGCGAGGATGTGCAACGCCTGCGCCGATCCGTCGATGCCATACTGGTCGGCGGAGAAACAGTCCGCCGGGACAATCCCCGGCTCACCCTGCGCGGAGACTTTGCCCATGACCGTCCACAACCGTGGCGGGTCGTTCTTTCCTCCCGCGATCTTCCGGCAGAATGCCACCTGCTGTCCGACGACCACCAGGATCGGACCCTGGTTTTCCATGATCGCACTCTCGACGATGCTTTGGCCGACCTCGGCGCACGGGGTGTGCAATCGGTCCTGATCGAATCCGGAGGGCGTCTGTTTCAGCATGCCATCTCGGGGGGATGGGTCGATGAAGTGGTTCTCTACATCGCCCCCCTTCTCGGGGGCAGCACGCACCACCTGTTCCCGGTCGACAATCTGGTCGCGGACTTGGTCGATGTGGAGTGGCTGGCCATCGGACCCGACCTGCGCCTCACCGGCCGCCCCAAACTCCGCCTCTGATCGGCACCGTCATGACTCGCGATCCCCAAGCCCAGCCCCGACCCGCCGTCTTCTTCGACCGCGACGGGGTGGTCAACGTCTCACCCGGTCCCGGATACGTCCTGTCTTGGGAGGCCTTCCAGATTTCCCCCGGCCTGTTCGATCTCCTTCGCGACGTTCACCGCCAGGGATGGCTCGCCATCATCGTGACGAGCCAGAAGGGCGTCGGAAAGAACCTGATGACCCAAGCCGACCTCGACGAGATCCATGCGAATCTCCAGTCCACCCTCCGGAACGGGATCGGTTCGGGCTTCGACGGGATTTACGCCTACACCGGCACTCCCGACTGCCCCCATCGGCCAAAACCGGACCCGGAGATGATTCTGACCGCCGCCCGCGAGTGGAACATCGACGTGAAGCGATCCTGGCTGATCGGCGATGCCGACCGGGACATCGAGATGGCGGTTTCGGCCGGAATTGAACACACCATCCGGGTGCGGGGAGACAACCCCATCGGATTCCCCGCCACCCACACCGTTGACTCGTTGGCGGAGGCGCTGGCCATCCTCACGCGACATTGGTCCGTTGACGGGAAGGCTCCCGATTGATTCCGGACGCCACTGGTTCAGCAGATCCTGAAACCGGCCCGCTCGCCGTCAGGAACTCCGTTGGTTTTTCGCCAATTGGATTGTCGGGGGAAAAGGCGGGGCCTCGGGAAACAGGCTTTCCCCGCTCCTTCCAAGACTCCCCCCCAAATCAAGACTCCGGCTCTTCCACCCGCACCGGCTTCCCGGTGGTGCCACGTTCGATCCACACGGCGAGCAGCGCCATATCCGCCGGCGTGATGCCACTGATCCGACCCGCTTGACCGAGGGTTTGGGGACGGATTCGGTCGAGCTTCATTTGGGCTTCCCGTTTCAGACCCCGGACCGAGGGATAATCGATCCAGTCGGGAATGGCTTTGTGCTCGAGCCGGGCGGTTCGCTCCACCATGTCGTGTTGGCAACGCAGATAGCCCTCGTGCTTCACCTCGATTTCGACCAGATCCCAGATGCTTTCCACAAAAGTCTCCGTGAAGGACTCCTCCAACTGCCGCCATCCCGCTTCCGGACGACGGAGCCACTTCGCGAGGGTGATGCCCTCCCGGAGGGTGCGGTTCACAAAACGGAGCGCCTCCTCCAGACGGCCGGCTTTGTCCCGGACCGCAGCTAGGCGGTCACCAGACACCAGACCGGCCGCCGCACCCTTCTCCGTGAGACGGAGGTCGGCATTATCCTGCCGGAGGAGCAGCCGGTATTCCGCCCGCGAGGTGAACATGCGATACGGCTCCGTCGTTCCCTTGGTCACGAGATCATCGATCATCACCCCGATGTAGGCCTCCTCTCTCCCGAGGATGAATTCCGGCGCACCCAGCACTTTCAGCGCCGCATTCGCCCCGGC
Organism: Verrucomicrobiales bacterium; assembly: GCA_016795505.1. Lineage (GTDB taxonomy): Bacteria > Verrucomicrobiota > Verrucomicrobiia > Verrucomicrobiales > DEV007 > JAEUHH01. The sequence continues at coordinate 127,340 of JAEUHH010000120.1, read as the reverse complement.
GACGAGCCCCTGTCCGGCAGCCTCTTCGTATCCCGAGGTGCCATTGATCTGGCCGGCGAAATACAGACCCGGCACCCGCTTCGTTTCCAAGGTCGGAAAAAGTTGGGTTGGATCGCAGTAGTCATATTCCACCGCGTAGCCGGGCCGGATGATCTCCGCCTGCCCGAGACCGGGGATCGACCGGATGAAATCGTACTGCACTTCGTAGGGCAGGCTGGTCGACACTCCGTTCACGTAAAACTCGCGGGTGTGCCGGCCCTCCGGCTCCAGGAAAATCTGGTGGCGCTCCTTGTCGGCAAATCGCACCACTTTGTCCTCGATGGAGGGGCAATAGCGGGGGCCGATCCCCTCGATCCTTCCGCAATACATCGGCGATTTGTCCAGATTGCCCCGGATGATGTCGTGGGTGCGCGAGTTCGTGTAGGTGATCCAGCAGGGCATTTGTTCCACGTGGAACATCGGGTCGCCCCAGGGGTTCAGGGTGTGGATGTCGTCCCGGTCCGCCTTCAGCGTATCACGCAGGAAAGAAAATGGCGGTGCCGGCTCATCGCCGCCCTGAAGCTCGCAGCGGGAAAAGTCGATCGATCGGCCATTCAAACGGCAGGGTGTACCGGTCTTGAATCGATCGACCGTGAATCCCAATTCCCGCAGGTGGTCGCTCAGGGTGGAAATCGTATCACCCATGCGACCACCCTGCTGATTTTGCAGACCGACATGCATCAGGCCGCGCATGAAGGTCCCCGTGGTCACGACCACCGCTTTCGCCTGGAAACACATTCCGAGACCCGTCTCCGCCCCCGCGACCGCGTCGCCCTCGATCAGGAGTCGCGCCACATTTCCCTGATGCAGATCGAGACCCTCCTGCGACTCCAGCAGGGCCTTCATGCGGAATTGATAGGCCTTCTTGTCACACTGCGCCCGGGGTGCCCGGACCGATGGTCCTTTCCCGGCATTCAGCATCCGAAACTGAATGCCCGTCGCATCCGTATTCAGACCCATCGCACCGCCGAGGGCGTCGATCTCCCGGACCATGTGCCCTTTTGCCAATCCCCCAATGGCCGGGTTGCAGGACATCTGCGCGATGGTGTCGAGATTCTGCGAGAGGACCGCCACCGAACAACCCAATCGCGCCGCCGCGAGAGCCGCCTCGCAGCCGGCATGACCCGCCCCGATCACGAGGACATCATAATGTTTCGGATAAACAAACATCGAAGATTCTCGAAATGTTCCACGTGGAACGTGCCGACCAGCCAACCAACCGGTAAAGGGCGACTTCCCTCCACCCGTGACTGAAGCCATCCTTCTCCGGACCATTCCCGACATTTCGGGACCGCTTCAGCGAAGGGCGAAAAGGTCCATCTTCCCCTTGCAACTCGCAAGCCCGGATCACCTCTCCGGGTCACGTAGGGAACCCACTGACGTTTCCCATCATTGCCGCTCCTTTCCCGGTTTCATTTGGCCCAAGTTACGCTACCGTTCCCGCCCGGCAAACCTCGCCCTTCCCACCATCCAGCCATGGCCAAAAAGAAAGTCTCAAAGAGTCCCGAAGCCGCCGTCGACTATTCGAAGGATCCCATCAACGCCAAACTGACCCCCTCGGAGAAAGTCGATCTTCTCCGCCAGATGGTCCGCATCCGCCGCTTCGAGACGGTCTCCCTGAAATACTATCAGCAGGGAAAAATGGGCGGCTTCCTCCATCTTTATATTGGGCAGGAATCCGTCGCCGTCGGCACCATCTCCCTGCTCGGCGAGCACGACCACGTCATCACCGCCTATCGCGACCACGGCCATGCCCTCGCCGTCGGCATGTCCATGAATGAGTGCATGGCCGAGCTGTTCGGGAAGAAAACCGGCTGTTCCAAAGGCAAGGGTGGCTCCATGCACTATTTCGCCCCCGACAAAAACTACTGGGGCGGCCACGGCATCGTCGCCGGCCAGACCCCCCTCGGAGCCGGCCTCGCCTTTGCCCTCAAATACAAAGGCCTCACCGGTTGCTGCCTCTGCTATCTCGGCGACGGCGCCGTGAACCAGGGCGCCTACCACGAGGCCCTCAATCTCGCCGAGCTCTGGGACCTGCCCGTCATCTACGTCATCGAAAACAACGGCTACTCCATGGGCACCTCCCAGGAGCGCTCCAGCGCCCACTCGCACAAAGGCCTCGCCGCCCGCGCCGAAGCCTACGGCATGGAGTGGGACCAGATCAACGGTGAAGACCTCTACGAAGTCCGCGCCCGGACCCAGAAGGCCATCGACCGCGCCCACCACGAAAGCCGTCCCACCGTGTTGGAAATCGACACCTACCGTTACAAGGGCCACTCCGTCGCCGACGCCAACGCCGAGAAGTACCGCACCAAGGAGGAGATCCAGCGCTACATGAACGAGCACGATCCCCTCACCTGTTGGAAGGACCAACTCATCGCCGAAGGCATCGTCTCCGAGGAAGACTTCAAGAACCTGATGAAAGAAGCCGGCGACGAAGCCGAAGCCGCCGCCCAATTTGCCCAGCAGAGCCCCTACCCCGACGAGTCCGAAATGCTCGACGACATCTATTGGGAAGTGGACAACCAAACCGAAGCCGGACGCACCGGACGGCACTTCTTTCACTGACCGACCGACCCCGGTTTCCGATCCAACAGGGTACGATCGCCGATCCAACCCTGTCTGATCGAAATCCCAAACACCCTCCCACCTTTCCCTTTTTCCCCTTTCGCACTCCCTTCCAACCATGCGCGAAATCACCTACCGCCAAGCACTCAACGAAGCCCTCGACGAGGAACTCGCCCGCGACGAAAACGTCTGCATCATCGGCGAGGAAGTCGCCCAATATAATGGCGCCTACAAAGTCACCGAAGGCCTCTGGGACAAATGGGGCGACAAACGCGTCATCGACGCCCCCATCTCCGAAGCCGGCTTCATCGGCATGGGCATCGGGGCCAGCATGCTGGGTATCCGTCCGGTCATGGAGCTGATGTTTTACTCCTTCGCCTACGTCGCCTTCGACCAGATGATGAACAACGCCGCCACCGTGCGCTACATGTCCGGCGGCCTCATCCACTGCCCCATCGTCGTCCGCGGACCCGCCAATGGCGGCACCAATGTCGGCGCGACCCACTCGCACACTCCGGAGAACATCTTCGCCAACATGCCCGGCCTCAAGGTCGTGTCCCCGGCCACCGCCTATGATGCCAAGGGCCTCCTCAAGCAGGCCATCCGCGACAACGACCCGGTCTACTTCATGGAGAACACCCTCCTCTATGGAGAAAAATGGGCCGTGCCGGCAAACGACGAGCTGCCCGGTGGCGAACTCGTCATTCCCCTCGGCGTGGCCGATGTGAAACGGGAGGGTCGCGACCTGTCCCTCATCGCCCATGGCCGCGCCGTGATCACCTGCCTCAAGGCCGCCGAGATCCTGAAAGAGCAGCACCAGATCGACGCCGAAGTCATCGACCTCCGCAGCATCCGGCCGCTGGACGAGGAGACCATTCTCAACTCCGTTCGGAAGACCCACCGCGCCATCTACGTCGAGGAAAACAAGCCTTTCTGCGGAGTCGGTGCCCAGATCGCCGCCACCATCATGGAGCAGGCCTTCGATGACCTCGACGCCCCGGTGCTGCGCATCAGCAGCGTCGATTCCCCGGCCATCTACAGCCCGCCCTTGGAAAAGAAGCAACTGCCTTACCCTGAACAAGTCGTGGCAAAAGCTCTTTCCATCTGCTGAAATCCGGCCGCCGTCCCCCTTTCCCCATTCCCCCAGCCCATTCTTTTATCTCCTGATGCCCAAATACATCGAAATGCCCAAGTTGAGCGACACCATGACCGAGGGCACCCTGGTCAAGTGGCTCAAGAAAGAAGGCGACCCCGTCGCCATGGATGAATCCATCGCCGAGGTCGAGACCGACAAGGCCACCATGGAGATGCAGTCCTTCGACGAGGGGATCCTGCACCGCATCCTCGTGAAAGAAGGTGAAGCCGTCCCCCTCGGGGCCACCCTGGCGATCCTCCTCGAGGACGGCGAAGCCCCGCCCGCCGACGGTGACCTTCCGGCCGCGAAAGCCGTTGCCCCCGCCGCCGCCTCACCCGCACCCGCCGAACAGCCCGCTTCGGTCTCAGCCGCAAGCGTCACTCCGGAAGCTGCCACGCCGGCCTCCACCGAACGCGTCAAGGCCTCCCCCCTGGCCAAAAAGATCGCCCGGGAAACCGGCGTCGATCTCACCGCCGTCTCCGGCTCCGGTCCTGGTGGACGCATTATTAAAAAGGATGTCCTCGCCGCTCCGACCGGAGGCGCCGGCACCGCACCGAAAGCGAAACCCGCTCCCGTCGCGCTCGAAGACCGCCGCATTCCCCTCACCGGCATGCGCCGCGTCATCGCCCAGCGCCTGCTCGAGAGCAAGACGACCATTCCCCATTTCTACCTCCACATCGAGGTCGATGCCGCCCCCCTGATGACCGCCCGCCAGCAGCTCAATGCCGAAGCCGAGGCCACCGGCGGCACCAAGCTCACGGTCAATGATTTCGTCCTCCGCGCCGCCGTGAAAGCCGCCCAGGCCGTGCCCGCAGTGAATGCCTCCTTCGATGGCGACGCCATCATCCAGTACGGCGACATCCACCTGTCCGTCGCCGTCGCCGTCGAGCAGGGCCTCGTGACCCCCGTCATCCGCGGCGCCCAACACCTCGACCTCACCGGCCTGAGCCTCGCCATGAAGAGCCTCGCCGACAAGGCCCGCAACAAGCGCCTCACCCCCGATGAGATGCAGGGCGGCACCATCACCGTCTCGAACCTCGGCGCCTACGGCATCGACTTCTTCGACGCCATCATCAATCCCCCCCAGTCGATGATCCTCGCCGTCGGCGCCATCGTGAAAAAGCCCGTCGTCAACGAGCGCGACGAGATCGTGCCCGGCCTCCGCATGAACATCGGCCTCAGCGGCGACCACCGCGTCGTCGACGGTGCCGTCGGTGCCGAATACCTCGCCGCTCTGCGGAAATATCTGGAGCAGCCCGTGCTACTGCTGCTCTGAAGTTACCCGGCTGCCAACAGACACTTTTTACTCTTCACTCCCTACTTTTCACTCCCCTTCCCAAGCCATGTCCCAATACGACCTCATCGTCATCGGCGGCGGCCCGGCCGGCTACGTCGGCGCCATCCGTGCGGCCCAACTCGGCAAAAAAGTCGCCTGCATCGAGAACGACCGCGCCGGCGGCACCTGCCTCAACTGGGGCTGCATCCCCACCAAAGCCCTGCTGAAAAACGCCGAGCTTTACGCCACCCTCAAAGAAAAGGCCGGCGACTTCGGCCTCTCCTTTGACAATCTCAGCTACGACTGGTCAAAGGTCATCGGCCGCTCCCGCAAAGTGGCCGACAAGCTCGCCGGCGGCATCGAGTTCCTCTTCAAAAAGAACAAAGTCGACTACCTCCGCGGCACCGGCGCCCTCGCCGGCACCGGCAAAGTCACCGTCACCGCCGCCGACGGCACCGTCGCGACCCACGAGGCGAAGCACGTCCTCCTCGCCACCGGTTGCCGCGCCCGCGACCTGCCCTTTCTCAAGTTCGACGGCAAACGCGTCCTCGGCGCCCGCGAGGCCATGCTCATGCCCGAGCAGCCCCGGGAGCTGCTCATCATCGGCGCCGGCGCCATCGGAGTCGAGTTTGCCTACTTCTACAATGCCTACGGCACCCGCGTGACCATCGTGGAGATGATGGACCACCTGCTGCCCGTCGAGGACACCGAGATCAGCCAGGCCTTGGAAAAATCGTTCAAAAAACAGGGCATCCAGTTCCACCTCGCCACCAAGACCACCGCTGCCCAGGTCACCGAAGCCGGAGTCGAGCTCACCGTCGAGCCCGTCAAAGGCGGCGCCCCCGTGACCCTGAAAGGCGATGCCTGCCTCGTCGCCGTCGGCGTCGGCGCCATCCTGCCCGGCGGCACTGAGAAACTCGAGCTGACCGAGCGCGGCTTCGTCAAGACCAACGACCGCTACCAGACCAACCTGCCCGGCGTCTCCGCCGCCGGCGACCTCATCGGGCCCCCCTGGCTCGCCCACGTCGCCAGCTTCGAGGCCATCCACGCCGTCGAGTCCATGTTCGACCCCCAGCACAAGAGCAAGAAAGTCGAGATCTTCCCCGGCTGCACCTACTGCCACCCCGAGGTCGCCAGCATTGGCCTCACCGAGCGCGCCTGCAAAGAAAAAGGCATCGCCTACAAAGTCGGCAAATTCCCCTTCCAAGCCAGCGGCCGCGCCCTCGCCGCCGCCGAGCCCGAAGGCTTCGTGAAACTCATCTACGGCGAACAATACGGCGAGCTCCTCGGCGCCCACATCATCGGCGCCGAAGCCACCGAACTCATCGCCGAGATGGGCCTCGCCATCACCCTCGAAGCCACCCACGAAGAGCTGGAAAACACCATCCACGCCCACCCGACCCTCTCCGAGGCCATCCACGAGGCCACCAGCGACGCCTTCGGGCACGCCATTCATATCTGAGCCGGCGGTCGCGCCTCACTCGCGCTCCAGCCCAGCCAGCCGCAGCACACAGACCCCGAAGTCCAGCGTCCGCGCCCCCGCGTCCGCCACGAATCGCTGCGGCACGTATTGCAGCCGCTGCCGCGTCTCCACCACCCCCGCGCGGCGCAGCACCGCCACGTGTTTCGCGATCAGATTCGCCGGTCGGCCCAGCCGCCGCGCGATCTCCAACACCATCAGCCGCTCCCCCGTGGCCATCACCGCCAGGATCCGCATCCGGAGCGGATCACCGATCGCCTCCACCAGCGGATCCAGCGGCAGGACCGGCGGTTCACCGGGCGTCGGAGCGGTCGAGCGTGCCTCATTCATGACTCCGCGACCATAAATCCCCCCGCGCAGGAATGCAATCGCCTCTCGGAGGAATGAAATTGCCTCTCGGAGGAACGCAATCGCCTCTAAAAGGAATACAATCGCCTCTCGGAGGAACGCAATCGCCTCTCGGAGGAATGCAATCGACACTCGAAGGAAAGCAATCGCCTCTCGCAAGAACACAATCGCCTCTCGAAGGAACGCAATCGCCTCTCGAAGGAACGCAATCGCCTCTCGAAAGAACGCAATCGCCTCTAGCAGGAACACAATCGCCTCTTCGACCGCCTCAATCGACCCTCAACCCCCAAAAGCCCATCCCCTCAGACCCAAATCGCAAGGGACGAAGAGGTCCCGTACCGAACCACCCACCGGGACCGCAGGCGTCCCGCCTGCCCCGAACGACCGACAAAGGCCCCCCGCACCAAACCCCTCACCTGGCGCCCCCCCGTGACCCGCCAGAGCGAGCCCATCCGATCAGACCCTGTTCGATCGGAGACAACACCCTGTCTGATCGGAGACGCGACCGGGTCGGATCGAAATCAGGCCTTCACCACAGAGGCGCGGAGGATGCGGAGGCTGGATTCGAAGAACCCGGTGGCTGGCCCCTTCGCGACAAGTCGAGTCTGACTCCTGCAAGGCGCCAGTCCCATCCCGAAACCGCCGACCGCCCACCTGACCGAGCCGCTACCGGTGCCACGCGCGCGAGAAAGGGAAATGAGCCGTCTCCAAGCTTGACCCATTCTTCGCCCGAAAGGTAAAATTTCCCACGTATCAGCGGACTGGCTTCACCGCTCGCTGACCAGCGCGACCGATAGCGGAATCGGATTGCCAACCTTCAATATGACCACATTAAACCAGTCGCACGAGGAGGAGGTACAACTGTGCAAAACCTCCAACTCCTCTGTCAGAGTTGCAATCAAGCAAAGGGAGTGAAAATTTGAATTTAACTCATCACCTCCCCAACGCCGCCGCCACGTTCCGGAAATTCACGAGACCGGCCTCGATGTTCTCAATGATCTCATCGGCGAGATCGGCCGGCTCGGGCAGGTTGTCGAGATCGGTGAGTGAGTCGTCCTTAAGCCAGAAAAGATCGAGACTGGCCTTGTCCCGCGCCGCCAGTTCCTCGTAGGTGTAGCGCCTCCAGCGGCCGTTGGGGTTCTTCTCGGGGTGCCAGGTCTCCTTGCGCTTGTGGCGGTTGGCAGGGTGGTAGCAGTCAATGAACTCCCGCAGGTTCTCCAGCCGCAGCGGGTTGCGCTTGAGGGTGTGGTGAATGTTGGTGCGGTAATCGTAATACCAGACCTCCTTGGTAGCGACGTCCTTGCTGGCGGCGCGGTTGTCGAAAAAGAGGACGTTCGCCTTCACGCCCTGGGCGTAGAAGATGCCGGTGGGCAGGCGGAGGATGGTGTGGAGGTCGCAGGTCTCCATGAGCTTGCGGCGCACGGTTTCGCCGGCCCCGCCTTCGAACAGGACGTTGTCCGGCAGCACCACCGCGGCCCGGCCGGTCGTCTTGAGCAGGGAGCGGATATGCTGGAGGAAGTTGAGCTGCTTGTTGGAGGTGGTCGCCCAGAAGTCCTGGCGGTTGTAGGTGAGTTCGTCCTTTTCCTGCTCGCCTTCCTCGTTGGTGAAGGTCATCGAGCTCTTCTTGCCGAAGGGAGGATTGGCCAGCACGTAGTCAACGGTCTTCGACGGTTGCATGACCAGCGCGTCGGTGGGGGAAACGAGGCTCTCGCCGTCGATCTCGCCGATGTTGTGGAGGAACAGGTTCATCAGGCACAGGCGGCGCGTGCCTGGGACGATCTCGTTGCCGTGGAAGGTCTTGGTCTTGAGGAAGGTCTTCTGGCCCTTGTCGAGCTGATGGTGCTTCACCAAGTAGTCGTAGGCGGAGAGGAAGAATCCTCCCGTGCCGCACGCGGGGTCGGCGATGGTCCTGCCCGGCTCGGGAGCGACGCATTCGACCATGGTGGCGATCAGGGCGCGCGGGGTGAAATATTGGCCCGCGCCGGACTTCGTATCCTCGGCGTTGCGTTCGAGGATGCCCTCGTAGATGTCGCCCTTCACGTCGGCGTCGAGAGTCACCCATTGGGTGCTGTCCACCATCTCGATGATCCGGGCGAGCTTGGCGGGGTCCTGGATCTTGTTCTGCGCCTTGGTGAAGATCTGGCCGAGCATGCCCTTCTCAGTCCCCAACTCGCGCAGGGTTTCGATGTAGTGGCCTTCCAACTCCGCCCCCTTGAGCTTCTTGAGCGCGGCCCAGTTGTATTTCTTGGGCACACCGACATCCCGATTGTAGGGCGGGCGGGCGTATTCGTCCGCCATCTTGAGGAAGATCAGGTAGGTGAGTTGCTCCAGATAGTCGCCGTAGCCCACGCCGTCGTCGCGGAGGGTGGTGCAGAAGCTCCAGACTTTGGAGACGATGGTGTCGGTGGTCATTGGATTTTCGTGCTAGTTCAGTTCGTGGTCGCCTTCACTTAGGAGGCGCTGCCCCAATAACTCAGACCGAGGTCGTCTAAGCGCATCTTGGGAAAGTCCACCGACACCTCCTCCAAGGTCAGTTTTGTTGCATTTCTAAGCTTTTTTAGGAAAGCATCTCGAATGCGTTCTTCAACCGCCTCCCAAGCAGTCCGGCTCTTGTAGCGCTCCAGTAGCTCGTCAGCCGTCAGTTCTTCGTCGGGAGTTTCGGCAGGATAGTGCCTGCCAAGTTCCTGCAAGAGCCACGCTGTCCAATTATCGTAAGAATAGTTTGCGAGCAGAAACTCGATGAACGAGAGGGCTGGAAAGACCTTAGGATTGATGTAGAAGGGAAATCTCGGCGGGCCTTCGTGCACGATGTGAACGTGAGGGAAGGGATGGTCAAATAGGTTCCCTCTTTCCATGATAGAGTAGTCAAGTCGACAGTATGCGCCTCGAATCTCATCATTGAGTAAAAAGTCGGTTATGGTGATACCCGGGGGTGCTGCAACTGCTTGGACAGAACAGCGATCCAGAAGGTCTCCGGTGGATTGGACTTCCATAAAAATCGCTAGTCCAGGTGCAAGTTCGCAAGCCCTTACCGCTACGTCATCGAGGATCTCTCCAGCGATGCAGGCCTCATGAATGAGGCGTTCGAGGAATTCACGAGGATTATCTTCAACACACGTGAAGCCGATGTCTTTCCATTCGGCACCGGAGGGAAACCTGTATTTCACAGTCGCACCCCTAGCGGTCCGAGCCCGGACGCATGTGAGGAATGTAATCATCCCCTCGCAGCCAAGAAGAGGAACGTTCATTGGGCTGAGTCGATCAGCTTCTGTTTGGTTTCAGAGTCCAAGTCTGGTGCCGCCCCTAGAACATGGTCTCTCAGGATGTTCTCGAAACAGGCATAGGTTCGGAGTGAACAAGAGTCTGGCAACAGTTGAATTGGTTTCTGCGTTTCCAGAAAAACGTCATTACCTAGTCCAAATGGCTCACCCGTAAGGCAATCGATGTAGTATCCAGCCCTTGGGGGTGACTCTCCCAAGGCAACATCCGTCAAGTCGATGGTCCGATTGACAACAAGATCTAGCTGCATCTTGATTGCTTCGTGAAGAAGGGCAATGTAATTTGAATGGCTAGCGAAAGCACGCCTTCGTAAACTGTCGAAGCCCTTGTGGAAATCTCGCAGGAAACCCTTCCTTACGATTGAATTTGATTCGCCCGGGGAGCCGACAATCGCAGCACCGGGAGATGATGCAAACTTCTCACACACTTCTCGGAATGTCGGAACATCCATCGCGAGCGAAGCAGCAGCAGCAGCTATGGGGACAAGCTCACGACGTTGAAGGAATACTTCAAAATGCCAATGGTCAAAAGGGTCAGGGCCAAGGGTTGACTCAGCACCTTCCGTCCCAGCAAATAGCCCAGCTTGGACCCAGAGCTTCAAAGTAGGTTTGTCGTCTAAGTCCAGATTGTACCACTCATTAAACTGTTCTTTCGTCCAGTATCTAGACTTGAACTGATCGAGTCTTAGGCTGATTTCATTGGCCGTTTTCATTGGGCAAAGCTGATTGGCTTGAAGGAAATAGGTGCAGGTGGTTCATTACGTATGGGAGGCCCGCTTCTTCTTGGGAACGGGCTTAATCTCCTCCCGAGCGGCGCGGACGCTGGCGAGTAATTCGGCGGCGGGTTCGTCGGCAGGGTCTTGGGGGACGAGTTGGCCGGTGAAGGCGCGTTTCAGGATGGACTGGCGCAGGGCCTCGCTGCGCTTCAAGGCGGCGTCGATCTCCCGCTCGTTCTGCTCGATCACCTCGAATTGCTCGTCGAGCATCCGCACGATCTCCTGTTGCTCGGGGAGGGAGCAGAGGGGAATTGGGATAGCCTCAATCGTCGGTGCGTTGAGATTTGGGCGGCCAACTCCTGCGCCTCCCCCTGTCAGCGCTGACTGTCCAACTGGGCCTCTTAAGAAGTGGTAAAGGAACGGTGCGTAGTGAGCCGCGACCAGACGATACTGGATAAGGTAGGCTCCCGGAATGGAATCCACATCGTCGTTAAAAACCGCCAATGTTCCGAGGCTCCCGGTTCGGGTGATCAGGATGTCTCCTTTTTGACAGCCGTATTGATGAAGTTCGACGGCGTTAAGCCGAAGGCGCGGGGCCGTGTGGAGGTTCACTTTGCCGCTCTCGCCGATATCGGATGTCCGTAGGACGCAGACGCCATCCTCTGAATAGTCGTCGCTAGAGAACCGGGGACCATATAGGGAGAACTGCTTTAAGAGACCTAAATCCACCCATGTCCATTCGTTGGGGATGCATGTTGAATCCGGCTGTTTTTGCGGTGGAGTTATCAGCTTTGGCTTCGTGGGCTTCTTGACGCTATTGCCGATTTTTTCAATCTGGTTGCACGCTTCCTCCCACTCCTTGAGCTGTTGCTGGTAGCGGCCTTGGCGTTCGGCTTGGATGCGGGCGAGGAGTTGGTCGGGGGATTCGAGCAGTTCAGGGTGTTGGGCGCGCCAGGAGGCGGTGAGCTTGCCCTCGAAGGCTTGTTTGAGCAGCGACTGGCGATAGACGCCGAGTTGCCGCCGCGCCCGCCGCAGACTCTCCTCCCCGGCGTCGAGTTCGGAGAAGAGTTCCTCGATCTTCGCCACAATCCGCTTCTGCTCGGCGAGGGGTGGGAGGGGGATAAGGAAAGCTAGGAGGGACGGAAACTCAATGCTGTGGACGGTAGTCCCACCCTTGCGGCACCCATTTAGAATCTCCCGCTCGTAGCACTCGAAGGTGAGCCGCAAATAGGAAGCGTCGGTGATTCCGTGCGGAGTAACGGCTTTAATGTCTTGGTTCAATGCGACCGGGACGGTGTTCACCGCAACGGGAAGCGAGTGGCTGAGAATGCCGGAACGAGTGACGATTAGCACTGAACCCTCGGCAATCAGGTTCGTTGCTGATTCATCGACTGCGGCCTCTGTGATTAGATCTTGAGCCGTATCGAGTTTAGAAACCTTCATGTCCTTGGGCGAAACCCAAGGGATGTTCCCATTCGTCCAAAACTCCGCCTTGGCTTTGCTTGGAGTTCCGCCTCCCCGCCATGTCCCCACGTCGGCCAGTGCGATTTTCGTCCAGCTTCTTGGCAGTTCACTCATGCCACCAACTCCCGGTTGAGTTCATCGATGAGGGTGTCCATCTGGTCGCCGAATAGCTGGTGCATCTTGCCGAGGCCGCCCTGGGCGTCGAAGGGGGCGTAGTCGAGGTCGTCGCGCTCGAGGTGGTGGGAGGTCATGATGTGGTCGCGGATCAGTTCGAGCCACGCGATCTGGCCGGGCTGGAGAGGCTGGCCGGCGTTCTTGCGAAGGATCCAGTCGCGGTAGTTGCGGCGGACGGTGTCGGAGAAGGGGGTTAGTTTCCCGTCGATGCCGCAGGCGCGGCGGATCAGGGCGACGAGGGCGGTGAGTTCGCTGAGCGGCGTGGCGGTGCCGGGAACCTGGTCGAGGCGGGCGTAGGCTTGCCAGACATTGAGCGGGGCGAGGTGCGGGGCGTGGACCTTGAGATGATCGAGGACCTCCTTGATTTGGGCGAAGGTGACCTCCTGGCGGCGCTGCGGTTGGTCGTAGAAGATGGTGAGGGCGACCAGTTCGTCCTTGTGGTCGCGGAGGTAGGTCTCGAAGTCCCTCTGGTTCCTCGGCTCGTCGGTGACGCTGGTGTCCCAGCCCGCGCCGAGCAGGACATCGATGGTGTGGTGGTCGATGGTTTGCAGGTTCTTTTTGCAGGTCTCTACGATGTGGGTGACGAGCGCGCCGGTGAGCGGGGCTTTCGCCTCGGCGACGAGTTCCCTCTGGGCCTGCTCGCGCTTGGCGTCGCCGGGGTCAGTGCCTTCGGGCTGTCCGGCCAGCTGGAGGGCGCGTTGCTCGATCTTTTCGCCATCGATGGCGGCGAAGAGGTTCTTGGTGAGCTGGGCGAGCGAGACGCCGCCGGTCTTTTCCTCAAATTCCTTCTTCTGGGCGGGAGTGAAGTGGCGGTCGATGCGGGCGAGGCGTCCGGCGAGGGACGAGACGGTGTCGGCATCGGAGGAACCCATAACGACCTCCATGGCGAGGTCCCGAAAGGTGACGGTGGGCTTGGTGATGGGCGGGCGGCTGGCGGTCTTGAGCGACTTGGTGACGCCGATGGCATCGACCAGCACGTAGCGGGTCTTCGCGGTCTTGGCGGCGGAGGAGACTTTCTTCAGCGAGTCCTCGTCGAGCGTGCGGGTGCCGCGGCCTTTCATTTGCTCGAAGTAGCTCTTCGACTTCACGTCGCGCATGAAGAGCAGGCATTCGAGCGCCTTCACATCGGTGCCGGTGGCGATCATGTCCACAGTGACGGCGATGCGCGGGTAGTAGTCGTTGCGGAAGGCGGAGAGGATAGTCTTGGGGTCCTCGCCCGGGATGACGTTGCCGTCCTGGTCGGTGCGGTCCTCGTCGCTCTTGAAGGTGACTTTCTTGCAGAAGGCGTTCCCCTCGTCGAACTCCTCGCGGACGATCTGGATGATGTCGTCGGCGTGGGAGTCGGTCTTGGCGAAGATGAGGGTCTTGGGGACCTGGAACTCACCGTCGGCGGCGTTTCGGTCGGGGAAGATCTCGGGGAGCTCTTCCTTGAAGGTGCGGATGATGGTGCGGATCTGGGAGGGGTTGACGATCTCAGTGTCGAGTCTTCTGGCGGAGTAGTCCTCGTCCTCGTCCTGCTGCTCCCAGCGTTTGGCGCGGGTGAGCTTTTCGCGTTTCTCGACGAGGCCCTTGAGGACCTTGCCGCCGCCCTGGGTGACCTCGGTCTCGATGAGATAGATTTCGCCCTGGACGTTCACGCCGTCGGCGACGGCCTCCTCGTGGGTATATTCGGAGACGAGGTTCTGCTTGAAGAAGCCGTAGGTGCGGCCGTCCGGGGTGGCGGTGAGGCCGACGAGGAAGGCGTCGAAGTATTCGAGCACCTGCCGCCAGAGGTTGTAGATGGAGCGGTGGCATTCATCGACGATGATGAGGTCGAAGAACTCGGGCGGGACTTTTTCGTTGTAGCGGACGGGTTCAGGGAGCTTCTTGGGGCGCGGGGTGCTGGACTCGGCGGCGCTGTGCTCGTCCTCGCCCTCGGTCATTTCGCGGCCTTGTAGGATGGAATACATCCGCTGGATGGTGGAAATGCAGACTTGGGCGTCGGCGGGAACGTGGGAAGTGCTGAGCCGCTGGGTGGCGTAGATGGAGGTGAAGGAGCGGTTGTCGTCGGTGGGAGTGTAGGCGATGAACTCCTGCTCGGCCTGCTCGCCGAGGTTCCGCGTATCGACGAGGAAGAGGACACGCTTCACCCGGGCGTGCTTGAGGAGCCGGTAGATCGAAGTGATCGCAGTGAAGGTTTTCCCCGATCCCGTGGCCATCTGCACGAGGGCACGAGGTTTGGCCTTTCGGAAAGAGGCCTCGAGATTCGTGATCGCGTGGATCTGGCAGTCGCGCAAGCCAGTGGGGTCGAGGGCCGGGAGGTCCTGAAGCCGATCGCGGAGGGAGCGACCCATGGCGAGGGATTGGCGGAGAGTCTCGGGACGGTGGAAGGAAAAGACCTCGCGGGAACGGGGCTTGGGGTCGCGCTGGTCGGTGAAGCGGGTGATGACGCCCGTGGCCTCGTAGAGAAACGGGAGAGGCTGGCCGCTGTTCTGGACCCATTTCAACTTGGCGGCGGCGTATTCGCCAGTCTGGTCCTCCACGGTGGTAATGTTCTGACCAAGCGTTTCCTTTTTCGCTTCGATCACTCCGACTGGCTGCCGATCCACAAACAGCACGTAATCGGCAGGACCAAAATCCGTGGTGTATTCCCGGATCGCCTGACCCTGACCCACGGAAAAGTCGATCGCCCCCTTGTCCAGAACCACCCACCCGGCGGCCCTCAACTGGTCGTCGATCCGGTCGCGCGCAACCTGTTCAGGAGTTTGATTGATGGAAGGCATCGAATGAATCAGCGTTCACAAAACTCTCGTGCATCCGAAAAAGCAAGACCTTCCTAATCCACTCACCTGTGGCTTGCCCGGCACCCGTGGACACCAATCTTACCTGTTATGCTAAGGATTGCACCATTGGGCGAAGTCATCCAACCACGCGCAAACCTGATCCACTCAAGCGATCCCCCACCGCCTCCATCACCTGCTCCACCGTGATCGCCTCCATCGCGACCTCGGGCATCTGGGGCAGCCAGTCCGCCTCGGTCATCGGCCGCGTCTGCCCGGCGAGGACCACGCGCGCCACCGGACTCCAGGGACGCCACTGGTAGGGATTCGTCGGGCCAAAGAGCGCCACCTGCGGCCGTTGGAACGCCGCCGCCAGATGCATCGCCGCCGTGTCGACGCCCAAGGCCAGTGAGCAGCGGGCGATGACCGCCGCTGTCTCCAGCAGCGACAGCGACCCCGCCAACACCACCGGTCGCGGCCCCCGGCAGGCGGCCAGGATCTCCGCCAGGTGCCGGCTTTCCGCCGCATCGCTGCCACCGGTGATCACACAGGGCAGACCGCCCGACCCGGCCGAGACCGCATCGATCACCGCCGCCCATCGCCCGGCCACCCAGTATTTCTCCGGCCGCGCCGTGCCCGGATGCACCACGGCAAAGGGTCGGTCCAGCCCGAGCTCCCCGAGGCGGCGATCCATCCGCTCCGCCACCGCCGCGGGGATGACCAGCGAGGGCGGTGCCGGTTCGTGCCGCGGGGGCGCCGGCAGGTCGAGCGTGTCCAGCAGCGCCAGCATGTGCTCCACCGTATGCAGATCGCGCAGCCGCGCCCGACTGGCATGCGTGTAGATCCGCTCCCGCCAATAGCCCTGCCGCCGTTTTTCGTAGGTGGCCCGGATCTCGGCCTGGGTCAGCCAGGTCATCAGCACCGACCGGTCGAGGCCATTGAAATCGAGCACCGCCTCGTAGCCACCGGTGGCCAGGTCGGACCAGAGCGCGAGATTCGGCCGGCCCCGCCGGTAGTTGAAATGCTCATCCACCGACGGCAGCGCCGGGGCGAGCTGCCCCGCCGGCCCCATCGTCACCAGCGTGATGGCCGCCTCCGGCCGCGCCTGCCGCAGCCGGGCCAGCGCCGGAGCGGTCAGGATCAGATCGCCGATGCGCTTGATCTGGAGGGCGAGAAGTCGGGGTTTCACGAGAGGGCCGGAAAAAATGCGCCGAATGTAGCACAGCCCGCCGGCTCCGCCCGGCTCTGGGAGATGGACCGGTTCGATTTCCCCGCGCCGAGGCTCCGAAAATGCGGGAAAGGCGGACTGACCGCGGCGTGGCCGTCAGGGTGCGGAGCGAGTTGGCAGGGTGGGGCTGATGCTTATCGTTGAAACGACGCTGGCCAAAGAAGGCACCGGCTGGGGGTGCTTTGCGATTGCCGAACGTCGCAACTGGGAACGGCAAAGGAACGCTGAACCGGAGGGGGAACCGCTATCGCAAACAGGGAAAAGACCTCAATCAAAACGGGTCAATCGATTCGAAGCGGCAACCTGTGGTGCCCCCTTCCGTATGGTCGCGCCTCCGGATTGTCCCACGAGGAGCGGTATCGGCAGCTCAGTAACCACCCAGTGTCGATCCAGAAGAGTGAGCATGTAAAAATTGCCGCGCGTGGCAAGTGGACCGATGGCCTGCCTAACCCAGATCAATGCCTGATCACCCCGCTTGTTGATTCCAATCCTGGACACCCAGTAAACGCAAATTGGTCTGTTGTGGTCATTGAACAGCGCGTTCCAACCCGCCTGAAGATCATCATTCTCTGAAAAGTATTCCTCGAACGACTGTTGCGAAATCTTCTGTACGTTCAGCTTGGTCGGCAGGTCGAAATCCAGATCACCGACGTTCGCGTTCGCCTGGAGGAAGGCATCGACGGTAGCCTCCTCCAATCCCATTTCCGCATTCAATCCTTGCAACAGCCATTCGCGTGACTCTTGGATGCTGTCATTTGGCGACAAACCCGTTTCAACAGTCGACACAAACAAGAATGGTTCAGACGGGGAATTGTGACTATGCGCCAAAATCGCCAGAGCCGTAAGCTCCGAGGACGGATCAACTACTTTGGTGTCCTGTTTACAGCCGGAGAACACCACTAACAAGTTAAGACAAAAAAGGAAGCGGGTCTGGCGGGCATTCATTTCCAGGTCGAACGTAGAGCCATTCTAGCCCAGTCCGTGGGCGCGGCATCGACTGGAGGATAGAGATTCGAATTTGAGAAGTCAATTACCTTGCAGCGAGATTCCACTTACGTTCGCCGGTTGGTTGCGCCCTTGTAAGTTTCGGAGCCCGCGCCTGAAATATTCTGACTCCGGATTGAGGAACACGAAACGCCAGAGAAGCATCAAACCCACTAGTGCCGGGAAAAACGAAATTACAGCCACGGCGAACCATTGATGAAGCGAGAAAATTGAGTGCTTAGTGCCTCCTGAACGCCGCACCTGCGAAAGTTTTGGATCAGGCAACGTGGAGCGCAAGAAGTTCCTGCCACGACAGATAGTCTTCGAGCCGCTGCCTGCCTCCGTCCGTCCGGATGTTGTCAGAGTATTCTGCCAGTTCGGGATTTATGAAGGTTATGTGCCACGCTCGCCAGCGAAAGAATTCTTCGTATGCCCCGTCCGATGAAATGGCAAATAAGCGATTGCAACCATCCCACGAAAACCGCTGCAACGGTTCCGGGTTGATCAACGGCCACTGCCTTCACACCAGCTCGTCCGTGGAAATGGTTTGCAATCATGAGTGAAAATAGATCTTGGAAGGCGAAAGACAGCACGAAGAGAGTCCACCCGAGAGCAATCGAAACTCCCACCTTCCTTCCGAGAAACCCAGTAAGAGCAGGAACCACCAGGGCCAATACGAGGATTGAAGGTGCGAGTGCTTTTATGAGATCGATCGACATCTGGCGTGTGCCTCAAAGGCGTGAGTTTATCTGCGGACAGTCTATCATCCGATTTCGCTATCGCCCCATTCTTCTTCCGGTGCCGGTGATACCGATATCGCCGAAAACGGCCCCTTCCTCACTGGCAATGCCTCTTGCGCCCGGATCGGGTCGGAACTTTGTCCGATTCGGGGTCTCGATTTCCCAAGGCTTCAAACGAGCCAAATGGTTTGGGACATCGACTCATCCACCACGCTCGCTCCTCTCTTTCGGGTGGACCGCACCCGGAGACCTCATCGCGCGAACCGGGCGCGTCATGGTCCTGCATTCCCGTTCCCACCCTCTTTCCTCTCCGATCCGACCCGGTATCGACTCCGATCCGATGGGGCACCTTGAAAACCGAGCCGGGCAGGGGACTGGACGGATTCACCACGGAGGCACGGAGATCACGGAGGGCTCGGTTTTGTGGCTACCGATTCGCAAATCTCCGTGGCCTCCGTGCCTCCGTGGTGAACTTCGGTTGCTCTATTCGGTCATCCTATTCCCAACGGGCGCTTCCGTAGCGCCTCCGGATTCGGATCATGAGGCACGGCAGCGGGTGTGAGGGGGATCAGCAGCACGGGAAGCTCATGCTACGGCGCGCGGGACCGGCGGCCTCGGGTGGGCGCCCCATCCGGGGCGCTCGTGGGTTTTGGGGGACTTTCCGGTGGCTGACGCCACCGGCTTATTTCCGCCGAGCCTCCGGCTCGGTTTTGATGAGAGGGAACACGAATGAAGAGAATGAAACAAATGGCCGCGAACCTCGACCCGTGATGCGATTGGGTCCAAACGGGCCGTCACTCCGAAAAAGACGAAACGGCGGCCACATCCGAGCCCGCCTGCCGGAACGCGGAGCGATTCCACCGGGAGATGCTGATACCCTCGGTTGCATGCACCGAAGGACCGCGAGTCACTCCTGATTCGTTCCTTGGGAAAACTTCGCTTCAGACTTTCCGAAAAGTGGGTATCGAGCCACCATAACCCTTGCCTTGTCGGCATCGGCGACCAGGATGTGCCCCGTGCCCGTGCGCAGGGTTTTCGCGAACTGATAGGGAGTGGTCCACTCATGCCAATTCCACTGACTGCCCACTCGAAAATACAAAAACGGTGCCCTTGATTCATGGGTAACCGGGTCCAAATCCATTTTCACAATCAGGTCGTCCACGCTTTCCTCCGAACACGTGAACGCGAAGTCTACAAATCCCGGATCCGCAAGCGTTGGATGCGCAACTTCGACGGCCCTCGCATCTGCAGGAAGAGACACCGCAAACGTTTCATGGAAATACTTCTGAGGTGAAGGGGGATCTGCAACGAGAATGCCGACCCGGTAAACCAGAAAAAATAGCGGAGGAGCCATCGCCATCCAGGTTCGACTTCGCCACAATCGCCCTTTTATCGATATGATCCAAATAACACCAAGCCAGATCGCCAGCGCGGGACCAAAACACGGCGACACCGTCGCCAAAAAGACGGCTCCAATTGCCGCATTGGCGAGGAATCCATACCCTGGTCCAGCGGTTTGGTGCGCGACGAGGGCAAACGATCCAACAATCAAAAATAAGTATGTAATCAACCCAACTGCTCCGAAATGTAATCTATTTCGAACAGCCTCCTTTTCAGCTGCGTCATTAGTAGTCACGTCGTTTCAATTTTACCAAACATAACGAGTAATGCAATCGCGCGCTTAAAGAGTTGCTGACAAGACAGATAGCTTTCGAACCCATGCCTGAATCCGCTATTGCTCTGCCCGCGTCTTTGCGTGGCCAGAGCCCGGACCGAATCTGAATCTCGCACAATTGGTAATCCCTACCTTCCAACGCTTGAACAGGCCCGCCTTCACCTTTCGGGAACACGAATGAAAAGAACGGCCGCGAATCAGGTCCGGTGGGGACCGATCGCGGAGATGCCATCGCCCGGCGGTCTCCGGTCCGCCTTCACCATCATTCGCGTCATTCGTCTCATTCGCGTCATTCGTGCCACCCGAAACACGAATGAAAGGAATGAAACGAATGGCCGCGAATCAGGTCCGGTGGGGGTCGATCGCGGAGATGCCATCGCCCGGCGTTCTCTGGTCCGCCTTTACCTTCATTCGCGTCATTCGTCTCATTCGCGTCATTCGCGCCACCCGAAACACGAATGAAAGGAATGAAACGAATGGCCGCGAATCGGGTCTGGTGGGGACCGATCGCGGAGATGCCATCGCCCGAAGTTTTCGGGTCCGCCTTTACCTTCATTCGCGTCATTCGCGTCATTCGCGTCATTCGCGTCATTCGCGCCATTCGCGCCATTCGCGCCATTCGCGCCATTCGCGCCATTCGCGCCACCCGAAACACGAATGAAAGGAATGAAACGAATGGCCGCGAATCAGGTCCGATGGGGACCGATCGCCTAGACACCATCCCCACCATCCTCGCCAACCCAATCCGCCCGAGTGCCCCGGGTGTCCGATGCCGCCTCGGACCACGGTTCCGGTCGACCGTGAGCCCTGTCGTTTTCCGGCTGGCGCGGCGCCGCGACTGAGGCATTGTCCCCACCACCGCCCCACCGCATCCCGTGAAAATCGGTCTCGTCAGACGCGGCTACTCCGCCACCGGAGGCGCCGAACGCTACCTCATCCGCTTCGCCGCGGGTCTGGAGGCGCGCGGTCACGAATGCGTCCTGTTCACCGATCGCGAATGGCCCGACGACGACTGGCTCGACCGCGAGCAGGTCATCCTG
This sequence comes from Verrucomicrobiales bacterium, assembly GCA_016795505.1. Lineage (GTDB taxonomy): Bacteria > Verrucomicrobiota > Verrucomicrobiia > Verrucomicrobiales > DEV007 > JAEUHH01. The sequence continues at coordinate 106,436 of JAEUHH010000120.1, read as the reverse complement.
AGCGCCGGCCGCTCCCCGGCCGCCTTCGCCCTCGCCCTGCGCGATGCCCGGCCGGAGGGCCGTTGCGACTTCCTGTTCAGCCTCGAGCGGGTGTGGAAATGCGATTGCTACCGGGCCGGCGACGGCGTGCATGCCGCCTGGCTCGACCGCCGCGCCCGCCACGAGCCCCGCTGGCGCCGCGCCCTCCGGGCCCTCAATTTCAAACACGTCGAACTGCGCCGGCTGGAGCTCGCCCTCTACGGACCAAAATCCGCGACCCATCTCATCGCCAATGCCGCCTTCGTCAAAGCGGAGATGCACGACTACTACGGCACCGATCCCGACCGCGTCACCGTGATCCCCAACGGCTACGACGCCCCCGTCATCGATGACGCCCGGCGCCGCCAGTACCGGCTGCTCGGGCGCCGCGCCTACGGACTCGACGACGACACCACCGCTTTTCTATTCGTCGGCTCCGGCTGGGAACGCAAAGGCCTGCGCCACGCCATCGCAGCGGTGGAGACCCTCGCCAGCCGCGGCCGGAAGGTGAAACTCCACGTCGCCGGCAAGGACAAACGCCGTCCCCGCACCCGTGTCGCCGGCGTGACCGAATTCCTCGGACCCATGGCCCCGAATGAGCTGACCCAGCTCTACGAATTGTCCGACGCCTTCATCCTCCCGACGATCTACGATCCCTTTTCCAACGCCTGCCTCGAAGCCGCCTCCCACGGGTTGCCGGTCATCACCACGGCGGCCAACGGCTTTGGCGAGCGCATCCCCGAGATCGCCGGCAGTGTGGTCCCCGAGCCCGATGGCCCGGCCCTGGTCGAGGCCTGCGAGAGCTGGCTCGACCCCGCCCGCCTCGCCGCCGTCCGGCCCGCCAACCGCGCCGCCGCCGCCGCCTACTCCGTCGCCCGCAATGTCGACGCGACCCTGGCGTGCTTCGAGAAACTGATCAAACAGGGTTAGGTCTCCGATCAGACCCTGTATCATCGGAAAGGTAGAGAGCCAGGGATCGCTCCACGCACTCCGACAGGAAGCGGTAGTAATCCAGCGGCTGATCCCGGTCGGCCTCATCGAGGGCATGGAGGTAGCGCGACCGGTCGGAGGCCTGTATGACCGTCAGCGGATAGCCGGACCGGAGCAGCACCCAGTTGAGCAGGAGCCTGCCCGTCCGTCCATTGCCGTCGAAAAAGGGATGGATTTTGACAAATCGGTAATGCGCTGCCGCCGCGATCAGCACCGGGTGCCCGGCGGGGCCGTTTACCCAGTCGACCAGTTCCGCCATCGCGGTGGCGATGTGGTCCGGATGAATCGGCTGCCGGGGAGCCGCGGCCACCATCACCCGCGCCGACCGGTATCGGCCGGATCGCTCGTCGTCGATATTTTGGAGCACCAGCCGGTGCAACTCACGCAGGCCATCCTCCGATACAGGACGCCCCTCGTTCACCCAATCCTGCAGGGCGAGGACGGCGCGGTGATGGTTCAAGGTCTCATGGATCTCACGAAGGGCCTTCGCCCCACCCGGAGCGAGTCCCTCGTCGATGAGCAGTTGGGTCTCGCGCAGCGTGAGCGTGTTTCCCTCGATCGCCGTGCTGCCATGGGTCAGCTCGATGCGCAACCGGTGCACCAGGCTGGCTTCGAACTCCGGGGCCAACGGCCGCACCGAGCGCAGCCGCGCCGCCAGTGCGGAGAGGCGTGCGAGCGTCGGATCGAGAAGCTCCCGGATGGCGTCAGGTATCATGAAACGGAACAAGGGCAAGGTATCGCCCATTCGGGAGTGAGGCGACCGTCTTTTGTCGGCCCGTCGATGGCGACCCCCCTCTCACACGATCGGATCCGGACACACATCCCTCCGGCCGCACTTCGGGCAGTGCTCTCCCATCCAGAGGCGGTCGAAGAAATCCATCAGCTCATCCAGCGTCTGGCGATCCCGGATCAGCATGCCAGCCTCGAAATTCCGCCGCCGCGACGATTTGGCCCCGATGCCGGCACCGGTGAGATTCGCCGAGCCGACGTAAGCCACCACGCCGTCGATGATCACAATCTTCGCATGCATGCGCGGGCAGAGCACCCGCTCGAACTGCTCGGAGGCGATCAACTCAGGATAGCGGTCGAAATCGCGCCGGAAGCGCGGACCGGGCTCCTTCGCGTGAACCAGCCGCACCTCCACGCCATCGCGGACGAGGCCGGCGAGCACGCCGAGAAAGGGCTGGAACCGGCCCTTGGTGGCTTCGACATGCAGGTCCTTCAGATCGGCGGTGGCGATCCAGAGGAATCGCGTCGCCGCGGGTATTTCCTCCCGGATCAGCCGCGTGTAGTGGGCTTCATTCAGGATCAGCGGGCTCAGCGAGTCGTCGGGGGTGTGCATGACGCGGCATTCTCACCCGGCGATGAGCGGATGGCCACGATCAACCAGCGGAAATTCCACCCGACCGCCAGCCAATCCCGCCCGGAACGCCCCGTGGGCCATCTCGATCGCCTTCATCGCCCGCTCGCCCGAGGCCAGCGGCTCGCGTCCCTCGTCGATGGCCAGCAGCCAGTCGCGCACCACCCGCCGGTGGGCGGCGTCGTAGGCGGTCAGCCCGTCGATGGTGGCTTCGGTCGCGGGATCGACACCGCCATTCCAGTCAACCCAGCTTTCTGTCCGCGTGGCGGCAGCCCGGCTGGGTGCGGCGAGGAGGGACAGACTGGGCACGGCCCCGGAGTTCAACCTGACCACTCCGCGGGAACCGATGATCTCCATGCCGAAGGGTCCGGCCGCTTTTTCGAGACCGGGCCGGCTGCGGAAAGTGACATTCACCCCCGAGCGCATCGCGAAATGGGCAAAAATGTCGTCGCCCACCACCGGCCCGACCCGGTCGGACGGTGACTCTTTCGCCTGGGCCACTGTCGGCATGGCACCCTGGAGTCGGATGCGGGCCTGGCACCACTCCACCTCGCCGGCGAACAGGCGCGCCAGGTCGAAGACATGCAGGCCGAGCACCATCATGTCCTGACCGCCCGAGCGGGAGCCCATCTTTCCCACCGTATGGATCTCCAGCAGGTCCCCGATGAGCCCGTCGCGCAGCGCCGCCTCCAGCCGCAGGACATTCGGGGCGCAGCGGGTCACGTGGGCCACGGCGATGCGGCGACCGCTCTGCGCCGCGAGTTTCAGGATCTCATCGGCCTCCGCCAGCGTGACGGTAAAGGGTTTTTCCAAATACAGATGGGCACCCGCCTGGAGCGCCGCCATCGCCATCGCGTGATGCTCGCCCGCCCAGCGCGGACCGATCGCCACCAGGTCCGGCTTTTCCCGGTCCAGCATGTCGCGGTAGTCGGCATAGTCGCGCGCCGCACCGGAGGCGGCCTTCGCCTTGGCCCGTCCGCCCTCGTGGGGATCGGCGACCGCGACGACGGAGACATCCGGGAGGCCTGCAAAGATCCGCTCGATCCCGTGACCGTAGTCACCGGCTCCGGTGTGGCCGATGATGGCCGCCTTGCGACTGGCATCCGCCGCGCGAACCGGACCCAGCCCGGAAAACAGGCCTGCCGCGGCCAGGCTGGAACTTCCCCGGAGAAATTGGCGTCTCGAAACGGTCGTCGTCATGCCCGCGAGGCTATCACGGGGCCGACCGGCGTGGCAATGTCCGCCCGGCACGCGACCGCGCCCCGCGCCTGGCGTTACGCCCGCTCACTCCGGCGCGTCCGTCGGCCGGCTCATCGGGGCATTGATGGGCGGGGGCAGCGGACCGGTCCCGGCATCGCCGTGGGCCGACTGCTCCTTGATCGCCGCCGCGATCGCCCGCGCCAGCGACGCCCGATAGGCCCCGTTTTCGATCCGCCGGGCTTCGGCTGAGTTCGACAGGTAGCCGCACTCGACCAGCACACAGGGAATCTCGGGATTCCGGGTCAGCCGCAGCCGACGGCGCACCAGGCCGCGGTTGCCGTGCTCATCGGGTATGGCCGAAGCCAGGTTGCGCTGGATGCGCGTCGCCAGCCCGTGGCTGTCCACGCGCCAGTAGAACGTCTCCGGACCGGAGAGATGCGACGGACCGTGGTTGAAGTGCAGGCTGACCAGCACCGCATCGCCGTGGCGGTTGGCCATGCCCACCCGCTCGTCGAGGTCGATGAAATAGTCGCCGTCCCGGAGCAGCACGACCCGCCAGCCGGGCAGCTCGCCCTTCACCCGGCGCGCCATGTCGAGCGCGAGGTCTTTCTCCATCGCCCCGGTCGCATGACTCCGCGCTCCGGAGTCGCTCCCGCCGTGTCCCGCGTCGATCACCACGGTGCGGAAGCCCTTCGGCCCCGGTCGATGGCCCCAGGCATCGCGACCGATGCCACCGCCGCCGCCCGGAGCGGCACAGGAAACGAGAAAGCCGGCGACCAGCAGGGTGAGAAGACGGGAGAGCGCACGCATGGCCGCAAGGATGGGCGTGCTTGACCCGATCGGCAAGCCCGGTTTCGCCCGCGCCGGCGGCGTCTTGATCCTTGCCGCCCGGCCACTTCCGGCGTACTACTCCCGCCCATGAAAACCTCTGCCCTGACCCTTGCCACCGCCGCCACCCTGCTGCTGGGCGGCCTCACCCAGACTCCCGCCGCTGCTGAAGAGGGCTTTGTGCCCCTGTTCAACGGCAAAGACCTCACCGGATGGACTCCGTCGAAGGAGAACCCCGACTCTTTCTCCGTGAAAGACGGCGCCCTCATCGTGAAAGGCGGCAAAAGCCACCTGTTCTACACCGGCGATGTGAACGGCGGGAAATTCAAGAATTTCGAACTCAAGCTCAAGGTCCGCACCACCAAGGGCTCCAACAGCGGCGTCTATTTCCACACCCAGTATCAGGACACCGACTGGCCGAAGATCGGCTTTGAAGCCCAGGTCAATTCCACCCACAAAGACCCGAAGAAGACCGGCAGCCTCTACGGCATCGTCAACATTCTCGTCCTCGAGCCCGGCCAGAAAGAGCCCGCCGGCGGCGAGCACCTGAAGCGCGACAAGGCGCCGAGCACCGACGGCGAGTGGTTCGACTACCACATCACGGTGAAGGGCAAGACCGTCACCATCAAGGTCAACGGCGAGACCACCGTGCAGTGGACCGAGCCCGAGGGCGGTGTGGAGAGCGGCTTCGCCGGCCGGAAGATCGGCGAGGGCACCTTCGGCCTCCAGGCTCACGACCCCGAGAGCGAAGTCCACTACCAGAGCATCGAGGTGAAGGTGCTCGACTGAGTCTCTGCCCACCCACTTTGTCATTTTTGCCGACCAGCCGGCTTCCGTCCCCACGGCGGAGCCGGCTGTTTCGTCACAGCGATTCCGGTGGACGGACAGGCCGCCGGGGATAAGGTAGCCCCCCGCCTTTTCACACGCCCGACATCCCGCCAGACCCTCCGGTTCCGCCCATGAAGATCTTCGTCCCCAAAGAGACCGACCCCATCGAGACCCGCGCGGCCCTCGATCCCGTCTCCGCGAAAAAATTGATCGGCCTCGGTGCCGAGGTCGTCATCGAATCCGGTGCCGGCGAGCGCGCCGACCACCACGACGCCGACTACACCGCCGTGGGAGCCAGCATCACCACCGATCGCGCCGGGACCCTCGCCGCGGCCGACGCCGTGCTGCGCGTCCGCAAACCCGAACCCGCCGAGATCGCGCGGCAGAAATCGGGTGCCCTCCATGTCAGTTTCCTCGATCCCTTCAACGAATCCGGGCTCATCAAGGCCTTCGCCGATCAGGGCGTCACCGCCATCAGCCTGGAGATGATCCCGCGCACCACCCTGGCGCAGAAGATGGATGCCATCAGCTCCCAGGCGAACCTCGCCGGCTACGTCGCCGTCATCCTCGCCGCCAGCCGGATGAAGACCATCCTGCCCATGATGATGACCCCCGCCGGCACGATTTCTCCGGCCAAGTTCTTCATCGTCGGCATCGGCGTCGCCGGCCTCCAGGCCATTGCCACCGCCAAGCGCCTCGGCGCCCGCGTCACCGCCTTCGACGTGCGCCCCGAAGCGCTCGAACAGGCCGAGTCCCTCGGCGCCAAAGCCCTCCGCATCGACCTCGGCCAGACCGGTGGCACCGAGCAGGGCTACGCCAAAGAGCTCACCCCTGAACAGCTCGAAAAGCAGCGCCTCGAACAGGGCAAAGTCTGCGCCCAGAGCGATGTCGTCATCACCACCGCCAAGGTCTTCGGCCGCAAGCCGCCCATTTTGATCAAATCCGATGTCGTCGCCGGCATGCGCCCCGGCAGTCTCATCGTCGACCTCGCGGCCGAGGGCGGTGGCAACGTCGAGGGCATCGTCCCCGGCGAGGAAGTCGTCACCCCCAACGGCGTCCGGCTGATCGGCCTCGCCAACTACGAGGGCCACGTCGCCACCCACGCCACCCAGGTGTTGGCCGCGAATTTCGCCAACATGATCGAACACTTCTGGGACAAGGAGGCCAAAGCCGTCCGCATCAACCTCGCCGACGACATCCAGAAAGGCTGCGTCATCACCCACGGCGGCGCCGTCGTCCACGAGCGGTTCAAGACCGCCTGAGAGCCCCTGATTGCCTCCCCATTTCACCTCCGCTCCGCCACACTCCGGATACCGCGTCACACCCTTTCCGCCATCACCACATGGAAACGCTCGTCCTGCTCCTCTTCGTCTTCGTCCTCGCCGGGTTCCTCGGGTTTGAATTGATCCAAAAGGTGCCCAGCCAGCTCCACACCCCGCTCATGTCGGGCTCGAATGCCATCTCGGGCATCACCGTGGTCGGCGCCCTCATCGCCTGCGGCATCGGCGACAACAGCTTCGGCCAGTGGCTCGGCTTCGGAGCCATCATCCTCGCCACCATCAATGTCGTCGGCGGTTATCTCGTCACCGATCGCATGCTCGGCATGTTCAAGAAAAAGGACAAGTGACCGACCACCCCTCGCGCCACCGACTCCCCGCCACGGATCCCTGATCACCGGTCACCACTCACCGACCACCCCTGTCTCCTATGGAAAAACTGATCGACCTCGCCTACATCGTCGCCTCGATCCTCTTCATCTTCGGCATCAAGATGCTGGGCCGCGCCGATACCGCCCGCCGGGGGAACCTCCTGTCGGCCGTCGGCATGCTCATCGCCGTCGTGGCCACCCTCTTCTACAAGGAGATCATTGATTTCAAATGGATCGCCGCCGGCCTCGCCATCGGCGCCGTGATCGGTGGCGTCTGGGCCCAGCGGGTGCAGATGACCGGCATGCCCGAGTTGGTGGCCCTTTTCAATGGCTTCGGCGGTCTCGCCTCCGTCCTGGTCGGCTGGGCCGAGCATGAGTTCGGCCACCGCACCGATGTCGTCACCCTCATCTCCATCTACGCGGCCATTCTCATCGGCGGCGTCACCTTCACCGGCAGCTTCATCGCCTACCTCAAGCTGGCCGGGAAAATGAGCGGCCGACCCACCCTGTTCGCGGGGCAGAAAGCCATCAACGGCCTCATTTTTGCCGCCCTGCTCATCCTCGGCGTCTACTACTGCATCCAGCCCGTCGCCTGGGTGCTCTACGCCATCATCGTGCTTTCCCTGCTGCTCGGCGTGCTGGGTGTGCTGCCCATCGGCGGCGGCGACATGCCCGTCGTCATCGCCTTCCTCAACAGCTTCTCCGGCCTCGCCGGTGCCGCCGCCGGCTTCGTCATTCTCAACAAAGTGCTCATCGTCGCCGGCTGCCTCGTCGGCACCTCCGGCATCATCCTCACCATCATCATGTGCAAGGCGATGAACCGCACCTTCGGCAACGTCCTCTTCGGCGGATTCGGGGCTGCCGGAGGCGCCGCCGGCAAGGCGGTCGAGGGCGAGATGAAAGGCATCTCCGTCGAGGACGCCTACTACGTGCTCGAAGCCGCGCAGAACGTCATTTTCGTCCCCGGCTACGGCATGGCCGTCGCCCAGGCCCAGCACGCGGTGAAGGAACTCGGCAGCCTGCTGGAGAAAAACGGCGCCGAAGTCCGCTACGCCATCCACCCCGTCGCCGGCCGCATGCCCGGTCACATGAACGTCCTCCTCGCCGAGGCCGACGTGCCGTACGAGCAGCTCTGCGAGATGGACGCGGTGAATCCCACCATTTCCCAGGTCGATGTCGCCATCGTCATCGGCGCGAACGATGTCGTCAATCCCGCCGCGGCCGACGACCCCAGCAGCCCGATCTACGGCATGCCCATCATCAACGTCCACGAGGCCCGCACCGTCTTCGCCTTGAAGCGTGGCAAGGGCGCCGGCTTCTCCGGATTGGAAAACGCCCTCTTTTTCCGCGAGAACTGCCGCATGATCTACGGCGACGCCAAGGACACCATCACCCAGCTCGCCGCCCAGTTCAAAAGCGGCCACTGACCTGGCCGGGTTTCCGATCAAACAGGGTAGGATCTCCGATCAGACAGGGTCTCATCGGAATACCCTGGAACGAACGGCGACCTTCAAGGCAGAACCCACCGGGACCGCGGGCGTCCCGCCCGCCCCCTTTTGTTGAACGGCAAAGGCTAACGACCAACAATGGCTCCGGGGCAGGCGGGACGCCTGCGGTCCCGGTGGGATTCCCCTTTCTCCTCGACCATCGCTGGTCAATCCGTGCCATCCCGGTCTCATCGGCATCGCGGACCCGGCCTTGTGTCCGGTTTGAATTCCGGCGACACTGACCTCCGGCTTCCCCCCCGCCGGACCCTGTCTCGTCCCTGTAGAAAACCCCCGGCATGTCACTCTCCCAGATCCTTTCGCGGGGCCGACACTGGCTCACCGCGACCCCCCTGCGCCTCTGGACTGCGATCCTCGCGGCGGCCGCAGCCGGCTGTCTCCTGTTCGCCACGCTGGCCCCCGCACCCTGGGAGGGCGAGGCGCTGAAACGCGTCGCCCGCGGACTCGATCTGTCTCCGCGCGAGGTGCCGCGCGCCGTTTTCTTCGATTTCAAGCAACTCGGTGAGCTGAATCTCGGCACGCCGGCCTACCGTCAGATCGGCCTCTGGCAGGGATCCCTCGCCGCGGGCCTGTTGCTTGCTCTGGCGGCTCTCTCGACGCGCTGGTGGTTGCCGGTGGTGCGGCGTCCGGCACATCCCTTCGTCCGCGGGGCCGGAGGCAGCCTGTGGCGCGCCGGCCGCATCGACTGGATCGTCCTCGCTCTGCTGCTCGTGATCGCCGCCGCCTACCGGGTGCCCCATCTCGATCGCGCCATCTATTTCGACGAGCAGGACAATCTGCGGCGCAATTTCCACGGTCATGTCGAGATCCAGCGTGATGGCACCCGTGTCTGGCGTGGCGCTGGCTGGCAGGAAGCGCTGTGGGAGAACCGGCTCGGCAACAATCCCGTGCTCCTCAGCGTGGCGACACAGCTCAGCCTCGGCACCTGGCGCGCCATCACCGGCGCTGAACGCGAGCGCTTCAACATCGTGGCCCTGCGGATGCCGGTGCTGCTCGCCGGACTCGCCTCCATCGCCGCGCTGTGGTGGCTGCTCCAGCTCTGGGGCCTGCGGCTGGCGGCGGCGATCGCGGCGGGACTGGCCGCGATGCATCCGATGCACATCGACTACAGCCTGCAGGCCCGCGGCTATGCCTTCGTGTTGTGTTGCGTCCCCGTGGCCCTAGGGTTCGCCTGGCTGGCGCTGCGCACCGACCGCTGGCGGGATTGGTGGGGTCTGGCTATCGCCGTGTTTCTTTGCCTGTTGTCCTATCCCGGTTCCCTCCATTTTGCGGTGGCGCTGCACGGGGGACTGCTGGCCTGTCTGCTCTGGCGGCGCATTCGTTCGGGCGATCCCGCCGCGACCGGGTCCGTGGCGCGGCTGCTGGCGGTGAATGCCACCGTGGGCCTGCTGTTCGCCGTGATCATCGCGCCCCACCTGCCACAGGTCAGCTATCATTTCCGCGAAGTGTTCGAGTTGATCGCTCTGGAGCCCTATTGGTTTTTCTATGCCTGGTCGCATTACAGTACCGGCACCAGCTTTCCCATCTCCGCAGATATCGAGGCGCTCCGGGCGGACACCGCCTCGCTCGGTGACGTGTTGCTGAACCGTTTTGCGCTTGAGGAACCCATCCTGGCTTTCAAACAATGGGCCCTGCTGCCCGCCCTGATCGTGTGGGGGCTGCTCTGGCTCCATGTCGGCCGGCGCCGGGCGGCGATGCCCGCCACGCTGGTGTTGGGACTCGCCCTGCTGGCACCGCTCCTGGCGCTGGCACACCAGCAGTTCACCTCGCTGTATTTTTACTACTGGTATCTGACCTACGCCCTGCCCGCCGTGCTGGCCGGCATCGCCGCCGGACTCGGCCGAATGGCCCAGCCGTGGCTGCGGGCGCCGGCCTGGCCGCGTCAGATGGTCGGGGTGACCTTGCTGGCGGGATTCTTCGCGCTCTACGGGTGGCAAAGCCAGCATTGGCCGGGACGCTCCGGCCGGGTCGCCCAGAGCCGCGCCTGGCCGGTGAATGCGGATGGCGTCGCCGCCGTGGAGTTCCGCCGCGGCCGCAGCCACTGGGTCACCACCCGCGACGGCCAGTCGATCTGTCACAAGGACCTTTACGAAGCCTCCGACCGCACCCGGGCGGGCCGGTAATCCAATCGCCTGGCACCCATCCGGACCCGCCCGCAATCCCAGCTCCCAATGGACAATCCCTGGCTTGAGCTGCCCCTGCAGGACTACGAATCCCACATGAGCCAGCCGGCGGTGGGTCAGGCTCAACTGTTGTCCAGCCTGTTTGGCCAGTCCATCGACCGGTTCCAACCCCGGTCGGTAGCCCTGGTCGGCTGTGCCGGTGGAAACGGCATCGAGCAGACCGCCAGCCGTCCGATCGAAAGGCTCGTCGCACTCGACATCAATGCGGCTTACCTCGCCGTGGTGAGTGACCGGTGGAAAGCGGCCCTTGGTGGACTGGAGACGGTCTGCGCGGACCTCGGGACCAAGATGCCTGCCCTGAAACCCGTCGACCTGGCATTTGCAGGCCTGATTCTGGAGTATGTCCCTCTGGAGCGCGCTCTGGCGAATCTGGCCGACCTGGTTCACCCTTCCGGAGTGCTCGTCACCGTGGTGCAACTGCCCGGCGCGGGTCACCAGAAAGTGTCGCCATCCCCGTACACCAGCCTCCAGAGCCTGGCCACCGTCATGAACTTCGTCGAGCGGTCCGCCTTGCTCGATACCGCGGCAAGAGTTGGCTTGGAACCGATCCATGAGGCCTGCCACGTTGCCAGCGGCGGAAAGGAATTCCTCGAATTCTCGTTTCAAAAAGCTACCTCACCCAACCCGCCCGGCCACCATGCCTGCTGACTCCGATCCCCAACCAATCCCGGGAGCCTGTGACGCCGCCGGACTGTCCGCCGAAGAGCGCGACCGCCTGACGACCCTGCTCAGCGACATCGACCTGTCCGCCTGGTTTGCCACGATCGATGATTCCCCCTATTCCCTGGCCAACTGGCTCGTCGCCCTGCTCGCTTTCGACCGGTGGCTCGCGGAGAACGCCGTCGCGGCACGCCCGGTGACGACGATGCTCGGCTACATCGAATGCTGCACGCTTACGCTGGTGGACACCCTCCCGCCACCGGATCTGGCCGAGTTGCTCCGGGAATATCTGGAGCGTTACGGCTTCGATGCCGTGGCCGAAGCCCGACGCGATCCGGCTTGATGGCCCTCCGCCGACAGGCCGGTGGCATAAAAATCTCTGATTTTTATCATTTTTCTTGAAATCAGGCCCGATTTGAGACTCAATTCCGCGACGACGCGGTCTTTTTCCCTGCCGGGAACAGATCGGCGTCCGTCGACCACCCCACACTGAGAGACCACCGACATGAAACACCTGCTCGCACTCACCCTGGCCGCCGCTGCGGCCCTCACCTTCGGCACCGCCGATGTCCAGGCCGGCACCACCGCCAGCCGCGTCCACTCCTCCTGCGGTCATTGCCGCCAGCCCGTCCACGCCTACTACCGGCCCGTCCGCTACGTGAACAGCCGCGCCGTCTATGGGTGGATCCCCAACTACCACGGCAACTGCGGCTCCCGCACGCCCGTGCAGGTCTACAACTACGGCTACGGCAACCGCGTCACCCGCTACTACACCTATCCGGATGTCCGCAGCTACAACGTGTATCGCAACTACCCCACCACGCGGGCCATCTCGGGCTTTGGTTTCACCCGTTGCCGGTGAGAAAAACCCGGCGCGGAGAGCCGTCTGAAAAATTTTTCGATTTTTTTCTAAGGCATTTTCCGCCCCACCGTTTTTGAGGGTGTTGGTTGATTTGATTCGATTTGTTTGACTCCCTCCCATAGTCCTGAGATTTCCCCCCTCAGGATTTCCCGCTGCAACCGCGCCCGTTCGACCGTTCGTCGTCCGGGCGCGGTTCATTTTTGGGCATCGCCGCCGACCGACCCGCGATTCGGGCTCAAGCCAGCAGGTAGCGAAACGCGGCCGTGGCAAGCTGACGCTTTTCGGCCGACTCGACCACCGGGAGGATGGTGTCCCAGCCGTGCAGCACCTTGATCCGGTGCGTCAGCCAGCCGGACCACTGCACCGACTCCCGTCGGGCCCAGTACTCGGGCTGCAGGGGATCGCGGTCGGCCTTTTCCAGCACGCCGAGTTCCTCATCGAGCGCCGGCAGTGCATCCAACAGGCGGCCGTGTTGGGAGAGCGCCGCGATGCCCGCCCGCGCCGCCTCCACGTGGCCATGCTGATCCAGATCGACCAGACCGGCGGCGTGATCGATCAGGTGAAACAGCCCGCCAAAACCCTGCCGATGCTGTCCGGCCGTCGCGATGACCCGGTCGACCACGCCCTCCACGGCCGCGTCGAGCGTCGGCGTGCCGCCGGTAGTCGCCCCGGACGGCGGGAGAACAACTTCACCACCCGTTTTCCAGCCCACCGCTTTGCCGAAATAGCCCCGTCCCGGTCCCGCCTGATCAAATCCCTCGACCAACCGCACCACGCCGCGGACGCGTTCCGGCGTCGCGAGGTCGGGATGATCGGCAAAGGCCCGGACCGCCGCGGTGGCAAAGATCACATTGTGCCCGCTCTGCCGGACCCGGCCGAGATTGCCTGCCAGAGCCTCCACGATGGCCTCGGGGCCCGAATCATCGCCCGCCGGCTCGGCCTTGAGCGGCTCGAACAGCTCGCGCGTGGTCAGTCCGGACTTCCGATCAATCCAGAAAGCCTCCTCCCCGGCCAGAATGCGCTCCAGATCCCTCTCGATCGCCCGGTGAATCGCCGAATCGGCTCCGGGGTGGTTTTCTGCAAAGCAATAGCCCGCAATCAGCGCCGCGCCCGGGTGACCCGCCATGGCTCCCCCCCGATGGGCATTCGCCAGCCCATCCAGCCCCCGCACGAGATAGCTGAAATCGATCATCGCCGATCAGCGTAGCGAGGACCCGCCCGTTTGGCTCCCAAAAAATCGCCGCAGCCCTCGCCTACCGCGCATTTTTCCGCTGGAAAACCTGCCGCCGCTGACCTAGCTTGGCCGTCCTGCCGGGGAAAGCACCCGCTTCCTCCCTTCGGCATCGCGGGTCGCCGATATGGTGGCTGTAGCTCAGTGGTAGAGCCCCGGATTGTGATTCCGGTTGTCGCGGGTTCGATCCCCGTCAGCCACCCCACCCGCCCTTTTCCTTTTCCGACGCGGCCTCATCGCCCGTTCCGACCGATGGAGTCCATAGAGCAACGCATCGCCTACAAGTTCGCCAACTCGCTGCTGCTGGCAGAGGCTCTCACGCACCCCAGCCTCGCCTACGAGTCGAACCGGCCCCATTTCGACAACCAGCGGCTCGAATATCTCGGCGACGCCGTGCTCCAGCTCATCCTGACCGAGCGGCTCTTCACCATGTTCCCCGGCTTCGGCGAGGGTCGGCTAACCAAGCTCCGCAGTCGCCTGGTCTCACGCGATGCCCTCTGCCGCTTCGCCAATCAGATCCAGCTCGGCGACTACCTCCTGCTCGGCAAGGGCGAGGCGACCTCCGGCGGACGCGACCGCGCGTCAAATCTGGCCGATGCCTTCGAGGCGCTCATCGGTGCCGTCTACCTCGACGCCGGGTTCGACCGGACTCGCGAGGTCGTCCTGAACATCTGCGACCACGCCCTGCAAGCCATCGCCGGCGAGCCGGAGGAGGTGAATCCCAAAGGCCAGCTCCAGGAGATCCTCCAGGCCATTTCGCCGATCAGCCCGTCGTATCGCATCGTGGCTCAGGACGGTCCCGACCATCAAAAGACCTTCACCGCCTGCGTCGATTGGGAAGGCCGTGAGCTGGGCTACGGCCACGGCGGCAGCAAGAAGGAAGCCGAGATCGACGCCGCGCTCAATGCCCTCGCCCACCGCCGCTGGGAGGCCTCTGCGCTGGTGTCGGCAGGTGGTGAACAACGGGCGAACAACCCGGAATAATCGTGAAGGAAATCCGGCTATTCACCATTTCGCCGAATTCCGATCCATCCGTGAACGCGTTCTTCACCAGCCGATTTCCGATGCAACCCTCTTGCTTTGTTGAAGTAACAGGGTCTGATCGGAGTTGTTCACGGCCTTAATAAGAAGAACAAAGATTGGTTCCCTTTCTCTCTTCTCTTCTAAGGCGGTGAAGAAGTCGCGCGGCCGCTGAGCTTCGACCACGCCAAATCGCTGACCACTCGGGGGCGGATTTGCGACAGATCGCCATCGGGCGCGGCGATCACGGACACCGCCGGATGCCGCGGCGCCCAGATCGCCGGATCGGTCCGGCCGAACAGGAGCACCGACGGCACCGCACAGGCGGCGGCGAGGTGCGAGACGCCCGTGTCGTGGCCGAGATACAGATCGCAGCGACGCAGCAGCGCACCCAAAGCCGGCAGGGAGAGATGACCCGATCGCACGTGCGGCACCCCGCGGTCGCGCAGCAGGGCGAGAAAGGCCTCAATGACCGGCTCCTCGGCTTCCCCATGGGTGACGAGGAAGCGGATCGACGGGTCGCGTTCACCCAGCGAGGCGGCGACGTCGACCCAGCCTTCGAAGGACCAATTCTTCCGCGGGCTGCCGCTGCCGGGATGCAGGGCGACCCAACGATGGTTTCCGGCGAAGAGATCGGGCAAGGCCTGCCCGGCTTCGGCGACGGAGGCTTCAGGGAGATCGAGCGTGATCCAGGGGCGGTCGAGGTAGAGGGCGAGACTTTCCAGGGGACGGGCCAGTTGGGCGGAGGCGGGTTGGTCAGCGAGGCCCTCATCGACCCGGTGCGGCCCGAGGAGCAGCGTTTTGACACCGGCGCGGCGGAGGTTTTCCGCGAAATAGCCATCGGGATCGTAAAGGTAGCTCACCACCACGCTGAAGCCGGCGAAGTAGGTCGCGAGATCTTCCGGGAGCGTCCCATTTGGCACGAAAAACGCCGCGAGGGGGCCGTATTCCATCGATTTGGCGGCATCGACGAGTCCGGAAGCCAGAGCGAGGCGGTTGGTGGGCGGATAGCCGAGCAGCTCGATGCCGGCGGTCGGCAATTGCTCGCGCACCAGACCGATGGCCGGGAGGGTGAGGATGAAATCGCCCACCGCGCCACCGCGAATGAAAAGGATCTTGCCCATGGATCGTCAACCGCCGGCCGGAACCGAAGCGGCCCGGAATAAAGCGGCCCCGCGGCTGTTTTCGACCGGAAATTCCGCCGGTCCCGCCGCAGGCACGCCAGACCGTGGCGTAGGAATTTTCCTCGCAATCGCATCCGGGTCGGCTACTTTCGACCGTCCATCAGGCGGCCATTCGAGGAACTGACGGAGTCAGGAATGCGCCGCTCCATCCGATGAAAGCGCGCGTCCATCCCCGGCCCCTCGCGGCTGCCCTCCTGCTCCTGACGGCCGGATGGCTGCCGGCGCAGGAAATTCCGGAGGACCTGCTCGAGGACGAGCACATCCGCGAGGAGTTCGGCGTCAACAGCTTCACCGCACCATCGATCCGGAAGATTTTCGAAGACCTCGACCGCCTGCGCCCGCTGCCCTATGAAAAACTGAAGCGCGAAGTGCCCGGCGGCACGCCGAAGGACCGCACCAAGCTGGCTCTGGCGCTCGGTGGGCTCATCGCCGACGGCTTTCTCGTGGTCGAGTCCGAAAAGCTCCTCGATCTGGAACAGGTCGGCCGGGCACTGTGGAAACACGCCCAGGTCCTCGGCGCCGGCACCCGGCTCTCCCGCCACACCAAAAGCCTGCTCGAACACAGCGCCCTGGGCGAATGGGGCGCGCTGAAGGGCGAGCTGGCCAAGACCCAGAAGGATGTCGAAGCCGAGATGGTGCTGCTGCGCGATGTCGATGCCGCGCATCTCATCAGCCTCGGCGGCTGGCTCCGGGCCTTCCAGATCGCCTGCGTCTCGTCGCTGGAGGCTTATGACCCCGAGAAAACCCGGGTGCTCGCCCGGGTGGACATCGCGGAGTATTTCCTGGGCTCGCTGTCGACGCTGGAGCCGCAGATTTTCGAGTTGCCGCACATCCAGCAACTTGCCACCGGCCTGGATGAATTGCGCGCCCTGCTCGACGTGCCGGAGTCGAAGACGTTTTCCGAGGCTGAAGTGCGGGCCATGCTAACCAAGGTCGATGCCCTCGTCGCCATCACGGATGGCAAGGCTCCAGCGCCAGCAGCTCCGGCGGCTCCCGCTGCGGCCACGGCGGAAAATTGAGGTCCCCGAAGTGCCGTCCGGCCGCGCTTCCGCTTTTCCGGGGCGGCAATCGGGACTACTCTGATGACGAGATCATGGAGCCGCACCGCATCGAGTCGTTGCGCGATCCGGCCGCCTATCCCGAGCGGCCGGATGCGGTCGAGATCGTGCAGACTCACCTGTCGGTGGTGTGCCTGGTCGGCGGAGTGGCTTACAAGCTGAAGAAGTCCATCCGGCTGCCGTTTGCCGACTTCTCCACCCTGGAAAGCCGGCGGGCTTACTGCGAGGAGGAATGCCGCCTGAATCGCCGGCTCTGTCCCGACATTTACCTCTCTGTTGTGCCCCTGAGGCGGCGCGCTGACGGCGGCCTGACGTTTGATCCGGATTCCATCGGCGAGATTGTCGACCATGCCGTGAAAATGCGCCGGATGCCCGCAGAGCGGATGCTCGATGTCCTGCTGGCGGAGGATCGTGTCGACGCTGCCGACATCCGGCGGATCGCGCGTCAAATGGTCGCGTTTCACCGCGGGGCGGAACGGGGACCGGAGGTCTTGGACTGGGGATCGCCGCAAAAACTGGCCGCCTTTGCCCTCGCCAATTTCGACGAAGCCAGAGCCGCGGTGGGCAGCCTTTTTTCCGCTCCGCTGTTTGCTGCCCTGGAGGCCCGCACCCGCGACGACTTCGCCCGCTGTCTGCCCCGGTTGCTGAGCCGCGCTGCCTCCGGCCACGTGGTCGATGGCCACGGCGACCTCCACGCGCGGAACATCTGCCTCATCGACCCGCCCGCCATCTACGATTGCATCGAGTTCGCACCCGCCTTCCGCTGCGGCGATGTCGCCACGGAGCACGCCTTCCTCGTCATGGACCTGCGCCACCGGGGACAACCGGAACTGGCTGCAGCTTATCTCGATGAGGTCGTCCAGGAGAGTGGCGATGCCGGGATCCGCGAGGTGTTGCCTCCTCTGCTGCGCTACCGGGCGATGGTCCGGGCCAAAGTATCCGCCATTGCCGCCAGCGAAGCCGAGTTGGACAATGACGCCCGCGCCACTGCGGCCGAAGCCGCGCGCCAGTACCTGCGCCTCGCCGCGGCGACCGCGGTGGAGGACGACGGACCCTGGTGGCTGATGTTTTGCGGCTTGCCTGGATCGGGAAAATCGAGCATCGCCGCCGCTTTGACCGTCGCCGCTGGCGGGGCTTGGCCCGTGCTGGCTTCGGATCCCATCCGCAAGGAACTGGCCGGCACCAATGCGACCAAGACCCTGCCGGCGTCGTGCTACACGGTGGCCTTTTCCCACCGCGTGTATGACGAAATGATTCGCCGCGCCGTCGCCGCCACCGCACCCGGCCGGGTGATCGTCCTGGATGCCAATTTCCGCGAGCGCGACAGCCGGGAGCGGGCCATCGACGCCGCGCACGAGGCCGGCGCGCGAGTCGCCCTGCTCGCCGTCGAGACCGACGAGGCGACCATCATCAGCCGGCTCCACCGGCGCGAGGCCGACCTGTCCGCCTCCGTCAGCGATGCCGGCCGCGAGGTCTATCGTCGGTTGCGGGATCAATTTGAAGCGCCCGCCGTGACCGAGGCCGACCGTTTTCTCACCGTTTCCGGCTCCGATCCCGCGTCGGTCGCGGCCGAATCGGTGCTGGCAGACCTGTTGGCCGGATCAGTCCCGAAAAAGCGGTTGCCACCGAACCAAATATAGCCGGATGGTGATATAGCCGCCATGACTCCACGTTCCCTCATCGTTTGTGCCCTGCCCATCATGCTCGCCCTGTCCGGCTGCGGGCGTCCCACTGCGCCCGGTCCCGAGGAGACCACCCGCGTGCAGGAAGCAGGACGGGCGGCGACCAAAGCCGTGGTCGAAAGCCTCGGCAGCCAGTTGAAAGCCGCGATCCAGAGCGGCGGACCCGTGGCAGCCATCGCCGTCTGCCAGCAGGTGGCCCTGCCCCTGACCGACGCCGCGCGATCGGGCCTGCCCGACGTGGTCGCCGTGCGCCGCACGACCCTGCGGCCGCGCAATCCGCAAAATGCCCCCGATCCGCTCGACCGCATCGTGCTGGAGCGCCTCGCAGCCACCCAACCGCTGCCCGAGGAGCTGATCGAGTGGCCCGCCGAAGGTCCCGCCCGCTTCTACAAACCGCTCGTCATCCAGGAAGTCTGCCTCAATTGCCACGGCGATCCTGCCGGCTTTCCGCCACCCCTGACCGAGGCTCTGGCCGGTCGTTATCCGGAAGATCAGGCCACCGGTTATGCGATCGGCGATCTGCGCGGCGTGATCCGGGTCGATGTCGCCCGTCCCTGATGAACTTTTCCCCATCCTTTCATCCATTCATGAAAAAGGCCCCCCTCGTCATCGCCCTCGCTGCCGCCGCGCTCCTCATCGGCCTGGCCGGTCTGATCGCCCAGGAAAAGAGCGTGAATCCCGGCATCAACGACAACTACCAGAACCCCGACCCGACCAGTTTCGTCGAGCGCTTCGAAAAGGAGGGACGGGAAGTTTACGACAATCGTGAGACCATCGTCGCCCGGCTCGGTCTCCAGCCCGGTATGACGGTGGCCGATGTCGGCGCCGGCACGGGCCTGTTCACCCGCCTGTTGGCACCGGCCGTCGGCCCCAACGGCAAAGTGTATGCCGTCGACATTGCCAGGACCTTTGTCGATCATGTCGTCCTCAGTTGTGCCGCCCGCGGATGGAAGCACGTCGAGGGCATCGTCTGCACCGCCGATGATTCGAAGCTGCCCGAGGCCTCCGTCGATGTCATCTTTCTCTGCGACACCTATCACCACTTCGAGTTTCCGGCGAAAACCAACCAGTCCCTCCTCCGCGCTCTGAAGCCCGGCGGCACCCTGGTCATCGTCGATTTCGAGCGGATCGAAGGCGTCAGCTCCGACTTCATCCTCGGTCACGTGCGCGCGCCCAAGGAAGTGTTCCGCAAGGAGATCGAGGACGCCGGCTTCGCCTTTGTCGAGGAGTTGGATCTGTTCCAGGAGAACTACTTCCTCCGCTTCCGGAAACCCGCCGCCGCTGCCAAGTGATCCGATCCAACCCTGTTGGATCGCCGAACAGACAGGGTAGGATCGAAAAGCGTACAGTCGGCTGTGGTTTTCGGTAAATCTTGTCACGGTGATTGACAAATCACATGGTCCTCCCCGACACTTGTGGGATTCGAATAACCCCGCCCATTTTTTCCCGATGAATCTGATCGCGCGAGTATCGCTGGCGTTGGCGAGTGTGTGGTGCCCGCTCGCGGCAGAAGCTAGCGAGCCAACCAGTAAGTGGGTGGTGGCGGAGGACGGGGAGCGTCTGCATGTATTGCGTTTTGCGGCAGCCCGGCCGACGGCGGTATTGGTGATGGCGCACGGTCTGCAAAGCCACGCTGAGTGGTTTCGTGGCAGTGGCGACTATCTCTCGGACCGGGGCATCGAGGTGCTGGCTTACGACCGACGTGGCTCGGGCCGCAGCGGGGGTGCACGCGGGGATCTGACTTCGGCAGAGGTTTTCTTCACCGATTTGGACGCGGTGCTTACCGAGGCGGGCCGCAGTGGTCGTCCGGTGCATCTGCTGGCGAACTGTTTTTCAACGCGCTTCGTGCTGCCTTACGTGCAGCGGCACCCGGGCCAGTTGCGTTCCCTGATTTTGACCTCGCCGGCGACGGACATGCGACCGGAGGCGGACTATTCAGCGCTGGGCCGCACAGGTGTGCTTGCGGGTGCGCTTGCTCCAGTCCCGCTGAAACTCCCCACGCCACTGCGGGACGAGTTGTTTATCAGTAGCGGACCTTGGTTGGAATGGATTGGTCGGGACCATCTGAGCCTGCGGGAGGTGACACCGCGTTTTTTGTTGGCGGCCGGCTCGATGGACAAGCAGATGCGGGCGGCCTTGGGCAAAATACAGACGCCAATGCTGGTGCTGCTGGCTACGGATGACGCGATGGTGGACAACGAACGAATTAAGGAGCGATTCCGGCGGCAGCCCGGTCCAGTCCGGATTGAGACGCTGCATTCTGAGCACATGTTGGAGTTCGGCGCCAGCGCCGGGACGTACCGCCGGTTACTACTCGAATGGGTGAAAGGAGGCCATCGCGCCGCGGGGTTCGCGGCGGAGCGGCCGGCTGAATTGGCGCGGCCTTTGCCGGAACGTGGTTTGTGGCTGGCGAATGGCTCTCGGGTGGATTTTGCCGATCTAGGGGAGATCGATTCGCAGGTTTACGGGCGGGGCAGGGAAGGGACGCGCTTTGAGGGGTTTTTCGCCGCCGCCGTGGAAGGGCGACTGATGCTGCCCCAGCCGACGCGGCGAGATGCTTGCCTGTCGCCTGAGACCGAGTGGGTCATCATGCTGCGCGACCCAGAAGCTACGGCGAGGGCGCTCTCAGCCCCCACAGAGGCTGGGCAACTGGCGCGCCTGCAGTCGCTCCCAGTCGAACTGCGGGGCATGATCGAGGGAAAGTGGCTCGATGCGTTGCGGGCGGAAACGGCGACCGTGCCGAATTGGATTGCGGCTTCTGGAGGCAACAACGTTATCGCTGATCGCGGGCAGGCGATGAGCCTCGGCGAGGTCTTCGCACATTCCCAAACCAGTGGCACCGCCATAAGGGTGTTTCGCGTGTCCGCGGGCGGTATGCCGCAGGCCGGGGACAAGCCCCTCTTTTGTAGCCCTGCGAGTGATATCGCGGCTAGCGCTCAGGCTGTGGCACTGGCAGGACTGCCGGAAGATTTCCCCGTCGCGGCGGTGCGGGCAGCGTTGGAGCAGTGGGTCAAATCCGGCGGCGATCCGCGCCAGCTACGTGGGGTGAATCTATCGGCCTTGGGAAAGCGTGATGCGCTGGTGAACGAGGAAAAGCGCCACCAGGCCGCCAAGGCGCCGCGGGAGTGGCCCCGGCTGCTTGCGCAACTTGGCCGGCACCGCACGGCCGCGCCAGGGCAGTTGCTGCCTCGCGTAGGTATGAATGTGGTGACGAATCGTGCCATTCGCGAGGGTGACAATGGGTTGGAGGCGGGGAGCGAGTATTTGCTCGAACACATTGACTACCGTGGGAGGGTCATCGGCCGGGCACGCTTGGGCTTCGCTCCAACTCCCTGAAACTCCCACCATGCCCGCTCCGCCAGGATTCGAAGATTTGCAGGCCTATCCGCTGCTAGAGGCGATGGGGCACCGCCGCTCGCGGCGATTTGCCTTGGGCGCGGAGATGCCGGAGGGACCGCTCGGCTACCAAAGTCGCTCCTCTCCTGTGCCGCTCAGCACGCTGGAAGAAGCCGTGCTGGTCCATGGCGCGGCGGGGTTGACGGGTTTTTGCGCGGCCGACCTGCCCTATCGCAGCCAAGAGGAGGAGCAGGCAGGGGGTAATGTTATGGCCGGGCTGCGAGGCCGGGCCATCCCCAGCGCGGACGCCATCCATTCCACTTCGTTGTTTATCATCAACGACGAAGCGACCTGGCACTTTCCCCCGCCGCGACCGGAGGATCCGTCGGTTAGTCCGGCCATTGCGGGGGGCGGCGAGGCGGACCGAATGGAGGCTGCTTATCTTTCGCGGCGGGTGAAAGTAAGAGAGGGCCGGGTCGAGATACCTCGCCGTGTGCCGGAGATGTTCCCCTTCAATCGTTGGTCCACCAATTTGCCTGGGACAACCTATTTCGTTCCGGTCTCGGATCTCACGGCTCTTTGCTTGAATGTGCTGTTCTCCGCCTTCGACGAGCAGATGGCACTCTACATCCTCGACGAGCGCAAGGGGCTGCGTCCAGCCGGGATCGCTAAATTTGCCAAATCTCGAGGCGGGCGTCTTCACGACGATCCCGCCGATCGGAGAGTGCTTACGATTCTGATGCTGGAGTCCTATCTGCTGGAGTTCGTGCTGGCTGAGCAAGCCTTCATGGGGCAGCAAATGATGCTGCTGGAGCAGGGTATGGGACTTGGTGGCTGGAGCCACTTCGCCTCGGCCGATCCGAACGCTTGGTTTAGGGAACTGGGATTTACGATGGGTTCCCAGCTCCTCTCGCAAACTATCGGTGCCGGCTGTCTGCGGACCTGGTTGATGACCATGCTGGGAATGAATGCATCTGTGCCGTTTCCGATCGGGCTGGCCTGCGAAGGTCGGGAACTGATCCGTCCCTTTTGCCCGCCCCAGTATCGAAACATGCGCGAGGCGGTGCTCGCCTTCCTCGATCAGAAAATGGCCAACCTCCAGTCTTTCGTCCCCGATCAGCCTGGATCGGCGTGGAAGGATGAGCGCCACGTGAAAGAGAGCATTCCTGGATTTACCCAACCCTGCATTGATGCTGTGATCGCCTACTGCGAATACGTTTGGGATACCTACGGGCGGTTCCCAGCACACTTTGGCCCGTGTCGCACCACATTGGCCCATCAAGCCCACCACCTTGACCTCGATTTCTACGATACGCATTTCGATTCCGGCATTTGCACCACCACGCAGCGCCGACATATGGAACGCTGGCACCCCGAGGGCTGATGAGATTCACCCCTCGTAACTGTCCCAACCCCATCGAACCATCTTTTCCTCTATCTGCCGTCGGGTGGGGGGCTCGCGGGCGACACCGGCTCCAATCCAACTTTCTCATTCCGCATTGTCGCTAGACGCCGAGGGGTACGGTCGCAACCAAGCGCAGTAGAAGGCGTTTGAGAAAGGCAGGAAAAAGGTCAAACTCGGCAATTCAAGCCATCCGGCCCGGGCAAGCGGGCCAACGCGCGAAGTCAAGGTAGGATCGAAAAGCGCTCGGCTTCCCATCACTCCCCGATCCGCTGCCAGCGGCGGTCCACGAAGATCGGCTCGCGGCTCCAGGCCGGCGCCGGCTCGCCAGGGTGATGAAAGGCCGGGAAATCCAGCCCCGGCACCCCCACAGGCGGATCATGGAGATGGGCGAGCGCGCCGCCGCCGGTGATGCGGAAGTCCGTCGGCTGCGGGAGCGAAGACGGCCCGCCATCCTCGGTGAGAAAGAAGGCGCTGCGGGTCTGGAGATCGGTCCGCTCGACGTGGATGCCGACACTGAGCCGCGCCGCCTCGCGCGGGAAGCTGAAGGCCTGCTCCAGATTCGCGCGACTGTCACTCAGGTGCATCGTCAGGCTGGCCGGCTCACTGCCGGCTGCGGTGCCGGTGGCCAGCAACAGGCGGCCGCCGGAGATCCGGCAGCGTGACAGAGAGATCCGCGTCCGGCGTCCGGTCTCGTCGGGATGCCAGGCGATCAGGCTGCCATTGGTGTTGTGCAGCAGGCAGTCGGTCAGCGTGATGGAGTCCGTCCCCTGGGCCAGGATCGCAATCGGTTGGAGCGGTCCCTCCACCGGCACCCGGCGCAGGCTGCCACGGTCGATCGACAATTGGCCGCCCTCGATGCGGATCAGCGCGGGCACCGGCTTGGTGAATTGCAACGTCCCGGCCGGTGGATCGTGGTGGATCTCTACGTCGCGGAGGTGCAGGGAGGCTCCGCCCTTCCACCAGAAAGCCGGCTCATTCACTTTGGCATGGGGATTCAGGTAGATCTGCGAGGGTGTCTCCGGATGGGAGCCGGCGATGGTGAGATCCTTGCCCTGCGATCGGATCGGGCCCGTCAGGAAGGGCCCCGGGCCATGCAGCACCACGGTGTCGCCGTCGCGGGCCGCGGCGATGGCCTTGTCGAGATGGGAAAAGACGCCGAAGCGCCCCTCGATCTCGATGTCGCCCTTTTCCACGGTGGCCAGGGCGGCATTGACCATCCGGGTGCGGCCGGTCGAGTCCAGAAAGGCGACTGTTCCCAATATCGGCGTCACACAGGCCGCGGCCCATCCCAGACCGCGCAACCACCGGGCCGTCGCCCGCCGGCTCCATGAGGTGGCCTGGAGAGATTCGGTCCGGCTTTCCAGCAGGCTCACCACCGCGCCGGCTGATTCGGGTCGGTCGTCCGGCTCCGCAGCCATCAGGTGGGCGCACAGGTCGCGATACCAGGCGGGCACCGTCGGGCCGCCGATCTCCTGGTAGAGCGCACCGAGCGAGTAGAGATCGGCCCGCGCATCGGGAGGGGCTCCCGCGGTCACCTCGGGAGCCAGATAGCCGGGGGTGCCGGCTGCCGCGGTGGGGTCGTGGGCATCCAGACTGCCACCGCCGCGATGAACCAGGCCGAAATCCGCCAGCCACACGGCCGGATGGGGCGTGTCGGGGCGCGCCTCGATGAGCACGTTGTCCGGCTTCACATCCCGATGGATCAGTCCGGCCCGATGGGCCGCCGACAGGCCCCGGGCCACCCGCAGGCAGAGATCCAGCGTCCGGGGAAAGGGGGGCGGACCGTGTCGCCGCAGCTCGCACTCCAAGGTCGAACCCCGCACCAGCGGCATGACAAAATACGGCAGCCCCCGCTGCAACGCCACCTGGTGGATCGGCACCACATTCTCATGCGACAGCGAGGCCACGGCGCGGGCCTCGTCGAAAAAGCGATCTGCCAGCCCGGCCTGCCCGAGCAGGGAGGGCTTCAGTATCTTCACCGCCACCTCCCGCTCCAGCAGGGCGTCGCGGGCGCGGATCACGACGCCCATGCCGCCTTCGCCCACGATCTCCAGACACTCCAGATCGCCGAGGCGACCGTGGGAATCGGCGGTTTCCGACCCGGATGGATCGAGAAAGGGAGCCAGGTCCTCCCAGGTCGTCCGCGCCGTCGTCGCCAGTCGTGCCCGTCCACCTGTGCGGGTCGGCTCCAACAGGGCGGTGATTTCCCGATTGCGGCGGCTGTCCTCCGCATATGCGCCCAGATGAGTGGTCACTTCGTCCGCGCCCGCCAAATGCTCGAGCCGCGCCCGGCAGTCGGTGCAGGCATCCAGATGAGCCGTCGCCGCGGAGTCGGAGGTCTGCCGGTGATGAGGTTCGCCGTCCAGCAGTTGCCGCAGCACCTCATCCGACAGGCATGCGGATTGGGGATCGGAGGACGACGGCATGGGACGGAGAGGGAGTCTGGGCTGGTCAACTCGCCGCCGCCAGACTGGCGGAGTGGAAGGCCGGCTCCCACTCGCGGTCGAGTTGGGCGACCTTCTCCCGCAGTCGGGCCATCACCCGGGACTTGGCCACATACACCGCGCCGACGCTCAGGCCCAGATCGCCCGCCACTTCGGCGGGATCGGCTCCCTCGAGCGCCGTGCGGCGGAAAGCCTCCCAGGTCGCAGCCTGAAAAAGCGGGCGCAGCGTCGGCAGCGCGAGATGGAACAGTTGCCGCCGGTATTCCGCCTCCCACTGCGCGTCCGGATCGGCCGACTCGTCAGGCAGGGCATCGACGGGGGTGTCCACCGATGCCACCGGACGAGCCGCGAGCCTGCGATTCCGGTCGATGAGCTTGTTTTTCACGATGGTGAACAGCCAGGAGCGGAACCGACCCCGCGACGGATCGTAGTCGAACTGGTGAATGCGCCGCGCCACCGTGGTCAGGGTCTCCTGCACCAGATCGGCCGCGTCCGGCTCCGGACAGCCGCGGCGCAGGCAGAAGCCGTAGATCACCGGCCCGTAGAGATCGACGAAATCCCGCCACGCCGCATCGTCCGCCGCGTCTGGCAGACGCTGGAGCAGCGTCAGGCGCGTGTCGGGCATCATCCTGGGCAGTTGGGTATCTCCAGGGTTCACAGTTCGCGGGGTGCCTCGGTCAATGTCCACAGGGTGCCCCAAATCCACCCCCTTGCCAAGGCCGCCCTCGCGGAAAAAAGCCGCGCCGATGCCGTCCGTCCCGGCGGCTCAGACGGTCGCCGAGAAAAATTTTCCCTTTTTCGTGAAAGCATTTTCTCCCGGCTGCGTGATGCGGGTTGGACACCCGCCTCCCCCGCGGGATCAGACCCGCCCACCACTCTACATCACCCGAACGAGACCATGAAACCGACATCCTCCCTCACCGTACGCCTGGTCGCTCTGGCCGCCTGCCTGGTGGCCGGCCGACCCACGCCCGCGGCGGCGATCAGCCCCACCATCACCAAGCTCACCCTGCCGCCCTCCGAGTTGGCTGGAGAAGCCTCTTTTGGCACCTCGGTCGCCCTCAACGATGTCTACGTCGCGGTCGGTGACCAGAATTCGAATGTGATCGCACCAAACGGTGGCGCCGTCCACATTTTCGATGCCCGCACTGGCCGCTATCTGCGCCGGCTCGCGCCCCCCACATTGTCAGCACCGTCCAATTTCGGCCGCTGCCTCGCCATCAGTGGGAATATCCTCGCGGTGGGAGCGCCGAACCAGCAGGTAGCTCCTGCTTTCAACAATCACGGCACCGTGTACCTCTTCGACCTCCGCACCGGCCGTCTGCTTCACGAATTGGTCGACACCGACAATCTGGCCAGTTCCCCGAACCTGGGTACCTCCGTCGCGATCTCTGGCCGCTGGGTGGCTGCCGGTGCCCCGAATTTCAATTCCGCCCGGGGGGCGGTGCTCGTCTTCGACGCGATCACCGGCGAGCTGATCCATCGTCTCGAGGCTGCCGATGGTGCACCCAATGAGAACCTCGGCCGTAGCGTCGCCATCAGTGGGCAGATCGTGGTCGGAGGATCGCACCGCCACAATCTGAACTCCGGAGCCGCCTACGTTTTCGACGCCCTCTCCGGCGCTCAACTGCAGAAGCTCGTACCCAGCGACGCGGCGGCCAATATGAATTTCGCGGAATCGGTCGCCATCTGTGGCACCACCGCCTGGGTCGGCGCCTACAATACTGGAGCCGGGGCCGTCTATACCTACGATCTCACCCTCGATGGCGCCACCACCACTGAGCAAAACAAAATCCCCTCTCCCGACGGCGCGGCCAATGACGGATTCGGCAACGGCATCGCCCTGTCGCCCTGGCTGGGGGTGGTCAATGCCAGATTCCATGACGCCTTCGGTGCCAATTCGAACTCGGGAGCCCTCTATCTCATCGATCCCGCCTCCGGGGGCACCTTTGGCAAGATCACTGCCACTTTCCGTAGTTCCGATGCCGTCGCCCTGTTCGGGAATACCGCGGTCGTCAGCAGTGATAGTGACGAGAACCGCAATGGAGATGGCGCCGGTGCCGCCTATCTGATTCGCCCCGTCGCCGGGTACCTGCCCCTCACCTCCCGCGCCACGTCCGGCGCGTCTGCTCCGGGGGCCGATTCTGCGCTGTTCCGCGGCTTTGGAAATGCCTTCATCAATGCCGACGAAAACATCGCCCTCCACGGCATCCTCACCAGCAACCGCGGTCGCGATCAGGGCATCTGGTCCGATGTGAACCGGATCACACCCGCGCCGCCCGATTTGATCAGCAAATCCGGCGACGCCCTCGATACCTGGTCTAACGGCAATACCGCTCCCGGTGCCTTCCTCGCCGGCATGCGATCGCTCGTGATGAATCAGGACGAAATGGGCCTCTTTGAGGGCTTCCTCGCCGGACCCGGCATCAATCGGACCAATCGCAACGCCATCTATGCCTTCTCGGGCGGGGGGAGCAGCTACGTCGAGCTGGTCCGCACCGGCCAGCCCGTCCTCGGCAATGGTGAGGCTCCCGCGTTTTTCTACGAGTTTGCCCAGAATCGTGGCAGCGGGGCGACCGCCCGCTTTTCCCTCGCCTACCTGCTCCAGCGTGGCCTGGCCGGAGTCGATCTGACCAACGACAGCGGCGTCCTGATGGGCAATGACTGGGGATTCTCCCTCGAGCGCGAGGTCGCCCGGGAGGGCCAGCCGGCCCCGGTCGTTGGCGGGGGCACCTACCGGCAGTTCTTTGGCCGCACGGCCATGAACCACCCCACCACCTACGCCTTCCCCGCCTACTGGACCCCCACCGGCGAGACGGTGCCCGTGCAGGGGATGTTCGCCGACACCGCCGTCGGTCCGGGGGGCAGCTTCGCCCGCCAGGGCGGCAATGCGGCCGGTTTCCCGGGGCGCCAGTTGGGCACCTTCCTCGCCGAGACCATGAACACCGGCGGCCAGACCATCTTCCGCGCCACCATGACCGGTCCGGATGTGAACCGCACCAACAACATGGCCCTCTGGAACGAAAACGTCGGCTCCCTCGTCGCCAAAGGCGAGGCCGGCGGCCCGGTCTACGGCCTGCCCGAGGGCACCATCGTCAACATCCTCTCCTTCTGGCCGGTACGGGATGAGAATACCCTCGAAGCCATCATTGCCCTCGTCCAACTCGCCGGACCCGGCATCAACCGCACCAACGACCTCTCCCTCATGCTGCTCGAGGATGGCCAAGAGGCCCAGGTGCTCCTGCGCGAGGGCCAGCAGGTGGCCGATGTCGACAGCCCCACCATCGCCACCATCCAGCGGGTCGATGTCGACCCCGTCGATGGCCATTACGTCGTGCTCGCCGGCCTGACCGGCAATCGGGCGAGAAATCAGGCCCTTTTCACCGGCCAGGCCGGCGCCGCCGATCCCGGCACCCGGCGCATCCTCCGCGCGCCGACCCTGCGCCTGCGGAAAGGCACCTCGTACCAATCCCGGACCGGCACCTCCACCGGCATCCGGTCGATTTTCCTGTCGCCCACCACCGACCGCGGCGGCGCCGGCGGTCGCGGCCTCGGCCAGGTGATCAACCAGAATGGCCGCCTCGTCGTCACCATCCAGTTCGACAACGGCACCGTCGAGGTGATGACCGGACAGCCGTGATTCCCCGCTCCGTTCCCTTCCGAACCCTGAAACCGACATGAAAACGCCGCTCACCGCCCTCCTCGCCCTGGCTCTGCCCCTTTCGGCGCTCGGGCTGAATCCCGTCATCCAAAAGCTCCACGAGCCCGGCTCCCTGCCCGGCAGCAGCACCTACTTTGGCGAGACCGTCGTCCAGTCCACCGACTACCTGCTCGTCGGCGAGCCCGAAGACCAGCTCTACGGTCCGTACTCCGGAGCCGTCCACCAGTTCGACGCCCGCACCGGCCGTTACCTGCGCCAGCTCCTGCCAGATGCCGTGCCTGAGGCTTACTTCGGCATTGCCATTGCCATCAGTGGCGGACTCATCGCCGTCGGGGCGCCGGACGAGGACGTCGTCGCCGACCGGTCAGGGGCCGTTTACGTCTTCGATGCCCGCACTGGCCGACGCCTGCACAAATTGCGCGCCAGCGACGAATCTGAGACGGACCGCTTCGGCCATGCCGTCGCCATGAGTGGCGACTGGCTGATCGTCGGGGCGCCGGGAGACAGTAACAATCGCGGAGCGGTTTATGTCTTCAATGGCCGCACCGGCGAGGAGATTCACAAACTGACTGCCAGCGACGGCGCCACGGGGGACCGCTTCGGCTGGAGCGTCGCCCTGCTCGGCGACATGGCCTTCATTGGCGCCATGGGCGACGATGTCAGCAAAGGATCGGCTTACTTTTTCCGGCCCTCGACCGGCACCCAGGTTTCCAAAGTGACCGCCTCCGATGGCGCCGCCAGCGATCAGTTCGGCTATTCGGTCGCCCTGAGCGGAGGGCTTGCTGCCGTGGGCGCCCGCTTCCACGATCCCGACGGAGCCGTTTACGTCTTTGACCCGACCACGGGAGCCCTCGTCGTCAAGATCGTCCCCGACGGCGCCCCGCTGAATGTGCTTTTTGGCCGTTACATCGCGCTCGATGGCGGTCTGCTGGCGGTGGGAAATGGGAGAGCCGTCGGTCTTTACCACGCTGTCACCGGCACCCGGCTCCAGACCCTTGTCCCATCGGATTACCAGATAGGGGACAATTTCGGTGCCTCCGTCTCCCTCTGTGCCAATCGCCTCCTCGCCGGAGCCCCGAACGACAATGATTTTTCATCCGGCTCCGCCTACCTCTATCGCTCGGTCGCTGGCCCGCTGCCCCTCACCTCCCTGGCCAAAGTCGGCGACTATGCGCCCGGCGCCATTGACATCGGCTACCGCTCCCTCGGAGCCGCCTACATCGATCCCATTGGAGCGGTCACCTTCCAGGCCTCACTGACCGGGCCCGGGTCGAACCGCGGGCGCGACTCCGGCATCTGGACCAACTCCGTCCGCAGTGGCAACCCCTACCCCGGTCCCCTGCGACTGCTCGCCAAGAGCCGGGAGGACGGTGGCGACCTGTCCGGCTTCCTCATCGGGAAAACGATGCTTGGCTTCCGGCCCGCCTTTTCCAACCAGAGCCGCCGCGTCCTCGTCGATACCATCGTCGCCCCCGGGGCGAACGGCCGCAGTAGTCGCGCGATCATCCAGGAACACCCGAGCGCCAATACCCTGCCCGGTCTCGTCGGAGGCGGCGAGGGATCGCTCGGCGCCCAGGCGGCCGCCTTCACCGAGGTCACCCAGACTCACAGCGCCGTCGGCGGGCAGGCTCTCGCCTATCTCTTGCGGCCCTTTCCCGGCGTCGTCGACCGCACCAACGACAGCGGCGTCGCCCACTACCTCGACAATGGGGATATCGATGCCAATTTCCGCGAAGGGGCTCCCATCCCCGGCGGCGGGGGCGATGCCTTCCGCCAGTTTTTTGGCCGCGTCTCCCATGGGGGCGACAGCCAGATGGTCTATCCCGCCTTCGTCCTGCCCAGTGGATCAGCCGTCCCCGTCGCCCGGCTCTTCCGCGACCAGAGCAACGTGATCACCGCCGGATCCGCCGTGCCCGGCGAGGGCGGCGCCCTGTTCGGCACTCCCCTCGGCGAAGCCAGCACCCAGCCCTTCGGCGCCGCTGTGACCCGCTGCACCCTCACCGGCCCCGGCGTCAACCGGACCAACAACGAGATGCTCGTGTCGCAGGCCTTTGGCAAAATCGCCCGCAAAGGCGATCCCGTGCCCGGCGAGCCCGCCGGCGTCGTCTGGGCCGGCTTCCTCGGCTTTTGGCCGGTCCAGATCGACCGGGTCGTCTTCCTCGCCAAGCTGGCCGGGCCCGGCGTGGGACGGGCCAACGACTGCGCCCTCTACCTGTGGCAGGAGAATCAGACCATGCTGCCCCTGCTGCGGGAGGGCGACGCCGTCGGCACTCCCGATGGCGCCCGCGTCGCCGTCATCACCCAGGTCGACGTGAATCCCGTCACCGGCCGCTACCTCGCCCTGGCCGCCCTGACCGGTGATCGGTCGCGGAACCTCGCCCAGTTCGCCGGCCACGCCGACGCGGGCGATGCGACCACCCGCCAGGCCCGCCGCCTCCCGACCCTGCGGTTGAGGAAAGGCACTCTCTACAGCTCCGGCCTCGGCACCGCGACCGGCATCCGGTCCTTCATCCTGTCGCCCACCATCGATCGCGGCGGCGCCGGCGGTCGCGGCCTCGGCCAGGTGATCGATGGAAACGGCCGCTTCGTCGTCACCATCCAGTTCGACAACCGCGCCATTGAGCTGATGACCGGAACGCCGTGATGTTGGCGAAAACCTAGGGGATTTTTCATTTCGGCGATCTGACCAAAGGCCTGGACTTCCGATCAGACCCTGTTGGATCGCCGATCAGACCCTGTTGGATCGGAAAGGCTGTCCGGCTGCTCCGGCTGGCAGGGTGATCAGTTGGCCGAGGGTTTCAGCTTCGCCAGCAGGTAGTCGAGGATGGTGGCCTGGGTCTGGTCGGGCGTGCCGGGATAGTACAGCTCGCACGGCACGCCGGCCTCGCGGCAGCGCTCCTGGAGCTTCACGCCGAAGTTCGATGTGTGGGTGGGGTCTTTTTCCTCCCGACCCAGCGCGGGCGGGGTGTTGTAATAGAGATAGATCGGCGGATCGTCCTTCGTCACCAGTGCGTAGGGCGAGTATTCGGCGATCCACGGCAGGATGGTCTCGCGCTTGGCGAGGAATTCATCGAACTGGGAGAGCTTTTTCTCCGCATCACCGGCGAACCCGAAGGCATGGCCGCCGTAGCGGCTGTTCGGGGTCCACTCCTTCATCTGGGCGGGGTCGAGCGTGGTCTGGGCTCCGGAGACGGCGGCAAACAACAGGCGGCTGGACTCGCGGGCCACGGGGTCGTCGCTCTTCGGATCGGCGAGGTCGTCGTGAAAGGCGAGCCACAGGGAGGTGCAGGCGCCGGCCGAGCCGCCGCTGGCCCCGATGCGGGTCTTGTCGATGCCCCACTCGCCGGCTTTGCTACGGAGGAACTGGAGCGCCCGGGCGGCATCGTGGAGCGGGCCTTTCACCGGCGGCACGACACCGTCAGCGGTGGCTTCGTTGATGAAGCGATACTCGACCGAGGCGACCGAGATGCCGGCGGCGAGCAGGTCGTTCAGCATGCCCGACAGACCGCTGAGACGTCCGCCGCCCTGCCAGCCACCGCCGTGGATGAAGAGCAGCACGGGGGTGGGCTGGTCCGACGGGGCTTTCCAGAAATGCATCGCCTGCTTCGGGTGCGGGCCGTAGGCAACGTCGTAGTGGGTCGGATCGGGCAGCGCGGGGTTGGCGGCGAGGAAGGCCTTGGCCTCGGCTTCGGGGATTTCGCGCAGGAAAATATTCCGCCAGCGGATCTCGCCGCCGTGGGTCTGGAGCATGATCGGGCCGCGGGCGGGGAAGGGCTTGGTCTTGTCGAAGTAGGGCTCGAAGGCATCACCCTCGACGACGAGGCGGTTGTTCAGCGTGACCCAGGTGCGGGCGCCGATCTGGCGGATCTTGAAGGTGTTCCACTGGCCGAATGGCTTGTCCACGTTCATGATCGGATCGCGGCCCAGGGTGCGGGCCGTGTTGTTGAACAGGCCGCCCGAACCGAGATGGGGCCGGCGGTCGGGCTTTGCGGGATCGAAGACCTGGGAGTTGTCCCAGATCTGCACCTGCGGCTCGCCGCGCAGGTAGATGCCGCTGTCGGCGCCGGCGACGGTCCGGTATTCGATGAGCAGCTCGTAGTCGCCGAAGACTTCCTCCGTGGTGGCATAGGGACCGGTGCCGCTGTTGACCAGCTCGCCGTTTTCGACGCGCCAGTGGTTGGCAAAGTCGGCCCGCTGCGCCTTCAGGTTTTCCGCCAGCTTGTCCCCGGTGAGCTTGGCCGAGCTGTGGGGATTCCACCCGTACCAGCCGGTCAGGTCCGTGCCGTTGAACAGGGCGCGGAAGCCCTTCGGCGGGGCCGGCTCGGCGGCGGGAGACGCGAGGAGGGTCGCCAACAGGATGGCGACGGTGGCGGCGATGGGGAGCGGACGCGATTGCATGACCGGCATCCTACCGATGGGCGGACAGGCCGTCGAGCCCCGGACGCGCCGGGGTCGCGCCAGTGGGATGGCCGCGGCGGGACGCGGCTCAGATCTCACTTTCTTTCGGCACCACGAAGGGCGCCCGGTACTCCCGCGTCAGCAGCCGGTCGGCCTCGGGATCGTCGAGGAACTGTTCCTTGTCGCCAGCGAGCCGGAGGTGCCGGCCAAGGGTCATGGGCGTTTTTTCCAGATCCACGCCGGCCTCGACAAGGTAGTGGCGGGTGCGCTCCAGGGTCTCCCGCACATCCTCGTGGGCATCGATGTCGCCGAGGTGCTTTTCGATCTCGGGGAGGGGTTTCTTCTCGCCGAGGCGGTAGGAAATGTTGGCCAGGTGACACAGGGCCGAGGATTGGTGCCCCTCGAGGATCTCGGCCTTGAGGTCCTCCGGCTTCCGGCTGCGGACGGCGGCGAGGAAGTTGGCGAAATGGTTGACCGACTGGCCCTCGAAGGCTTTCAACAGTTTGCCATCGGGATCGTAGAGACCGGTCTCGGCGATGATGCCCTCGGTGCCGTAGAAGAACCACATCGCCTTGATGACGGGGTGAAAGGGAGCCGTCTTCAGCCCGCGGGTCTCGGACACGATGGTCTTGTCGCCGAAGTCGAAGATGCCCACCTGCGAGTTCGGCGTGTCGCCGACATCGGTGTAGCCCAGTCTGCCTCCGTAGCTCAGCACGGAGCGGCCCAGCCCGGTGACGCCGAGGCCCCAGCGGCAGATGTCGATGGAGTGGACGTTACTGTTGCCGATGTCGCCGTTGCCGGTGTCCCACATCCAGTGCCAGTCGTAGTGGAACCGCGCGCGGGTCAGTTTCGTCATCGGCGCGGGACCGGCCCAGAGGTTGTAGTCGCAGCGTGGCGGGATGGGTGTCTCGACGGGACCGCCGATGGACCCGCGTCCGCCGTAGATGATGCTGCGGGCCAGCTTCACCTCGCCCAGCTTGCCTGCGCGCATGTAGTTCACCGCCTCGGCGAGCGGACCGCGGGAGCGATTCTGCGTCCCGGTCTGGCAGATGCGTCCCAGCTTGCGCGCCACCTGCACGATGCGGCGGCCCTCCTCGACATTCTGGCTCACCGGCTTTTCCACATAGGCGTCCTTGCCCGCCTGCATCGCCCAGATGGCCGCGAGGGCGTGCCAGTGGTTTGGCGTGGCGATGAAGACGGCATCGACCGCGGGATCGTCGAGGATGACGCGCAGGTCCTGCACTTTTTTCGGCATGGGCCGCTTCAGTTCTCCCGTCAGCAGCGCGCCCACCTCGTCGGCACGATCCAAGTCGGGGTCGCAGACATAGGCGATGTCGCAGTCGGGCAGCCGCGCCAGCTCGCGGGCATGAGCCTTGCCGCGGATGCCGCAGCCGATGATGGCGGCGGTGATCCGTTCGTTCGGGCTGACGGGTGCCGTGGTGGACTGGGCGATGGCGCGCAGGGGCAGCGCGGTCGCGGCGGCGGCTATCAGGGAATCTTCGAAGAATCGGCGGCGGGTCGGATGATGCGTCAGGGACATGGTGGTGCCATCATCGCCGGTCGGCGGAAAAACCGGAAGCCTTTCCCGAGTCCCTGTATGCGTGAGCCCGACGGCGGGCTCAGGGCTGTGGCCCGATCAGGTGACGCACCAGAAAGTCCATCCGCAGGCGCGAGCCAAACGGCGTCTCCGCCGCGCCGTGCCCGGCGCCGACGATCGGCATGTAGTCGAAGGTCTTGCCCGCCTCCTGCAGAGCCGCCACCACCTGCGTCGTGCTGGCGGGATCGACGTTGTCATCCAGTTCACCCACGATCAGCAGCAGGCGGCCCTCCAGGCGGTGGGCGTCGTCACGGTTCGAGCTTTTGGCATAGCTGTCGTCGACCGGCCAGCCCATCCACTGCTCATTCCACCAGATCTTGTCCATCCGGTTGTCATGGCAGCCACAGTCGGCCACCGCCACCCGGTAGAAATCGGCGTGATCCAGCAGCGCCCGCATCGCGCTCTGTCCTCCCGCGCTGCCGCCGTAGATGCCCACGCGGCCGAGGTCGATCCAGGGCCGCGACTGTGCCGCCGCCCGCATCCAGGCGATGCGGTCGGGAAAGCCGGCGTCCTTCAGGTTCTTCCACGCCACATCGTGGAAGGCCTTGCCGCGATGATTGGTCCCCATGCCATCGATCTGCACCACGATGAAGCCCAGCTCCGCGATCTGATGCTGCCGCAGCAGGCGGCCGAACTCTTTGGGCACAAAGGCGGAATGCGGCCCGGCATAGATTTCCTCCACCACCGGGTAGCGCTTCGCCGGATCGAAATGCGAGGGCTTGATCAGGATGCCGTGGATGTCCGTGCGTCCGTCGCGACCCTTGGCCACGAAGCGCTCCGGCAGCGTCCAGCCCGCGGCCAGCAGGGCGGAGGCATCGGCCTTTTCCAGCACCGTCACCAGACCCCCGTCCTCGGCGCGGCGCAACTCATGCACCGGCGCGTGATCCGCCCGCGACCAACTGGCGGTGAAAAAGCGTCGGTCGGGGGAAAAGGCGATGCGGCGATGATGCCCGTCCGCCTCGGTCAACTGCCGGAAACCACCGCCGTCGAAACCCACCCGGCACAGGTGCAGGTGGTAGGGGTCCTCGTCCGGTCTCAGACCGCTGGCGAGGAACCAGATCTCGCGGCGTTTGGCATCGACGTGGAGCACCTCGCGCACCGGCCAGGTGCCGGTGGTGACGCGGTTTTTCACCCCGCCGGTCTTCGCATCGACCAGCCAGAGGTGGCACCAGCCGTCGCGCTCGCTCATCCAGAGCAGTTCGCCCGTGTCATCGAGCCAGTGCCGCCAGGTCTTTTGGGTATAGTCGATGAAAGTCCGGCTCGTTTCCTCCACCACCGCCCGGGTCCCGCCAGTCTCCCGGTCCACCGCGACGATGCGGTAGAGCTGATGCCCGCGCTCGTTGTAGTCGAGGAAAAACGTCCGCCCATCCGGCGCCCACCGCACCGGCAGCCGCGACGCCTGGGTGAACGGGTTCGGCAGCAGGTCCGTCGCCACCGCCTGCCACACGGGAGACTCGCCGTCGAGCCGGACGATGACCGGGATCGGTCTGGGCAGAGGATCGCCCGGCTTCGCATAGGGAAAGCTCCGGGTGCGCGGTTGTCCGCCGTCGCGGGGCGTACTTTCCACGATGGTAACCCGCCGCGTCGTCACCGGAGCCGCCTGGAAGGCCACGAAAGCCCGCGAGTCCGGCGCCCAGGAGATCGCGTCGGAAAACGGCACTTTCTCCGCGAGATCGGCGCCCACCGGGCTCGTCGTGCCGGCGGTGCGGTCGTGCAGCGTCAGCCGTCCCTTTTCCGCCACCACCGACCAGCGGCCGTCGGGCGACCGCGAGCCCGCCTCCGGCTGCTCGGTGCGCTGCGGCGCCGGCTCCGCGCCCCGGCCGTCGATGATCCACGTCTGGACCCGCGGCCCGGCCTCGATCGTCGCCAGCACCTCGCCAGTGCGGGTGGCCACGAGCCAGACATGCCCATCGTAGGTGTGCTGCTCCCGCTCCTCCCCGGCGCGCACCCCGCCATACCGCACGTGTTCGCCCTTCGGATCGATCCAGAACAGGTCCACATCCGCCCCGAACCGGTTGACCAGCCGGATACCCGATGACTCCCCCGTGCGAGTCGACGGGCGCGGCTCGATCCGCGAGCCCGAGGTCTTTCGCGGCTCCGGCTCCGGCAGTTCGAGCGCCGCCAGGTCGGCTCCCGTGCGCCGCTCACCCGTCTCCGCATCGATGCGCACATACTCGTGCTTTCCCGGGCCGGTCTGGACCCGGTACCAGAGCGTCCGGCCGTCCGGTAGCCAGTGGGGCTCGACCCGGTCGCGGTGAACGAGATTCTCCGTCCGTTTCGGCAGCGAGAGGGCCGCTTCATAGTCCGCCGCGGCGAGCGGCAGGGTGAGCAATAGGGTCAGGCCGAAGATCAGGGGGCGGGTCATGCGGGAGTCATCAGAAACCCCGGCGCGGCCCGTCGGCAAGCGCGAAATCCGCACCGGGACTTCGGGTGAAACCCGTGCTACGATGAACCATGAACGCCACCCTGCTGCGATCCTGGCTGGCCTCCCTCGCCTTCCTCGCCCTGCCTGCCACCGGCACTGGCCAGACGAACCCGCCGCCCGGCGAAGCGGCGCTGGAATGGATCGGGATCGACCCACAAAGTCCGACCCGCTTCGTGCAACTCGCCTCGGGCCGGGAATTCCGCCCCTGGGGCGTCAATTACGACCACGACGAGACCACCGGCGGCGGCCGTCTGCTCGAGGACTACTGGGAAACGGAATGGGACCGCGTGGTAGCCGATTTTCAAGAAATACGCGCCCTCGGGGCCAACACCGTCCGCATCCACCTGCAAGTGGGCCGCTTCATGGAATCGGCCGACACCCCGCGCCAGTCCAGCCTCGACCGGCTGGCCCGGCTGGTCCGGCTCGCGGAGGAGACCGGCCTCTACCTTGATCTCACCGGCCTCGGCTGCTATCACCGCAGCGACACCCCGCCCTGGTATGACGCGCTCGACGAAGCCGGCCGCTGGGCGGTGCAGGCCCGTTTCTGGGAGGCCGTCGCCGCGGTCTGCCGCGACAGCCCTGCCATCTTCTGCTACGACCTGATGAACGAGCCCATCCTGCCCGGACCCGGCCGTGCCGAGACCGACTGGCTGGCTGGCGAACTCGGTGGGAAACACTTCGTGCAGCGGATCACCCTCGACCTCGCCGGCCGGACCCGCGAGGCCGTGGCGCGGGCCTGGGTCGACACCCTGACCGCCGCGATTCGGCGTCACGACCGGCGCCACCTCGTCACCGTGGGCGTCATACCCTGGGTATTCGTCTTCGGTGGCGGCAAACCGCTTTTTTACGATCCTGCGGTCGGCGAAAACCTCGACTTCGTCTCCGTCCACTTCTATCCCGAGGCGGGAAAAGTCGACCAGGCCCTCGCCGCCCTGAAAGCCTATCAGGTTGGGAAGCCCCTCGTGGTCGAGGAGACTTTCCCGCTGAAGTGTTCCCTCGACGAGCTGGCCACCTTCATCGACACCGCCTCCCGCGACGGCCTGGCGCAGGGCTGGATCAGCTTCTATTGGGGAAAGACCGCCGCCGAATACGCCGCCGAGCCGGACGACCTCGCCGCCGCCGTGAAAGCCGCGTGGCTGGAGCGCTTCCGCCAGATCGCCCCCGCGCCTTAGGGACGGACCGGCTGCAGGCGCAGGGTCGCGAAGACCGGCTCGTGGTCCGACGGATGGCGCCCGTCCTTTCCCCGAAAGCGGTCGATGCCCGCGTCGATGATGTCCCAGCCCGCCGTGGCCAGCACCCAGTCGATCCGCGCCGTGCCCGTGCTGAGCCCGAAGCCCGTAAAGGTGATTTCGTTCGCCGGATCCGCCTTCGGCGTGTGTTGACGCAGTGTGTCGAGCCAGCCGGCGTCGGCAGCCGTCAGGAGACGGTGAGGCTCACTGCCTTCGCCGCAGTTGAAATCACCCGTCAACACCGCCGGCACGCCCCCCGCGACCTCGGCGAGACGCTTCCGGACCAGGCGGGCCGATTCCGTGCGCGCCTGGGAGCCCAGGTGATCGAAGTGCGTGTTCGCGAACACAAAGACCCGGCCCGACGCCGTCTCCTTGAGACGGACCCAACTGACGATGCGCGGCAGGCTGGAGTCCCAGCTCTTCGACGCCTCCGTGTCCGGTGTCTCACTGAGCCAGAAAGTGCCCGCATCGATCTTTTCGAACCGGTCGCGGCGATAGAACACCGCGCACGATTCCGAGCCCGGCCCCGGCGTGCGCGGCACGGCGTACACCGCGTAGGCCGGCAGCCGCTCGCGCAGATAGTCCACCTGGAAATCCACCGACTCCTGCAGGCCCAGCAGATCCGGATCGCGCTGCGCCACCGTCTCCACCACCAGATCGCGCCGCAGAGGCCAGGCATTGTCCCCATCCTTCGCCGTGCCGAACCGGATGTTGAACGACATCACCGAGATCGTCGACGATGCCGGCGCTGGATCGGCCGCCGGAGCCGCCGGGGTGCCGGCAAAAGCCGCCGCGAGACACGAAAGGCGAAGAAGCCACAGGGAGCGCATGAGTCAGAGGGGGGTGGGATTTTGAAATGGGCGGTTCGTACTGTCGATGCGGACCGAACGCAACCGGGCCGATACGCTGCGCGCAAGCGGACCGGCAATCAACGGCCGGATAGCAGGTAGTCGAAGACGTGACCCCACCCCTGATCCGGCTGCGATCACCCTTGAATCCGAGCCCCGGCGCATTTAACCGTTTCCCCATGTCGATAACCAACCAATGGGACTTCGTCACGGTGGAGGATTATCTCGCTGGGGAACTCACGTCATCCACCAAACACGAGTATCGCGACGGCATCGTTTACGCGATGGCCGGGGCGCGCAATGTCCACAATGATATCGCGGTGAACGCCGTCGCGTCGCTCCACGCCCAGCTCCGCGGCCGGCCCTGTAAGCCCTGCAACAGCGACACGAAGATCCGCATCCGCCACCGGTCGGGCACCCGGTTTTACTATCCCGATGTGTCCGTGGTTTGCAGTCCGAATCCCCCCGAAGACAGTTGGCAGGATGCGCCGGTGGTGATCCTCGAAGTCGCCTCCCCTGCCACCCGGCGGATCGATCTCGGTGAAAAGATGGATTCCTATTTCACCATACCCACGCTGAGCGTCTATCTCGTCGCCGAAACGTCGGAGCCGGTCGTCCGAGTCTATCGCCGCTCGCCGGACGGAGATTTTCGCCCCGAATGGGTGATCGGCCCCGACGCCGCCATCGATCTGCCCGCGATCGGCGCCACACTCGCCCTCGCCGATCTGTATGACGGCGTCACCTTCGTGCCGGAAAGCGCCGACGAGGAGGAGCCCGGTTGATCAGACAGGGTTGCATCGGCGATCAGACCCTGTTGCATCGGGTTTGCCGCCCCGGACGCTTGGCAGGCTGGTTGCAGGGCCAGTCTGTCTCTCGCCATCCCGGACCGATGGCATCGAGCCGGGCCTGACAGGCATCCGGTAGAGTGCCCTTCTTGAAAGCGTACCGTTGATTGGCGACCCAGGCTCCAAAGGAGGGATTCTCAGCATATTTGGCCGGCACATGGGTGTGCCCGTGAGATTGATGGAATGCCTGCAGGCGGATCAGGTTTTCCTCCCACCGGGGGTCAAAACGGACCCAGGGAAAGCCCGCGGCGTCCATGGCCCGGCGGCGCGATGGTTTCAGACAACCTGAGGCGAGGTAGAAGCGCTGTTGTTTTATCCACTGCCACAAGTCGGGGTCATGTTTGCGCGAGACCGAGCTGTGTCCGTGCTGTTGCCGGAAGGCGACGAGCCGGGCCAACATCTCGTTCAGCTTTCGATCATGCTCCTCGACGCGGGCTTCCGTGCAGACCCACTCGAAGCCGAGAGTCTCCAAGCGCTGCCTTTGGTCGTCCTCGATCTCGCCTTTGCGACCGCGGACGCGCTGGTGCTCCACCCATCGACCCAGAGCGGGATCTTCCTCCCATTTGCGGGCCACCCGGGTGTGCCCGAAACGCTCGTGAAAGGCGCAGAGGCGCGCATACTTCTCCTCCCAGCCCGGATCGACATGCTTCCACGGGAAGCCGGCTGCGTCGAGGCGCTGTCGGCGATACTCGCGGAGATGGCCCGCATTCCGATAGATCCGTTGGCGCCCGATCCAATAGGCGAGGCCCGGATCGATGGCTCTGTCGACACGGTTGTGCCCGTGCTCGGCCACATATGCGGCCAGACGGGCGAGCATGTGCTCGGTGTAGGCGTCCTGCTCTTCGACCCGTGTCTCCTCGATCACCCACTCGACTCCCAGCTTCTCCAGCTTCCGGGCCCGGTCGGACTCGATCTCACCGCGGCGGGCGAGATGTCGTTGATAGGCGAGCCAGCGGCCCAGAGATGGATTCTTCTCCCATTTGGCCGGTACGCGGGAGTGTCCCTTTTCCGCGATGAAATCCTCCAATTCGGCCAATCGCAAATTCCACAACTCATCGTCCCAGCCGGGGAGTCTGCGCTTCCGCCGTTTGGCGCGTTGTTTTGCAGAGCGGGCGCTCACTGTCCTGTGCTCAGATCGTGCCGGTAGGCTCTGGCGTTCACCCGTCACCCAGAGGCGTCGGGAAAGTTCCCACTGGTCTGTCCGCCCGTCACGGCACCGGATTGGGATCCGGCTCCGGTTCTTCCTCCTCCTCCTCTTCACCTTCGGGGATTTCCAACAAGTCCTGGCGCATGTAGAGATCGCGCTTCTCTGGCTGGCGGGGGAACATCATCGCGAGCGTCAGGAGGTTCAGGAAAAGCATCAGGTTCAGGTTCTCGCGGGCGAGGTTCTTGCCTTCCTGCGTGGTGGTCTGGGCGCCGGTCGATGCTTCGCTGGCTCCGTAGATGGTCAACCACGCATTCACCAGGTTGGTGGCGCGGGTCACCACGGCGGCACCGAGGTCGGCGGCATGGGCGGTGACGCCGGTGAGCAGGGTATTGAGATGCGTCTGCACCTCGTCATCGCGACATTGGGAAAAGACGGCGCGTCCGTGTGGGCAGCACTCCAGCACCTGGGGTGCCCCGTCGCCATAGGCGGCCACCACGGCACCCATGATGCGGGCCACTTCGCCGGGGATGGTCTGGCGGAAGTTGTCCTTCACCAGCTTCGCCGAGGCGCGCTGGGCCAGTTTGGTCTCGTTGTCGCCGAAGCAATCGACCACCAGATTGAGTGCGCTCGTGGTGGCGGTGATCCGGTCGGTCAGTTCGCCGCCCGGGTTGTTCGCGCTCATCCGCTGGAGGTGATCGGTGGAAAAGGCGATCTGCCGGGCGAGGCTGATCTTCTTGTCATCGAAGGGGGGTACGAAGAATTTGCTCAGGTCTCTCATCGTTGCATCGGGGTTGGCATCGGGAGAGTCGAACCGGACACCGCTGTCAAAAAACGCAAAATCCCAGCGAGCCATGATAGTCGTCTTTCCCGGATACGGGTGATGGGGTGAGTGTGAGCCAATCTCACCGCGATTGGCGAGAAAAATCTGCAAAAAATGGCCACTTTCTTTTCGGTTACGGGAGTCAGGGCTGGTGGGAAGGCCTTTTCCCACCGAAATGGCTCCGAACCGGGTTGGGAGGGGATTTCTGCCACGGAAATAGGCTTCCAACGGATTGAAAGCGGATTTCCGCCACGGAAGGTGGCTTCCAAAGGGTTGGGAGAGGATTTCTGCCACGGAAACTGGCTTCCAATGGGTTGGGAGAGGATTTCCACCACGGAAACTGGCTTCCAATGGGTTGGGAGGAGATTTCCGCCACGGAAACGGGTTTCCAACGGGTTGGGAGAGGATTTCCGCCACGAAAACGGGAATCGAAGGGTTTGGAAGGGGACTTCCACACTGGAAACGGGCTCACAAACGAAAGCGAGGGGATTTCCACCGCCAGGAAATCAATCGGCAAAAATCGAAATCACGCCATGTTTTAAGTGTGCCAAGACGACTTCACTTACGTCCTTCTTTATATCCCGAGGCACCTTCGCTTCGGAGACTTCGTGCCAGAACGGGAGCGAAGCAAACCGCTGCAATTCCTCAACGATGTGCTTACTGGCATCAGTTTCGAGCGTCCCCCGGTCGAAAAGATTTAAGCGATGCGCTGGGCCAAGACCGCTTATCACTGCTATCAACAAACTCCAGACCCCGTCCAAATCGATTTCTTCGTTGAGCGTTCCTAAATTAATGCGGAGAATACTTTCCACTCGAACAGGCCCCAAAGCGTTGGCCATTCGGTAGAACCGGTAGGACTCATTTTGTGAAACCGGAAAAAGGCGCTTCCAAAATCGACTCTTTACGACTTCAAGTAGACAATCTGCTAATGACTCAATCTCGGATCTGTCAGCAGTCGGAATAGCAGAACCTGCTGAAATTGATCTGGAAAATGTTGCATTATTTTTTGTCCTTATTTGTTCCAAAACAAGGAGAGGAATCGTAACGCCGGATGAACGAAGTATTAATTCTCGAAAAAACGGGAGCCGATCCCCTGGCATCAGCTTTCCAAGAAGTGTGGTCCAGAGCCGATCCGCTATCATTATTTCACTTTCTAAATGCGAGCCCTTCGTTGAAAGATCATCCGATATTGAACTCAAGGCTAAAAGAAACGGTGTTGGGTCGTCATCAGAGTTATAAAAGACAGGATCATCATTTAATCTTGATAAAAGTTGGTTGCGCCAACCCCGCGGTTTCCACTCCTCCATCAGTCGGATCATTTCGTTCGGATCTCGGAGAAGGGTGAATTCTTTGTATCTTGAGGATGGAAAGTGATTGGCATTGGCCGAGAGTTCGAAATAGAGCGATTGAAAATGATCATTCCAAATTGGTCGCTCTGGTGATATTAACTTATACTTATGGTGGTCATTGCTATACCCTGCTGGGGTGACAAGATTAGGTAACAAAGTACTGAAATTCGGAAAAAGGTGTGACAATAGATGAAATGAAGCCGTCGGATCGATTTCACCCAAATGGATCAAATCAGAGGCAGCGGGCGAATCGACGCGTTCCCCACCATTTTTCGGAAATGGTCGATTTACAATGATCCAGCTTTCAACAGGTGGGTCGTTTGCAATTTTTCGGTAAAGCCCAGGCGCAAACATTCTCAGGAAATCGATGCCAATGAGATCCAATAAATCGACCTCAAGCAAGGCGTCTTTGGTAAGACAGCGGGAGTGAAATGAGGTCAAGGTCAGCAGTCGGTGTATGCTCCGAAAGTTTGTCAGCTTCGTGCGAAGAAACTCTCGCCAGAATGATTCAAATCTCCCGACCTTTGCTGCCAAATCATATCGACAATCCACCGCGATAAGTTCCAGACCATCCCAAAGTCGGGCCCGCAGTTCCGATTCCGAAAAGTGGGGAATGGTCAAAGGTATCTGGATGATTTTCTCAAGGTACAAATCTCCGCAGTTTGCCGAAATTGGATCAAGTGCTTTGGCAATCTGGTACCGATCTCCGAGCAGGATGTAATTAAGGTTGGGAAGATTTGCCGTGGTCTTGATCAAGCGGATCATCATCCGAATCTGTTCGTCTTCGAGGCGATCGAAGTCATCGATTGCTACGAGTATGCGAGGCGCCTCAGGTTCTGAAAAGGACTTGGTCAATTGCTCTCGGAGTTCCGTGGTCGTTGGAACCTCTCCGTCGGATTTTGCGCTACTCTCCGCAAGGA
Source organism: Verrucomicrobiales bacterium (assembly GCA_016795505.1). Classification (GTDB taxonomy): domain Bacteria; phylum Verrucomicrobiota; class Verrucomicrobiia; order Verrucomicrobiales; family DEV007; genus JAEUHH01. Next base: position 61,755 of record JAEUHH010000120.1, on the reverse strand, counting down.
AAAGTAATTTGCTCAAGGCTCCGAGACTCGTCGCCAATTCCGGATGCTCCTTGAAATAGGTCGCGGCAGCAACTGTCGTCCCCAATTCAGTTACAGTGGTCAACTGTCCCAGTTTCTTCCAAAAGCCCGCGCGATTCTTCGCTTGTTTCGACTCATTCGCTTTGACTTCTAAGATCGACAGTATTTTTAGAAAGAATTCCGCTAGAATTTGTTCGTTGGTATGGATTTGCCACGGTCTGAAATCACAAAATATGATTCCGTTCTCCGCGGCTTCAATTTTCCTGCGCAATTGATTCAATAACCATGTTTTTCCGCTGCCCCACGGGCCATACAAGCCAATGATAAGGCTCTCGCTTCTGCTCCAGTAATCCAACCCTTTTAGAATTCGATCTGCGTATTCAGTCCTTCTTAGGGAGTCGGGCGAGTTTACGGGATCATCCCATAACGTCAGTTGGTTTTCGATCCGGTCGGATTTGGATTCAAGACGCATATTCGATGGGCTTAGAACTTAGTGTGCAGTGGGGTATCGCTGGAACATTGGCATTCTTTTCGATTCGAAGTGGCAAATATGACGTGGCTTCGGAAGTGCGCAAACCGTCCCTAAGATGCTTCTGAGGTAATTTGTCGAATCGGCCGCACTTTTCGAATTCAGGCGCCTAAACCCCCCTCCCCAAGCCGCCTTCCCAAAGCCTCCGCCGCCGGTCAGAGCCGCGTCACCTTCATCTCGACGCGGCGATTGAGGGCGCGGTTCGGCTCGGTGTCGTTGGGGGCGACGGGCTGGTCGGGGCCGTGGCCGATGGTGGTGATGCGGGCGGGATCGATGCCGGCGGCGGCGAGATGGACCTTGCAGGACTGGACACGGCGGAAGGAGAGCTCGCGATTCAGGGTGGCGCCGCCCTCGCTGGAGGTGTGGCCGGACAGCTCGATCTCGGCGGCGGGGTTTTGCTGGAGGAAGTGCGCGACCCGGTCGAGCTCGGCCACGCCCTCGGGGCGGAGCACGGCGCTGTTCACGTCGAACTGGATTTTGTTGAGGGTGATGCGATCGCCGGCGCGCATGGCCTGGCCGGAAAAATCGGCGGCAGCGGAGCGCTGCAAGCGCAGTTCAAGGCCGGCGCTTTCCTCGTCGGCGATGATATCGACGGGGGCTTCGCCCGACTGGTATCCGGGTGCGCCGGCGCTGAGGACGGCGAGGCCGGCGGGGATCCGGGTGAGCTGGAAGGTGCCGTCGGCTCCCGCCCGGCCGGTGACGATGCCGGGGATCTCGACGGTGGCGCCGGGGATGGGCTCGCCGGTCTCGTCATCGACGACCCGTCCGCTGGCGGTGCCGAGGTAGGGGAAGGCTTTCACGTTCACCAGGAGCTTCGCGAAGTCGAAGGCGAATCCATCGCCGGCGCCGGTGGTGGGGTCATCGACGCGGATGGCGAGGGTCTCGCCGCGGAGCTGCTGGAGCATCTCCTGGCTGAGCCGGATGTAGAGCACTTTTCCCACCGGCCCGGTCTGGTCGAGGGCGGCGAGGACGCGCTCCATCTCGGGGAAGCGCACGGCATTCAGGGTGACTTGGTAGTCGCTGCGGAAGGTGGGCATCTGGAAGTCGTCGACGAAGAGGCAGAGCACGGCGTCGCGGATGTCCACGCCGGCGAGGGCGGCGAGGGGCAGTACGAGCGACTCGGTCTTGAGGGGCCGGTCCTGAGGGTGGTAGTCGAAGGTGTAGCCATCCTGACCGGCGGGCAGATCCTCCCCGGTGAAGCGGCTGCCGACCATGATGCGGTCGGTGCCGGCCGCGTCGCCGGCGGCAGGGTCGAAGGGGAAGCCATGGGGATCGGTGGGGCGTCCGGTGAAGGGATTGAAGTCGTCGGCGAAGCCGAACCCGAGATTGTCGATGTCGCCGATGCGGATCATGACCTCGGCCTCGGGCGTATCGCGCAGGGAGACGGTCTGGAGGCTCCAGTCGCCGTCGGTCTGAGTCTCGCGGGCATGCAACACGGCGAGGGTGGAAACGAGCAGGGCGGGTAGAAGCGGCGGTATTCTCATGGGGAAAGGCTTACCCGCAGGCCGGTAGGGCCGCAATCCGGAGCGGTGAACTTTTTGTGACCGCGGGGCGGTCTCGAAGTCGCGGATGGCGGACCGGCCGGCGGGGAAACGGTCAGTTTTCCACCGTCATGATGCCGTGCATGGCCGCCCAGTGGCCGGGATAGGAGCAGAGGAAGGGGTAGTCGCCCACCACGTCCGGGGCGGTGAACTCGAGGGTCTCCGTTTCGCCGGGCAGCAGCAGTTTGGTGTGGTGGAGGACGTAGTTCGACGTGGGCACCGCGTGCCGGTCGGATAGAAACGTCGGGTCGGCCATCTCGGCAGTGGCGGCGGCGCCGATTTCCTCCAGTTTGCCGGGCTCGATGACGAGGAGGTTGTGGGGCTGCAGGTTGATGCTGTTTTCCGGGTTCACCAGGGTCAGCTTCACTTTCTGACCCGCCTTGACGGTGAACGCTTCCTTGTCGAAGCGCAGATCGCTGATGTGTGCGGTGATGGTGACTTCACAGACCCCGGGTGCGACCGAGTCGGCTCTCAGGATCAGGCCGCCGCCGAGCGCCACGAGGGCGCCCAGGCACGCGAGGGTGATGCGGAAAAGGCGAGGGTCCATGAGTCGATGTGTCGTCGGGTCCGGTAGCCAGGAGCGAAATGGATCGCCGCTGGCCGCTGGGCTGCCGGGTGGAGGTTGTCCCCGATTGCCGTCGCGGTCGAGTGCCGGCTTCGCGGGAGCCTGAGAGTCGCCTCCCACTTCCAACCCCGATCCTCAACCGACCTTCCGCCCCATCGCCATCAGCGTCTGAAAGTGCGGCGACTCGCGCTCGCGGTCGACGATGGCCAGGTCGATCTCCTGAAAGCCGGCGTCTTCCAGATAGCCGGAGATCTCCAGCTCGGAAAAGCCCAGCCACACGTCGGCATAGAGGTCGCGGGCTTCTTCGACGCTGTGTTTGAGCAGGTCGAGGATCACGATGCGACCGCCGGGCTTGAGGATCTCGTGGGCACGCTCGACGGCGCGGCGGGGCTTCTGCGCGTGGTGCAGGGCTTGGCTGAAAAAGGCCAGATCCACCGAGCCCGGCTCGATCGGCGGATCTTCGATGTCGCCGAGGCGGTATTCCAGATTGGTGAAGCCATTCTCCCGCGCCGTGGCGGTGCCGTACTCGACCATTTTCTCACTGTTGTCGACCGCGATGACCCGCTCGGCCCGCTGGGCGAGCAACTGGGAGAAGGTGCCCTCGCCGGCGCCGAGATCGGCGATCACCATGGGCGGCATCAGCTTCAGCAGGGTCTCGCCCAGTGCCTTCCACGAGCGGCCCGGGCAGTAGGTGCGCCCGAATTTGCCCGCCAACTGGTCGAAATAGGCCCGCACGCGGTCCTTGCGCTTGCGCATCGCGAGCCGCAGGGCGGCCCGGTCGGCGGCGATCTCAGGCAGCTCGGCGGCGGCCAGGTCGAGCACGGCCAGCAGGCTTTTCCCCCCCGCCTCCTGCGTCGGGGGCTCGAAACGGTAGATGATGTTCTTCCCGGAGCGCCGGTCGGCCACGAGGCCGGCCAGCTTCAGTTGGGAAAGCTGGGAGGAGATCCGCGACTGGCCCATGGCCAGGATCTCCTGCAGCTCGACGACGCTCAGGTCCTCCTCCCGCAACAGCATGAGGATGCGCACCCGCGTGGGATCGGCGACGAGCCGGAGAGTTTTCAGAATTGACGACATGCAACCGTTGTGCGATCCATCAACGTATCACGATTAGTCGATTCAATCCAATCCCAAAAAACCGACATTCCATGTCCGCGAGCTATATTTTCTCCTCTGAATCCGTCGGCGAAGGCCATCCCGACAAAGTTTCCGACACCATTTCCGATGCCATCCTCGACGCCTGTCTCGAGGTGGACCCGAAGAGCCGCGTCGCCTGCGAGACTTTCGTCAAGAGCAACATCGTCGTCGTGGGCGGCGAAATCACCATCCCGAAGATCGGCCAGAAGCCGATCGGTTCGGTGATCAATATCGAAAAGGTGATCCGCGACGCCGTCCGGGGCATCGGCTACGTGAATGACGACGACGTCTTCCACGCCGACAAGATTTTCATCAACAACTACCTCACCACCCAGTCGCCGGACATCGCCCAGGGCGTGGACGCGAAGAAGGCGGAGGGCAAGAAGACGGCCGAGCAGGGCGCCGGTGACCAAGGCATCATGTTCGGCTACGCCTGCGACGAGACGCCGGAGCTGATGCCCGCGCCGATCATGTTCGCCCACCGTCTCGGCCGCGAGTTGACCCGCATCCGCAAGGCCGGCAAGGTCGCGAAGTGGCTGCGCCCGGACGCCAAGTCCCAGGTCGCCGTCGAGTATGTGGATGGCAAGCCGAGCCGCATCGTCAACGTGGTCATTTCCACCCAGCACGCGGCCGATGTCTCGCACGCGGAGATCGAGAAATTCTGCATCGAGCAGGTCATCAAGAAGGTGCTGCCGAAGAACCTCCTGACCAACGAAACCGAGTATCTCATCAATCCGACCGGCAAATTCGTCGTCGGCGGTCCGCAGGGTGACTCCGGCCTGACCGGCCGCAAGATCATCGTCGACACCTACGGCGGCATGGGCCGGCACGGTGGTGGCGCCTTCTCGGGCAAGGACCCGTCGAAGGTGGACCGCTCCGCCGCCTACATGGGCCGCTGGGTCGCCAAGAATGTGGTGGCCGCCGGTCTCGCGTCGCGCTGCGAGATCCAGTTCGCCTACGCCATCGGCCATCCCAAGCCACTGTCGATCCACATCGACACCTTCGGCACCGGCACGACCAGCGATGCGAAGATCCTCGCCGCCGTGACGAAAGTGTTCTCCTTCAAGCCGGCCGACATCGTGAAGCAGCTCAACCTGCTCCGCCCGATCTACTCGAAGTCCACCAACTACGGCCACTTCGGCAAGGACGACAAGGAGCTGACGTGGGAATCCACCGACAAGGCCGCCGCGCTGAAGGCCGCCGCCAAGTGATCCCGTCTTCCGATCCAACCCTGTCTCATCTCCGATCCAACCCTGTTTGATCGGAAACCATTTACTACCCAAACAAACTGAATCATGAGCACCCTAGCCTCCACCAAGCTCGACTACAAGGTAGCCGACATCACCCTGGCCGAGTTCGGCCGCAAGGAAATCTCCATCGCCGAGCATGAGATGCCGGGCCTGATGGCCACGCGCCGGAAGTATGCGGCCCAAAAGCCGCTCGACGGCGTGCGCATCATGGGCTCCCTGCACATGACGATCCAGACGGCCGTCCTCATCGAGACGCTGCGCGATCTGGGTGCCGACGTGCGCTGGTGCTCGTGCAACATTTTCTCCACCCAGGACCACGCCGCCGCCGCCATCGCCGCCGCGGGCGTGCCGGTCTTCGCCTGGAAGGGCGAGACGCTGGAGGAATACTGGGACTGCACCCTCGACGCGCTGACCTGGCCGGATGGTTCGGGTCCGCAGCTCATCGTGGACGACGGGGGTGACGCGACGCTGCTGATCCACAAGGGCGCCGAGCTGGAGGAAGGCTCCGACTGGGTGAACGGCCCCAGCGGTTCCCACGAGGAGCAGGTGATCAAGGACCTGCTGAAGCGGGTACACGGGGAAAACCCGATCAAGTGGTCCCAGTACCTCAAGGATTGGAAGGGCGTCAGCGAAGAGACCACCACCGGTGTGCACCGCCTCTATGAAATGGCCAAAGCCGGCACCCTGCGCGTCCCCGCGATCAATGTGAACGACTCGGTGACCAAGTCGAAGTTCGACAACCTCTATGGCTGCCGCGAGTCGCTGGTGGACGGCATCAAGCGCGCCACCGACGTGATGATCTCCGGCAAAGTCGGCGTGGTCTGCGGCTACGGCGACGTGGGCAAAGGCTGCGCCCAGGCGCTGCGGGCCCAGGGTGCGCAGGTGGTGGTGACCGAGATCGACCCGATCTGCGCGTTGCAGGCGGCGATGGAAGGCTACCGCGTGCTGACGATCGAAGACACGCTCGGCTGGGCGGACATCTACGTGACCACGACGGGCAACAAGGACATCATCCGCCTGGAGCACCTGACGAAAATGAAGGACCAGGCGATCGTCTGTAACATCGGCCACTTCGACAACGAAATTCAGGTCGATGCGCTGAACAAGCTCGCCGGAGTGAAGGTGATGAACGTGAAGCCGCAGGTGGATCAGTACACCTTCGAAGACGGTCGCCAGCTCTACATGCTCGCCGAGGGTCGCCTTGTGAATCTCGGCTGCGCCACGGGCCACCCGAGCTTCGTGATGTCGAATTCCTTCACCAACCAGACGCTGGCGCAGATCGACCTGTGGAAGAATCGCGAGACCTATCAGCCCGGCGAAGTCCGCGTGCTGCCGAAGCACCTCGACGAGGAGGTGGCCCGCCTGCACTTGGAGAAGATCGGCGCCAAGCTGACGAAGCTGACCCCCGATCAGGCTGCCTACATCGGCGTGGCGGTCGAGGGTCCCTACAAGCCTGAGTCCTACCGCTACTGAGGCGGCCTCCCGGACGCGGCAGAGTCCGCTCCGCTCCAGAGGAGATTGATCGAAAAAAGCGTGGGTCCGGCAGGGCCCACGCTCTTTTTTTGCCCGAATGTGACCTTTTGAGGGTCAGAACGCGCCTAAATTCCCCGATCGCCCTCTTCCTCCAGGCCCGTGTCCACAACCGACCCCGCCAACCCACCCGGACTCGAAGACCTCTCCGATGAGGAGTTGGTAGCCCTCTGTCGTGCCGAAAAACCGGAATGCATCAAAGCCTTCCATGAGTTGCTTAAACGCTACGAGAGCCTCGTCTATCACACCTGCCTGCGGCTGCTCGGCCAGGTGCAAGAAGCCGAGGAGACCTGTCAGGACGTGTTTTTGCGACTGTATCAGAAAATCGATCAATTCGAGGGGCGTTCCCTGTTCAAAACCTGGCTTTTCCGCGTGGTCCACAATCTCTGCCTCACCCGCCGCCGTAATCTTGCCATTCGCCGGGAGCGAATCGGCGAGTTCGAGGCGACTGCCGCTCTCGATGAGACGGAGCGCCGGGCGACCGCCGACTCGGAGAATGGAATCCTGGATCTTTCGGAAACGGTGCAAGCCGCCATCCGGAAACTCAAGGAGGACGATCAGGAGATCCTGATGCTCCGCTTTGTGTCCGAAATGAGCCTGGAAGACATGGCGGAACTGCTCGGCACCGGGCTCAGCGCCACGAAAATGCGGCTCTACCGGGCGATGGACCGATTCAAGGCCGTATACCTGAAACTCAGCGACGGCGAGGCAGATCTCTCCTTCTCTAACCTCCCACCCCAGCCCCAGGATGACTGACGACATCGAAATCCCCTACTCTGAGGAGGCCTTTTCCGTGAAGGAGCGCGAGATCGCGGCCCTTTTCGAGGCGACTCTGGCGAATGCCAACGGCAATGCCGCTGCGGAATCGGAGGCGCGGATCGCGCGCATTCTGGAGCGGGCGAAGGCCAGTGAGAATGTCTCGAACGGCGACAGGCGGATCGAAAAGATCCTGGAGCGGATCCACCAAAATGGGGGTTCCGGGGCAACCGAATAGAGTTTGGAAAAGTTTTTTTCGATGCTCCGAAAAAAAGTTTCTTCCGATAGTGACTTTCCTAGTTTGGATTGCGTCAAAGATGTCAGTTGATCGATGATCAACGAAATTTTCCCGGCCTTCGGGCTGGGAGCCGCTGGCGTCGTGGTTATGCTCCACGGTTCCTCCAACCCGGCGTCAGCGGCACTTTTTTCTTTCCCACGGCCAAGTAAACGACCCGGCAGAGCGCTGCCGGGTGCCGGATGCCAGACGGGGGGCACCGAACGGCGCAAAGCCTTTCCCGGGAGCCCGCGAAATCAGGGCCCGAGCCGACTCCGGCTCCTGCTGCTACCGCTGCTCGACCGGGCTCCGCCATTGGGATGGCCGGGCTGGGTGATGACTCGGATGGCTGTCACAGGCCGGCCCGAGGCGACAACAATCTCTTGAAAGGTCCCGGCTTGCACACCGGTAGGACCCTGGTTCCCCCCAAAACAGAAACCGGGGACTTGGCACCGCGCCGGTCCCCGGTTTTTTTGTGTAACGCCGGAGCCACCGGCGCCGACTATGTCTTCAGCCGCCTCGTGCCCTTCCGACGGGTCGCCCGGACTCCGGGAAGGGCGGGTCGCCGGCCGAACCGATGCCGCTTTTGCCCAACAAACCCCATCCGTGCCGGAGGACGATGAAAACGAATGGATCCAGGCGTCCCTGCGGGGCGACGACGCTGCCTTTGCCCGTCTGGCGGTCCGGTATCGGGGCCGGGTCTCGGCGATGGTCGGGCGTTTCGCCCGGGGCGCGCACGAACGCGAGGATCTGGAGCAGGAGGTTTTCATCCGCGTCTGGCGCGGTCTGGGTCGCTACCGGGGCGATGCGCCTTTCGAGCATTGGATCATGCGGGTCGCCATCCGGACCTGCTACGATCATCTCCGGCGGCATCGTCAGCGGCGGGATCTGGAAGTGCTGGTGGAGGAACTGCCCATCCGCTCGGCGGCCGATGCCGAAGGCGACGCGATCCGGCGACAGCGGGAGGCTTGGGAGGTGGTCCAGCGACTCCTGGAACACCTGCCGGAGAAGGACCGGCTCGTCGTCACGCTCATCGATCTCGAGCAGAAAAGCGTCAAGGAAACCGCGGCGCTCACCGGCTGGAGCGAGGCCAACGTGAAAGTCCGGGCCTTCCGGGCGCGGCAACGGCTCCGGGAATGGCACGACCGCCTGTTTGGAGAGACCCGGCGCTGATTTTTTCCCCATTTGTTACCATGAAACACCCAGACAACGCCTACGAGGAGCTGATCGCCCTGGCCCGGGAGCATCGGACCGGGAGCGACGCCGATTTCGGATTCGAGACGCGACTGCTGGCCCGCATCCGGCAGGCGCGGGCGGAATCCGAGGGGGTGGTGGATCTGTTCGGCCGCTGGCTCTGGGGGACCGCGTGGGGTTTGACGCCCGTTCTCACAGTCACGCTGCTCGCCGTCGGGCTGCTGCATGGCTTTTCCCTGCCGGCGGGTGCGGAGTCGGTGGTGACGCAATTGTCCGACTGGCTGCCGGTGACGCTACCCTGACTGTTCCGATGCCCACGATGCTCTCTCCCAAGGTAAAAGCCGGCTGTGGTGTGGTCGCGGTCTTCGGCCTCGGCTTCGGTCTCGGCTTTCTGACCCTGCTGTTCGTGCTGATCCGGGTGGTCCCGCTGAGCGAGGGCTGGAAGACCGACCGGTCACGGGAATTCGTCGCCAATCATTTGGCCAATCAACTGAAGCTGACCGACGAACAACGCGCGGCCTTCCGTCCGCTGGTGGACGAGGCTCTGGCAGCCCGCTGGGAGCTGCGGCGCGACTACCTGACCCGGGACCGCCAGTTGTTGGAGGAGGTTTACCTGCCCAAGGCGCGGGAATTGCTCACCGAACCGCAGCGGGAGGAGGCGCAGCGCCTGCTGGAGCGTTGGCGGCGCAACCAGAGCTTCAAGGTGGCGCCCGAAGCCGGAGAAACGGCCCCGCCCGCCGCCGCCGCCGAGCCGAAGTGACCGGCCTGCCACCCGGCAAAAGGGCGGTCGAAATCGCCGCTCGCGATCGGGGATTCGCATGTATTCTCCGCGATGCAATCCGCGGATAGAAAGACCTACATCGGACTGGCCACCACGTTTCACGATCCCGCCATCGCCATCGTGAACGGGGCGGGCGAACTGGTCTTTGCCGAGGGCGCGGAGCGGTACCTCCAGGACAAGCGGGCCTTCGGCTGTGCGCCGGATCATCCCATCCGCATCGTCGACCTGATCGAGCAATACGGCGATCCGGAGGGTGAGTTCGTGGTGGGCACCAGTTGGAGCCGCACGATGCACCATCTCATCAATCTGGGATACATCGTGCACCTCTACGATCGCGAGAAAATCTACTCGCCGGGCGCCAGCCGCATGACGGGCTTCCAGCTCAAGCAATATCTGATGGCCTGGATGCAGGTGATGCAGATGAAGCAGGCCGAGACCGGCTCGAATCTGGCTTTCCGGCTGCGGCAGGACTTCGGCTCGACGCGGCTGCGTTTCCGCCATTTTCCGCATCACGACACCCATGCGGTCTATGCCTGCGCGGGCAGCCCCTTCGACGAGGCCGTCTGCATGGTCGTGGACGGACTGGGCGAGACCTCGTCGCTGGCTTACTTTCACTACCGCGATGGTCAGGTGAAGCTGATCCGGAAGAACAAGGGTCTGGCCAGTCTGGGCTTCTTCTACAAGGAGCTCACGCAGCTGTGTGGATTCGACTGGGTGAAGGGTGAGGAATGGAAGGTGATGGGACTGGCGCCCTACGGGAAGTTCAATGAGGAGATCGCGCGGCTTTTCCGCAGTTGTTACCGGGTCGAGGACGGCGCCCTGATCCATGCCGGCCGCAAGCGCCTGACGGAGATCCATCGCCAGCTCGCCGCCCATGTCCGCCCCGAGGGCAGTTCTCCCGATGAGGCGGCCGATCTCGCGCACACGGGCCAGCGGGTCTTCGCGGAGTGGATGGAGCAACTGCTCGATTGGCTCTACCGCCGGGGGCTTTCGCAGAATCTCATCGTGTCGGGCGGCTGCGCGCTGAATTCATCCTTCAACGGCACCATTCTGGCCCGCTCCCCCTTCGAGGCGCTTCACGTGCCGCCGGCTCCGGCGGACGATGGCAATGCGGTCGGTGCCGCGCTGATGGCCTGGCAGGCGGATCATCCGGGGCGCCCTTTCTCAGCATCGGTGGCCACGCCCTACCTCGGCTCCGAGTATTCCCGTGAAACCCTCGCCCACGTCGAGCGCTTCGGCGGTCTGGGCAAGCTGCGCCACCTGCCTGGCACGATCCATGAGGCGGTCGCGGATCTGCTGGTCGAGGGCAAGATCGTCGGCTGGTTCCAGGGACGGGCCGAGTTCGGTCCCCGGGCCCTGGGCAACCGGTCCATCCTCGCCGACCCCCGTCCGGCGGGGATGAAGGACAAGATCAATGAGCTGGTGAAATTCCGCGAGGCCTACCGGCCCTTTGCCCCGTCCATCCTGCACGAGCACGGGCCGGCTTACTTCGAGGATTACCAGGAGACCCGCTACATGGAGCGCACCCTGAAAGTCCGGTCCGAGATGGCCGGCCTCATCCCGGCGGTGGTCCACGTGGATGGCACCGGCCGGCTCCAGACGGTGAAGCGGGAGTGGAACGAGCGCTTTCACGCCCTCGTCTCGGCGTTTCACCAACGGACCGGCGTGCCCGTGGTGTTGAACACCAGCTTCAACGTGATGGGCAAGCCGATCGTCCACTCCGTTGAGGACGCCCTCGCCACCTTCTTCACCTGCGGCCTCGGAGCGGTCGCCATCGGTGACTATTTGATTGAAAAATAGCCCGCCCGATCAGGCGGCCGTCTTCACGAAGGGCGGGATCGGGCAACCGATCGCATCGGCGACGGCCCGGATCAGCTCGGCCTCGTCGCTGGTCACCCGCCCGTCGGCCATGACGGCCCGGCCGCACGCATGAACGATCTGGCGCTTCACCAGGGGGGTGCCCTGGGCGAAGCGATCCAGCGCCACGTCGATCCGTTCGAGGCCGCACTGCTCCAGCGGCAGGGGCGAAAGCGTCGCCCAGGTCTGACCTTCGATCTGGGAAGCCCCGTGCCGGAAGGCCTCCCGCGCCGCCTCCGCGTCCCCGTGGTGGCCGAGAGCGGCGATCGTCGAGAGCAGCACGGCGGCATCCTCCTGGAGCGCATCGATTTTCCGATACCGGATGCGGAGCGGATTCTCGTGGCCGTAGTAAATGTCCAGGTGACGGCGGATCACCTTTTGCAGGGTAAATTCGAAGAGATTGATCTGCCGGTCGCTGGCCATCAGGTTTTCCACGATCGAGCGGAACCGCTGATACTCATCGGGCGAGAAATGGCGCATCGAGCCGATCGCCAGATCGACCAGCGCCAGTTTGGCCGACGAGTGCAGCCCAGCCACTTCGCGATGAAGCCGGACCGTGGCGAGGTAGGTGTTTTCGTCAGTCGCCTCCCGCAACCGGCTCAGCTCCTGGCCGCGGAGTTCGTCGTCCTGAGCCAGCAGCAGGGCGAAGAGCATCGCCTGCGCGCCCGATTCGCTGTGGACGGCCTCCAGCCAGTGGGCGGGAAAGCCGGCATGCAGGCTCTGGCCGAGATCCACCTGCTCGGGATGGACTTTCTCCAGACTGGCAAAGGCTTCGTCCTCCGACAGTTGGATCACCGTCTCTCCGCCGCCGACGAAATCAGACACCGGAGCCGTCGCTGCCCCGCGCCCGCGCCGCTCGCGCTGGCGCTCATCCTCGCTGGGCGAAATGTCGGGCAACTGAGCCTGGGAGAATTCCCCTTTCCAGTGCGGCAGCAGCCGGCGGATCCGGTCAGTCAGCGGCGGGTGCGTCGCCATCAGCGAGCCGCCGAGGGCATTTCCAAAAAAGAGGTGGCTGGCCTCCTCGGCCATGGGATTGCGGATGCGGGAGCCGTGTTTGAGGCCGCCGATCTTCATCAGGGCGCCGGCGATTCCGTCGGGATTGCGGGTGAACTGGACGGCCGAGGCATCGGCGAGATACTCCCGCTGCCGCGACACGGCCGCCTTGATCAGCTTGCCGAAAAACAGGCCCACATATCCGATCAGCATCAGCGCGAGGCCGAGCAGCAGGATGAACAGGGCCGCCCCGCCGCCTTCCTTGCTGCGCGTGTGCCGCGCCCCATTCGCCGCGCCCCGCAGGATCAGCTGCCCGATCATGGCGATGAACAGGATGCCGAACAGCAGGCCGATGAGCCGCAGGTTCAGCCGCATGTCCCCGTTCAGGATGTGGGAGAACTCGTGGGCGATCACCCCCTGCAGTTCGTCGCGGGTGAGGAGCTTCATGCAGCCCCGCGTGACCCCGATCACCGCGTCGCTGGTGGAGCGCCCGGCGGCAAAGGCATTGATGGCGTTTTCGTCGTCCATCACATAGATCTCCGGCACAGGCACGCCCGAGGCGATCGCCATCTCCTCCACCACGTTGACCAGCCGCCGCTCGTGGTAGTCCGTCGTGTTCGGGTCGAGCTTGCGCCCTCCCAGTTCCTTGGCCACCACCGCCCCGCCGGCACTGAGCTGGAGTGTCTTGTAGCCGGTCCCCGCCAGGATCACTCCGAGCGTCGCGAGCGCGGAAATGGCGAACATCTCGGGATCCCAGATCTGCGTCAGGTCCGTCTGCTGCTCCGTGAACAGCCGCACGCCGAACACGACCGCGTAGATCGACACGATGATGCCGATGACGGCCAGGATGAAATAAAGGACCAGCACATGCGATTTGCGCCGCGCTTGTTCCTGATGCTCGAAGAAGTCCATGGGGAGAGACGGGGGAATCGGGCGGGACTTTTGCAGGCTTCCTTTCAGCAACTCGTTGTAATCAGCGCGCGCGCCGATCCAAATCCAATGGTTCCGGGATCGTTTCGATTCAGGCCCAGTGCCCGGCGCAAGCCACACGGACCAAAAGGGACCCGCCCGTTTGAAATGCAGGGAAGGATGTCATCGATTCTCCTCCCACAGGCAGCATGGTTTGCAGGCTCGATCCTGAATAAAAATTGGCAGCTTTGAGCAAGCTTTCAACTCGTTGGCGATCCGACTACCTTGGGTGAGTTCCCATCAAAACGACACTTTCACCGCCTCGCGCTCCCGGTCATCGCTCACTTCGAACAGGGTCGCCGGCACGAAGCCGAAGGGACCGGCCAGCAGGTTCGAGGGGAACATCTCGATCTTGTTGTTGAAGTGCATCACCGAGTCGTTGTAGGCCTGCCGGGCAAAGGCCACCTTCGATTCGGTCGAGGTCAGCTCCTCCTGCAATTGCAGCATGTTCTGGTTGCTCTTCAGATCCGGGTAGCTCTCGGACAGGGCAAACAGCCGGCCCATCACGCCGCCGAGGCCGCTCTCCGCCTGCACCAGCGCCTGCATCGAGGAGGCGTCGCCCGGGTTCGCCCCGGCCCGCTGGCGGGCACTCTCCGCCTGATTGCGGGCCTGGATCACGGCTTCCAGCGTCTCGCGCTCGTGAGTCATGAAGGCCTTGGCCGTCTCGACCAGGTTCGGGATCAGGTCGTGGCGCCGCTTCAACTGCACGTCGATCTGGGAAAAGGCGTTCTTGTAGCGGTTGCGGAGTTGGACGAGGCCGTTGTAGAGGCCGATCACGAAAATGACCAACACCACCGGAATGGCAATCGCGAGGATGATTAATACGGTGCTCATGGCATGATAAGGTTGTTTCTAAGTGGAGATCAGTCCCGGTCCTCCGGGGGTGACAGGAACCAGTGAACACCAGAATGCCTCAGATTTCGATTACAAAAGCCCGATGGCTTTGGAATCCGCTGCTGTCGCTCGCCGTCGCGGCCGCCCTCCCGGGCCGGGCCGAGGAAGGGTGGCGACCGACCCCGAACGCAACGACCCCAGAGGTCTCCGAGCCTGTCCGCGAATTTCGCGGCCTGTGGATCGCCACCGTCTACAATCTCGACTGGCCGTCCAAGCCCGGCCTGCCCGTGGAGACCCAGCAGGCCGAGCTCCGCGAGATCCTCGACGGCGCCGCCCGGCTCCATTTCAATGCCGTCGTGCTCCAGGTGCGCACCATGTGCGACGCCTTCTACGATTCCCCGCTGGAGCCCTGGTCCTACTACCTGACCGGAGAGCTGGGAAAAGCCCCCGAGCCCCACTGGGATCCGCTCGCCTTTGCCGTGGCCGAGGCCCATGCCCGTGGCCTCGAGCTGCACGCCTGGTTCAATCCCTTCCGCGCCGCCACCGGGACCTACGGGCCCGTGATGCCCGAGGACCACATCACCCGGCAGTATCCCTGGCTGGTCAGGCCGGTGGGCCGGCTGCTCTGGCTCGATCCCTCGTCGGAATTTGTTCGCGCCCGTATTGTCACCGCCGTCACCGATGTCGTTCGCCGCTACGACATCGATGCCGTCCACATGGACGACTATTTCTACCCCTACCCGGCCAAGGGTGCCGAAGCCACCTTTGACGACGAGGATAACTGGACTCGCTACCGCCTCGGTGCCGGCCTCGACCGGCCCGAGGGACCACTCAGCCGCGAGGACTGGCGGCGCGAGATCGTCAACGGCCTCATCCGCGATCTCAGCCGCGAGATCCATCGGACCAAGCCATGGGTCCGCCTCGGCATCAGCCCCTTCGGCATCTGGCGGCCGGGACACCCGCCCGGCATCGACGGCATGGATGCCTACGACAAGATCTTCGCCGACTCCCGTCGCTGGCTCCAGGAAGGCTGGGTCGACTACCTCTCGCCCCAGCTTTATTGGAAATCCGGAGGGCCGCAGAGTTTCACCGACCTGTTCCGCTGGTGGCAGGATGAAAACCCGCTCGGACGCCACCTCTGGCCCGGCATTGCCTCCAGCCGCATTGGCACGGGTGGGGAAGCCGACGGGCGCGGAGTGAATGAAATCTTCTCCCAGATCCGCCAGACCCGCGACTACCTGGGGAAATCAGCCGGCAGCGGCCAGCTCCACTGGCGCTGGGAGGCCTTCGCCTCGAACCGGGGTGGCATCCGGAATCTCATCACCAGGGAAGTCTACCCCGACCGCGCCGTGCCCCCGCCCAGCCCGTGGCTGGCGCCCATGGATGACCCCGCTCGGTCCCTGCCCCGAGCCGCATCGATCAGCCTCGCCGAGGCGCCGGTGCTCGATGAGAATGGCAACGAAACCGGCCGCACCGAGTGGCGCCTCACCTGGATGCCTGCGGACGGCCCGGTCTCCGCCGCGAGATGGTGGGTCGTGCAGACCGGCCGGCACGAGGATGGAAAGCCCAAAGGAAAGACCTCCCCGACCTGGCGCACCGTCGCCCAGCGCCGCGGCGACGACCGGCTCGTCGCACTCGAAAGCCTCAGCGACATCGATGCGTTCGCCATCCGCGCCGTCGATGCCTACGGACGGCTCGGACCGGTCGCCACCTTCGAGCGTGGATCGGCCGATGCGGCCCCGTGACCGGATTTTCGCTGGAAAGCCACCGCCTCCCGCCCCAAGGTCGCCGCCATGCAAGCTCCCGCCTTTGGCGTCGCCGACGACTTCGACCACCTGCCGCCCGTGGACCGGCTGCGCGCCATCATGCACCGGCTCCGCGCCCCCGGCGGCTGCCCGTGGGATGCCGAGCAGACCCACGAGTCGCTGCTCCCGCACCTCATTGAGGAAGCCTATGAAGTGGCGGAGGCGGTCCGGTCCGGCGACCGCGATGCCATCGTCGACGAGTTGGGCGACCTCCTGCTCCAGCCCGTTTTCCATGCCGAGATCGCCTCGGAACGCGGCGACTTCGACCTCGACACCATCGCCCGCGCCATCGGCGACAAATTGATCCGCCGCCACCCCCACGTGTTCGGCGAGAGCCGGGTCGAGGACGCCACCGACGTGCTGCGGCAGTGGGATCGGATCAAGCGGGCCGAAAAGGGCGAGGATTCCGCCGGCAACGAGCCGCCGAAGCCCTACCTCGGCAAAGCCAACGAAGGCCTGCCCGCCCTGGTCAATGCCGCCAAGCTCCAGAAAAAGGCCGCCCGCGTCGGCTTCGACTGGCCCGATGGCGACCTGACGCCCGTGCTGGGAAAAATCCGCGAGGAGACCGATGAAGTCGCCGGTGCCCTCGCCTCGGGCGAGGCCGGCCGCGTGGCGGAGGAAATCGGCGACCTCCTCTTTGCCGTCGTCAATCTGGCCCGCAAGCAGCGCATGGAGCCCGAGCTGCTGCTGCACCATGCCAATGCGAAATTCGTCCGCCGTTTCCAGGCCGTGGAGCGGCGCCTGCGCGACCAGGGTCTGAGCCTCGAAGCCGCCAGCCTGGAGCAGATGGACGCCGCCTGGGAGGCGGAAAAACAGGCCGCGATTCCGATCGAACAGGGTTAGATCGCCGAAGCAACCCGGTTAGATCGGAGAGGCAACCCTGTTTGATCGCGCAACCGCGCCAAGCGCGAATGCGCGCGGCTCGTCAGGCGGAACCCGCTCGCCATGAGCGGCTTTCGCGACCAACTTGGCAGCCGTCCCTCCCGGTCTCCCACCGTCTCCCATGAGATTTCTGTCGCCGATCCCCTTTCTGGCCGGATGGCTCTGCCTCGTGCCCTTTGCCGGGCTCCGCGGTGCCGGTCCCGAGCCGCTCCACGCCCGCATTGACGCGCTCTTGGAGCAGGGCCAGCCGGCCGGCCGGGCCGGTCTGGCGGGCGACGCCGAGTTTCTCCGCCGCACCTGGCTCGCCCTGCACGGCACCATCCCGACCGCCGCCCAGGCGCGGGCCTTCCTCGCCGATCCGGCTCCGGACAAGCGCGCCCGGCTCGTTGACACCCTGCTGGCCGACCGGCAGTTCGCCCGGTGGATGGCGGTGCGCTTCGATGTGATGCTGATGGAGCGCCGCGGTGAGGCCCACACCAAAACCGGTCCGTGGCGCGACTGGCTGGAGGAAAGCTTCGCCGCCAACCGGCCGTGGGATGCCCTCGTCCGCGATCTCATCGCCGCCGACGGATCCGACGAGAAGACCCGCCACACCGCCCGCTGGCTGCTGGAGCGCGAGGCCGACCAGAATGCACTGACCAAGGATGCCGGCCGGCTTTTCCTCGGCCAGGACATCGCCTGCGCCCAGTGCCACGACCATCCCCGTGTCGATGACTACCAGCAGCGCGACTACGCCGGCCTGCAGGCCTTTTTCAACCGCACCTACCTGTTCCGCCCCGACACGAAGAAGCCCGGCGTGGTCGGCGAACAGGCGTCCGGTGACCTGAACTATCTGTCCGTTTTTACTCAAGCAGGAGGAACCACCCGACCGCGCCTGGTGGGATCGGCCGAACTGGTCGAGCCCGCCGGGGCGGAATGGGCGGTGGCGCCGAATGAAAAGGACAAATCGGTGCGCCCGATCCCGAAATACAGCCGCCGCGCCCGGCTCGCCGAGACGCTGGGCGCGGGAATGCACCCGCAATTCCGCCGCAACATCGCCAACCGCCTCTGGGCCATCGTTTTCGGCCGCGGTCTGGTCGAGCCCCTCGATCTGGATCACTCGGGCAACCCCGCCTCCCATCCGGAGCTGCTCGATCTGCTCGCCGGCGAGATCGGAGCGATGAAATTCGACATGCGGGCTTTCGTCCGCGAACTGGCCCTGACCCGCGCCTTCCAGCGCTCCCTCGATCCCGCGCCGCCCTCGCCGCAACTGGTCGCGGAACTGGCCCAGCGCCTCCCGGCCCTGGAAAAGGCCGCCGCCGAGCAGGATCGCGCCGCCACCGCCGCGACCGAGGCCTTCCGCGTCGCCCAAAAGGCCGTCGTGGAGACCAGCGTGGCCGTGGTGCCGCTGTCCGCCGAGATCGCCAAGGCCGAAACCGACAGCGTTGCCGCCAAAAAAGCCGCCGACGAGGCCGCCGCCGCGCAGAAAGCCGCCGAGGACAAAGCCCGGCCGCTCCGCGAGACCCACCAGGCCCTCGCCGAGGCCGCCGCCGAAGTCACCCAGGCCCTCGCGTCAGCCGGTGAAACGCCGGAGCTGACCGCAGCCGCCAAGACGTTCCAGGCCAGGGCCGAAGCCGCCGCCAAGCCTCTGAAAGCCGCCGAGACCGAGCTCGCCGCGAAGCGTACCGCCGCGGAGGCGAAAGCCAAGGCCTTCGCCGATCTCCAGACCCGGATCGCCACCACCAAGGCCAAGCTGGCCGAGGCGGAGAAAGCCGTCGCCGCCCGACAGACCACCCTTGATGCCGCCGCGAAGCAAAAAGAGGCCACCCGCATCGCCTCCCTCAATACCGCCCGTCTTGTGACCGAGGCCAAAGCCGCGCTGGCCTGGCATTCCGCGACCCAGGCCGCTACCGCCGCCCGACAGGCCGCCGAGGGTGCCAGCCGGGCCGTCGCCCAGGCCAGGGAACAGGCCGCTCCGCTCCAAAAAACCCTCGCCGACGCCACAAACGCCCTCGCCACTCAGGAATCGGCCCTCGCCGCCGCCCGGGCCGAGGCCGCCAAGGCCCAGGAAGCCGTTGCCGCCAAAAATCCCGCCGCCGAAGCCCTCAAGGCCGCCGCTGCCAAAGCCGCCACTGCCGCCGCCAAGTTGCCGACCGATGCCCAGGTGAAGCAGGCCGCCGCCGCTGTTGGCGCCCGCGCCCAAACGCTCGCCTCCGAGGCCGCCGCCGCCGCGAAGACCGCCGCCGAGGCCCAAGGCCGGGCCGATTCGGCCGAAAAAGCCCTCGCCGCCGCGAAAACCGCCACCGAAAAGACCCGCGCCGAGTTGGCCGGCCTGCCGGCCCGCATCAAGGAGTTGGAAACCGCCGCTGCCGAGGCCCAAAGCCGGATCGCCGCCGCCGAGCGCGCCGAGATGGAAGCCCGCGACGCCCTCACCGCTGCCTGGAGCCGTTCTTTTGCCGCCATGGACCTGCTGCCCCTCAGCCCCGAGCAGTTGAGTTGGTCCATCATGCAGGCCACCAGCCAGATCGACTCCCTCCGCGCCGGCGCCGTCCGCGAGTGGGAGACGAAGAACAAATTCACCGAAGCCGACAAGGCCAATCCCGCCAAGGTGAAGGAACGCGACGCCGGCGCCGAGGCCCTCTTCCGCGAGCGGCTCCGCGGTCAGGAGACCACCTTCGTCCGCTTCTTCGGCGGCGCGCCCGGCCAGCCCCAGACCGACTTTTTCGCCACCCCCGAGCAGGCGCTCTACTTCGAAAACGGAGGCACCGTGCGCGGCTGGGCCTCCGCCCTCGCCAACCGGGCCGCCGGCCTGCCGGATGCCAAGGCCATGGCCGAGGAGCTCTACCTCTCCACCCTGACACGACTGCCAGCCCCCGCCGAGACGGCTGAGCTGGCCGCCGCCCTCGAAAAGGGCCCCGCCGACCAGAAAGCCCGCCTGCTCGGCGACGCCGCCTGGGCGCTGCTCACCTCGGTGGAGTTCCGCTTTGTCTTCTGATCCATCCCATCCCGTCTTTTACCACCAGCCCCGACCCATCCGCCGCCATGAAATCCTGCCGCTATGCCTGTCAGTCCGCCGATCATGAGTTGAGCCGCCGTGACCTCTTCCGCACCGCCGCCGGCGTCGGCCTGGGCGGTGCCATCCTGCCCGGCTTGAGCCACTTCGGCGGCTCGGCCGTCGCCGCCGAGATGGACCGGCAGCAGAAACGCATGATCGTCATCGACCTCCACGGGGGTGCCTCCCAGCTCGAGACCTGGGACCCGAAGCCCGGCACCGACACCGGCGGCCCCTTCCGCGCCATCCCCACCTCCGTGCCCGGCCTCCATATTTCCGAGCTGCTGCCCCGGACCGCCCAGATCATGCACCACCTCGCCGTCGTGCGCAGCATCAACACCAGGGAAGGCGACCACGGCAAGGGCGCCTACCTCATGTCCACCGGCCGCCGCCGCACCCCGGCCCAGGATTACCCCGTGCTTGGCGCCGTCGTGTCCAAGGCCATCGCCGAGCAGGCCGAGACCGCCAGCTCCCTGCCCGGGCACATCGTCATCACCCCGAACGGCGCCGGCGGACGCAACGCCGACTCCGCCTATCTCGGGCCGAAATACGGCAGCGTCGCCCTCGGCGGCGGCAAGCCCCTCCAATACTCCGAGCGTCCCCAAGGCCTCGCCGAGGAGGCCTCGCTCACCGGCAACGATTTCCGCCGCAAACTCAACGAGCGCTTCCTCTCCCGCCGCCGCACCGCCATGACCGACGCCTACACCCAGAGCTTCGAGCAGGGCCTGGAGCTGATGCGCCAGCGCGACATCTTCGACATCACCAAGGAGTCCGCCAAGGACCAGGAGCGCTACGGCACCCACGACTTCGGCCGCCACTGCCTGCTGGCCCGCCGCCTCGTCGAGCACGGCATCACCTACGTCAAGGTGTCCCACTCGAACTACGACACCCACTGCGAGAACTTCAATTTCCACCTCGAGCAGATCGGCGAGTTCGACGGCCCCTTCGCCACTCTCGTCGGCGATCTCTACGATCGCGGGCTGCTCGACCACACCCTCATTGTGGTGCTCTCCGAGTTCGGCCGCACCCCGCGGATCAATGCCACTTACGGCCGCGACCACTGGGGGAATGCCTGGAGCATCTGCCTCGGCGGCGCCGGCATCCAGCGCGGGGCCGTCTTTGGCGCGACCAATGCCAACGGCACCGAGGTCACCGAGGGCGAAGTCGATGGCGGCGACCTCTTCCACACCTACCTCGCCGCCCTCGGGCTGAAGAGCTCCGGCCACTTCACCGTCGCCGGGCAGAAAACCCCGATGGCCGATCCCGCCCACCATCCCATCGACGACCTCCTCATCTGACCCGTCTCCCGCGATGGCTGCCGATCCCAAACAGGCCCACGTGGCGCAGGAGTTCGCCGCCGGGGCGCCGCTCATGGCCTGCCGCTTCGATCCCGCCGGCGGGCGCGTCTTCGCCACCGCCGAGGACCGGCTCATCTACCGCTGGGACCTCGCCGGCGAGGGCCAGGCCACCCTCGCCGGGCACGATTCGTGGATCTTCGACCTCGTCCTCACCCCCGACGGCCAGACCCTGATCAGCGCCGGCGGCGACGACTCCATCATCTTCTGGCCCGCCGCCGAGGCCGCGCCCAAACCCGCGCGCCGGGTGAAGGCCCATCAGGGCTGGATCCGTTCCCTCGCCCTCAGCCCCGACGGCAAGCTCCTCGCCAGCGGCGGCAATGACCGCATCGCCCGCCTCTGGTCCGTCGCCGACGGCTCCAAGGTGCGCGAGTTCACCGGCCCCGCCCTCGATATCTACAGCGTCCTCTTCCACCCCTCCGGCCAGTGGCTCCTCGCCGGCGATCTGGAGGGGAAAATCCACCAGTGGGAGGTCGCCACCGGCAAGGTCGTCCGCACTCTCGACGCCGCCGAGCTGCATTCCTTCAACGACGGCCAGGGCGTCCACTACGGCGGCGTCCGCGCCCTCGCCTTCAGCCCCGACGGCAAGACCCTCATCGCTGGCGGCCTCCACAAGGCCACCAACCCCCTCGGCAACGTCCAGCAGCCCATCGCCCTGCGCTACGAGTGGGAGAGCGGCAAGATCCTGCGGAACCACGTCACCGAGGGCGTCACCAGTGAGCGCATCTGGAGCCTCTGCGAGCACCCCGACGGCTTTCTGGTCGGCTGTCTCGGCGGCGCCAAGGGCCACCTCGATTTCTGGAAGCCCGCCGACGAAAAGCCCTACCACGTCTTCGCCCTGCCGAATACCGCCCGTGGCATGTCCCTGCATCCCGACGGCCTCCGCGTCGCCACCACGCACCACGACAAAAAGCTGCGTCTCACCCGGCTGGCGGCCAAAGCTTAGAAAATGCGTGCCCACGGCGGGCGGCCTGTGTAACAAATTCGCCATGTTCTTGTCTTCCGGGCGATTCATCCTATAGGCATCGCTCGCCATGGAGCCTGCCGATACCCCATCCGCCTCACCTGAAAAGCCGGATCGAGAGCCGACCACCTCCGCCGCCTCGCTGCTGGGGACCGTGACCCTGCTGGTCAAGGACACCCAGGTCGACGTCACCCGGCTCATCTACATGCTCTACCTCGACATCGAGCAGCAGATCAATCGAGCCGATATGAAGGCCCAGATCACCCTCAGCACCTCGGCCATCCTCATCGGCATCATGGTCAATCTGGGTGCCGGCGTCGATTTCACCCGGTCCGGTGGCCCCGCCCCCTCTGAGTGGATCGCTCTTGGCTTCTACGGCGTGTTCCTCATCGCCATGTGTCTCGCCTTCGGCCGCGGTATCGCCGCCGCCTTTCCCCGTGCCATTCGCAAGACCGCCGGAGCCAATCACCACCCGAATCTCTACTTCACCGGTCAGATCGCCTCCATCCCCGCCGATGAGTATGCCGATCTCTTCAGCCAGCAGTCGAACGACGCCGTGAAGCGCTCCGTCCTCGGGCAGATCCACTCCAAGTCCCTCGTCCTCGAGGCCAAGCTGCGGAATGTCCGTCTCGGCATGACCTGCCTGCTCATCGCCCTCGGCGCCTGGATCCTCGCCCGCACCGCCCTGATCCTCGGCACCCTCGGCTCGTGAGACCGCGGAGCGCGGGGGGTGTGTGGCTCGCGCCGGTGTCGGGGTGTTGTTGATGGCCGGGATGGAGACATCGTAGAGCGCGGTCATCATCCTCTGCGTCGGCCAGATATTCTTATCCACATACCGCATCTCCACGCTGGCTTCCGAGTCGCCGCCTGCTGCTGCAAAAGTCAGGTATTCCGCAGCCGACGAGCGCACGAGAGAGACTTCGGCCTGCTTCTTGGCGCGACTGCCGGGGGTGGGTGATCGCGTGCGTTTCGTCGAGCGCGGAACGCCGGCCTGCCGTGAAAAATGGCGCTTGGACTTCAGCCCCAATCGCTTCGAGAAGCCTGAGCCAAGGCCCGTACGACTGGGCGGCCAATCCGATGAGACAGGGTTGGATCGCCGATCAAAGAGGGTTGGATCGGAAATCCGGGCGGCGGGGACGAGGTTGCGGCGGGGATGGGCGGAGTTGGCAATTGGCCATTCTGTGGTTTCGTCGGGGTCGTCCGGGACCTTTTTCGTTTGGCAGGCGACCGGGCTGTGTGGGATCTGTCCCGACATTCGGGCGCGGGTCCGTACAGGCACTGACGCATCCTCCCTCTCGTTTTCTCTTTCACTCCCTGCTCACCCCATCCCAGCAATCAGCATGAAAGGCATCATCCTCGCCGGCGGCGCCGGCACGCGTCTGTATCCGCTCACACTTGTGGCCTGCAAGCAACTGCTGCCGGTCTATGACAAGCCGATGATCTATTACCCGCTCTCGACGCTGATGCTGGGCGGGATCCGGGACATCCTCATCATCTCGACGCCGAAGGACACGCCGGCTTTCGAGGCCCTGCTGGGGGATGGGCGCAATCTGGGGCTCAATCTGCAATACGCGGTGCAGCCGGAGCCGAAGGGCATCGCGCAGGCTTTCCTGATCGGGGAGGAATTCATCGGGGGGGACCCGTGCACGCTGATCCTGGGGGACAATATTTTCTACGGGAAGCTGGACTTCTTCCGCCGGGCGCTGGCGCAGGCGGAGGGGGCGTGTGTGTTCGGCTATCCGGTGCGGGACCCGGAGCGGTTCGGGGTGGTGGAGTTCGACGGGGAGGGCAATGTGCTGAGTCTGGAGGAGAAGCCGAAGCAGCCGAAGAGCCACTACGCGGTGCCGGGGCTGTATGTCTATGACCGGCATGTGGTGGAGTACACGAAGAACTTGAAGCCGTCGGCGCGCGGGGAGCTGGAGATCACGGACCTGAATGTGTCCTACCTGCAGCAGGGCAAGCTGCGGTGCGAGCCGCTGGGCCGGGGCATCGCGTGGCTGGACAGCGGGACCCCGCAGAGTCTGCTGGAGGCGAGCCACTACATCGCGACGATCGAGAATCAGCAGAGCTACAAGATCGCGTGCATCGAGGAGATCGCGTTCGCGAAGGGCTTTATTGATCAGGCGCAGTTCGAGCGGGTCATCGCGGACACGAAGAGTCCGGAATACCGGGGCTATCTGGAGATGGTGCTGCGGGAGAAGCTGGGGAACTTCGGAAGCCAGAAAGCCTGAGGATACCGACATGCATACGCGTCTTCTTTCCCTGCTCGCTCTGGTGCTGTGGCCGGCCTCGTGGTCGGGTGTCTCGGCGGCGCCGCTGCCGCCCTACGACCAGATCCCGCCGGTGGAGCCGCCCTACCACCGGGTACGCTACGAGGCGTCGACGGCGCCGGACGGGCTGATCTTTCCGGTCACTTACACGGCCTGGGTGCCGCCGGGGGTGAAGTCGCTGCGCGGGGTGATCGTCCACCAGCACGGCTGTGGCGAGGGCTCGTGCAAGTCGGGTCAGACGGGGGCGCACGATCTGCACTGGCAGGCGCTGGCGCGGAAGCATGCCTGCGCGCTGGTGTCGCCATCCTACGAGCAGCCGGAGGGGGCGGATTGCCAGAAGTGGTGTGACCCGCGGAATGGATCGGGAGCGGCTTTTCAAAAGGCGCTGGCCGAGTTGGGGGCGCAGTCGGGGCACCCGGAGCTGGCTCGGGTGCCGTGGGCGCTGTGGGGCCACAGTGGTGGCGGTCACTGGGCGGGAGGCATGACGCTGCTGCATCCGGACCGGGTGGCGGCGGCCTGGCTGCGCTCGGGGGTGCCGCTGCTGACGCCGAACCCGGACCGGGCGACGATCCAGCCGCACACGATCCCGGACGGGGCGCTGGGGGTGCCGGTGATGTGCAATCCGGGGACGAAGGAAGGGGTGACGGTGAAGGAGGGACGATTCGCAGGGGTGTGGCCGTCGAACGAGGCATTTTTCACCGCCATGCGGGCGAAGGGTGCGCTGATCGGGGTGGCGGTCGATCCGCTGAGCGCCCACGAGTGCGGCAACCAGCGCTATCTGGCGATCCCGTGGCTGGATGCGATCCTGTCGGCCCGTCTGCCGGAGACGGCGGGCGACCCGCTGAAGCCGATGCCGACGGGCGAGGCCTGGCTGGCACCGCTGCTGTCGGTGGAGGCGAAGCCGGCGAACGAATTTGCCGGCGACGCATCGAAGGCGGTGTGGCTGCCGAACACGGCGGTGGCGGCGGCCTGGCGGCAGTATGTGACGGACACGGCGGTGGCCGACACGACGCCTCCGCCGGCTCCGGGGGCTCCGGTGGTGAAGGACGGCACGCTGACGTGGTCGGCGGAAGCCGATCTGGAGAGCGGGCTCGCGCATTTCATCATCGAGCGCGATGGCGAGGTGATCGCGACGGTGCCGAAGGAGGGGAAGAATCCGTTTGGCCGGCCGATATTCCAGGGTCTGCAATACAGTGACACGCCGCTGGCGCCGCTGGTGCGGATGGAATACACCGACGAGACCGCGAAGCCGGGCCAAGCGCACCGCTACCGGGTGATCGCGGTGAATACGGTGGGGCTGAAGTCGGAGTGAGGCGCGGGACTCAGCGCTCCAGCATGCCGCGGGGCAGCCAGCCGCGCTCGAGAGTGTCGAGCTGGACCTCGGCGAAGCCGAAGTGGTGACGCAGCAGGCGCACGCGGGTGCCGCGGGCCAGGGTGCGCTGGGGGATCACACCGAGGCCGGCGGCATCGGGGGGAAACTCGCGCCAGTAGGGAGCCACGACGACGGAGACGGTGCGATTCGGCTGCCAGGCCTGCGGGCTGGTGGCGGGAGCGGTGGCGCAGCCGGCCAGTGCCACGGCCAGGGCCGGAACAGCGAGGCGACGGACGAGACCGGAGAGACCGGGGCGGGCGGGATGGCGCATGGGAGGCGGGGCTTTTTCGCGACGACGGGAGCAGTGATATGGCCGCCTGGCATGGTCGGCCGGGGATCGGGGCTGTCAAATCGGACGGGGATGACGGGTGTTTTTCCGCCTTGCGCAGGGGGGAATCGTTCCCCATGGTCCCCGCCGTCTCCGGTCGGGAAGTTGAGGAATGGCCGGCGGCGTCTCATTGCCCATTCATCCCGCCATGCTCCAAGGAAAAAAAGTCGCCGTCGTCATGCCCGGCTATTTCGCCGAAAAGACTCTCGCCAAAACCGTGGCGGAGATCCCGCGTGAAATCGCGGACTTCATCATCCTGAGCGACGACTGCTCGCGAGACCGTACAGTTGAGATCGCGAAGGAGATCGGCATTGAGGTGCATGTGAACAACCCGAATCTCGGCTACGGCGGCAATGTGAAGAAGTGCCTGCAGTATGGGCTGGACTCGGGGGCGGACATCGTGATCCTGCTGCACCCGGACTATCAATATTCGCCGAAGCTGATCCCGGCGATGGCGGGCATGTTGCTGCTGGATTGCACCTACGATCTGGTGCTGGCCTCGCGCACGTCGGGCCGCGGCGCGCTGTCGGGCGGGATGCCGGTGTGGAAGTATCTGGCGAATTGGTTCATCACGAACTACATGGATTTCTGCCTGGGCCGCCGGCACACCGAGTACCACACGGGCTACCGGGCCTACTCGCGCCGGCTGCTGGAGAGCATCGATTTCCACGGGCTGAGCGACGATTTCATCTTCGACAACAACCTGCTGGTCGCGGCGGTGGACCAGGGCTACGGCACGTGCGAGATCACCTGCCCGACGCGCTACGAGGAGGACAGCAGCTCGATCAGCTTCAAGAAGGCGCTGAAATACGGCATTCTCTGCATGGTGATCGCCACGAAGCAATTCTTCCGCCGCTGGGAGCGCAGGCTGAGCGGCGAAAAGCCGCGCCTGCAGCAGCGACTGGAGGCCGAGGCGCAGGCACGGCAGGAGCCGTGAGGCTGGCTATCCCGGACCGGTCTTCCCTGCGAGGTGGGCTTTCGCCAGTTCCCGCGCCTGCTGGAGCAGGGCGGGGTCGGTGAGAAATTCGGGGAATTTCAGATCGGGCAGACCGCTCTGGGCGGTGCCGAGGACTTCGCCGGGCCCGCGGATGGCCAGATCGGCCTCGGCGATGCGGAAGCCGTCGCGGGTCTCCTCCAGGATGCGCAGCCGCGAGGCGGCTTCGGCATTTTCGGCATCGAGCATGAGGATGCAGTAGCTTTTGTGGGCTCCCCGGCCGATGCGACCGCGCAACTGGTGCAACTGGGCAAGCCCGAACCGCTCGGCGCCGTAGATGAACATGACGCTGGCATTCGGCACGTCGACGCCGACCTCGATGACGGTGGTGGCGATGAGCACCTGGAGATCGCCGCGGCGGAAGGCTTCCATGACGGCGTCCTTTTCCTCGCTGCCGAGCCGGCCGTGCAGCAGTCCGCAGCTGTAGCCGTCGAGCCGGCGCTGCCAGGTTTCGAACTCGGCGGTGACGGCGGCGGATTTCACCTTTTCGGATTCCTCGATCAGTGGGTAGACGATGTAGGCCTGCCGCCCGGCGGCGAGCTGGTCGCGGAGGAATTGCGCCGCCGCCTCGGTCTTGGCGGTATCGCGGATGCCGGTGATGATCTTGCCGCGTCCGGCGGGCAGTTCGTCGAGGATGGAGACATCGAGATCGCCATAGACGGAGAGGGTCAGGGTCCGCGGGATGGGCGTGGCGGTCATGATGAGCAGGTCGGGCCGGTCGCCCTGGGCGACGAGGGCCTCGCGCTGGGCGACGCCGAATTTGTGCTGCTCGTCGATGACGACCACGCCGAGCGGCCGGTCGAAGTCGGAGCCGTCGCCGTGGATGAGCGCGTGGGTGCCCACGGTGATGCTGCCGAAGCCATCGGTGCCGGGCGGGGTCGTGCTGGCAAAGAGCGGCAGGGCCTCGCCATCGTCGCGGCGCGAACCGGTGCGGAGTTTCACGGTCACGCCGAGGGGCTCGAGCCAGCCGCGCAGGTTGCGGAAGTGCTGCTCGGCGAGGATCTGGGTGGGGGCCATGAGGGCGCCGTCGAAGCCGGCTTCCACGGCGAGCAACATGGCGGCGGTGGCGACGAGGGTTTTCCCGGCCCCCACGTCGCCCTGGAGCAGGCGGTTCATCGGTCGGGCGGCCGACAGATCGGCGCGGACCTCCGCGATGGCCCGCACCTGGGCGCCGGTGAGGGGAAAGGGCAGGGAGGCGATGAAGCGCTCCAGCAACGCACCCGGTCCGGCATGGGGCACTCCGCCGGCGGACTCCCAGAGGGCGCGCCGGCGCAGCAGGCCCAACTGGAGTTGGGCAAACTCCTCCAGCGCGAGGAAACGGCGGGCGTGGCCGAGATCCTCAAAGGTCCGGGGAAAATGCACCGCCCGGAGGGCCCGCGCCCGGAACCACCCCGGCTCGGGAGGCGTGGCCTCGGGGAAGCGGTCAGGCAGATCCTCGTCGACGATGGCCTCGAGGGTCTGGAACAGCAGTGCGCGCAGAAAGCGCTGGCTGACTCCGTTGGTCAACCGATAGACCGGCACGATGCGGTCCATGTGAATGCCGGCGGCGCCCGGCTCCCCCGCGTGCTCGCGCTCGATGATCTCGTAGTCCGGGTGATCGATGACGAGGCGACGGCCCTTTTCCCGCGGCTGGCCGAAGACGACCAGCTCCTGGCCCACGGCGATGAGCTTGTGGATGTAGGGCATGTTGAACCACCGCAGGACGATGCGGCCGCTCAACACATCGCCGGAAGGATCTTCCAGAGTCGCTTCGAAAAGGCGCCGCCGGCCCGGCATGAACCGCTGCTGGGCATCGGTCACCTCGCCGCGCAGGCAGAGCGGGCGGTCGGTGGGTTGATTGGGAAAGCGGTCAAAGCGCACCCGGTCCTCGTAGCGCCGCGGGAAATGCTCCAGCAGGTCATCGACCGTGACGAGCCCCAGCGAGTCCAGACCCTCGGCCGTTTTTTTGTCCAAGCCGCGCCCGCCCCGACCGCCGAGCAGGGGTATCCACTCCTCCAGGAGGGTGACGGGCGAGAGAGTGGAGTCGGCGGGGGACGGCACGCCGGGAATGTGGCACAAGGCGTGGAGTCGGGAGGGGAAAAGTGGGGACCGGTCGAGTGGTGCCAACGGGGCTCAGGTTTTCAGGCAGTACTCGATTTTGCCGCCGTTTTCCCGAATGGCTTTTCGTTTGATCAATTCGTTCAATATCACTTCGGGGTCCGGCTTTGGACTTTGTCCGTTCATGGAGCTACCGATCCAGTTCAGAAGACTTTGCCTCTTTTTGGGTCGATTTGCTGACTTCAGACCGTCGATCAGCTTCGTTATGCGAGGGTCTGAAGGCGAGTGATGCGTCTGTTTCGTAGGCGGCTGGGCTACGACAGGCTTCGGAGCAACATCTGACAGGACCACCGGCACCTTCCGGCAGGGCCTGCCCAGCGACATGAGATGCTCCACCAGCACATCCATCCCCTTGTCATTGCTGATGAGATGGAAGGCGACACTCATCGGCACCGTGCCGTGGTGCATGCCCATGTGGAGAGCGAGGTGGAAATCGAGGTTGTTCTTGCCGCCCTTCGCCACTTGGATCGGCTGGATCAGGTAGCCGGTGCCCGCCGGCAGGGAGAGCGTGTGGTTGTTGGGGCCGAGGAACAGGATCACCCGCTCGTACGGACTGAAATCGATGTTTTTAAGGGGTCCGACATTTTCGCAATCGACAAAGGCCCAGATCATTCGGTGGCAATGGTTTTGGGCAGTATACCCCTGCTTTGTTATAATTTCCATAACAAATCGGAAGTATCCACGGTTCCGGGTCACCCTTTTGCTGGGAAGTGTCGCGGAATTCCCAAATTGGGCACGGGCTGGACCGGGCTACTACGAGGCGGCCTTCCCGCTCATCCACTTTCTGGCCACCCGATCGACCTGTCCCAGTACGGACTCCCGGGCTTCGGCCCGCGGAGTGCCTGCGGCCAGCAGGCGGTCGTAACCGGTGTGGACGTGGCGGATGTGGGCGCGGACGGCGAGATCGATGGCGCGATCATCGAGGATCTTTGCCGAGGCCGAGCGCCCCACACGTCCGCTGTATTTTTCGCAGGCGTGTTCGGCGATGGCGGTGGCTTCGTCGGCGGGGCAGCCGGGGTAGCGGTCCATCAATTGGGCCGTGAAGCGCTTCAGGTAGTCCAGATCCATCGCTTCCCGCTTGACGGACGCCCGGTCCCGGGCTCTGGCGCGGGCATCGGCGTCGTCGAGACACTCGGCTTCCGCTTTCTCGAGGGCGGCGGATTCCACCAGGATGCCCTGCCGCTCGTTCCGTTTGCGCCGGCGGCTGAACTGCACCACCACCGCGCTGAGGACGGAGTATTTGGTGGCCCGACGGGTGAGGGCGGTGTCGCCGCTGGGCAGAAAGATCAGGTGATCCAAGCCACCGCAGGGGAGGCAGACGGGCCGATCCGGACCGTCGAACAGGATGAATCGGCCTTTGAGGAAGGGTTCCCCGCACTCCGAGCAGGAACCGTCGCGAAACGAAATGTGAACGACGGGTTTCTCCGGAGTGGCTTCCGCCGACCGGGTCATTGCACCGGAGCCCTGCCAGACACCGTGTAGAATCCGGTCTGCGCCGGAGCATCACCCAACGCCACCGGGCCGGTCTCGACCTGAGTCGGGCGGGGAATGGCCGGCAGATCCACCGCAGCAGGGGCGGGGGCCGGTGCTTTCTGAGCTGGCGCCGGAGCGGAGGCCACCACGGGAGTCGTCGGCTTCCGCGTCGGCGCGGGATTGTCCGCCTGGGCCAGAACCGGTTGGGGGGGAGCCGGATTGAGGGGCGGGTAGGCGCCCTGGGCGAGCAGGGTCGGCGCGTAGGCAAAGACATAGGCCGGGCGCTGCATTTTGCGGTCCAGCTTGACCAGATCCTTCTCATTCAGCGCGAGACAACCCTGACTGCGGCCGATCCGGCCATATTCGTGGCGATTTTCGTGCATCGTCTCCTTCGACACGTAGCTGGCCGAGTGCACCACGATCCCCCGTTTGCGGGCGTTGAGATTGAAACCCCGGTCCAGACCGTCGAGGCGCAGCGAAGGGCCATGTTTGCCCATGTATTCCTCGCCCACCCGGTAGAGACCGAGCGAGGACTTCTCCGAGCCGACTTCGTCGGAAAAACTCTGGGCATAGACGAGGCCGGAGTTCACGCCATGGGCGACGAGGCTGTTCATCCTGGCCCGGCCGGTCTTCAGGTCGATGACCGTCATCCGCTTCTCCGAGGAGGGCTTGGTGTAGTCGACGACGACCAGAGTGCCTTTTTTCGGGACCGTCCCGACTTCGCGGGCCAGCCGCTGCTGGGCGAGGCTCAGAGCGGACGGCGACACGACCGGGGACGTGCATCCGATGGTGAAGACCAACGACAGCGAGAGGGCGCTGGTGAAGAGGGGGGTGACGAAAGACCGCGGTTCGGGCATGGCGTCAGATGAGGAATTATTATAAATTTCCGACCGTTCCCGATAAACACAACCAATTTTCGGCAGGTGGCAGGTCCGGCGGGCGGAATGACCCTTCAACGGCCGGAATTCCCGGTTCTTAGACGCTCTGCGGCGGTTTTGCGATGGCCGGCCTCGGTTTGGTCGCTCGACACCACGCGCTGGTAGGCGGCGGCAGCCTCCTCGGTCCGGCCGGCGGCGGTGAGCGCATCTCCCAGCGCCAGCAGCATTGAGCCGAGCCAGTGGCCGCCCTGCCGGTCGATATCGATGCGGCGCAGCGCTGCGAGCGCGGCCTCGTGATCGCCGCGGCGGCTCAGGATCCGCGCCTGGCCCTGAATGGCGTTGAATTCATCCGAACCACCGATCTGAACGGCATCCCGCACCACCTCGCCGTAGGCGGCGAGGGCACCCGGATCGTCCTTCAGAGTGTGTTCGCGGTTCTGGGCCAGAGCCAGCCAGTGCGCGGCCCGTCTCCGCGGATCGCCCGTCCATTCGATGGCTTTGACCAGATCGGCCTCGGCGGCGGGACCAGCCTTCAAGATGGCGTGGGCTCTCCCTCTCGCTGCGTAGCCCTCCCCGACTTTCCAGAAAGGCCAGGCTCCGATGTCCTCAGCGCCAAAGTCGCGCACCAGATCTGGCGCCCGCCGCTCGGCCAGGCGGTTCTCCATCCGAGTCGCCTTTTCCACCGCTTCGATCGGGATGCGGTCCGCCAGCGCCTCGGCTTTCGCGAAATCGCCCAGGGTCCGCGCCGCTGCGGCCGCCTGCGACAGGGCGTCGGCGCGCTGGTAGTCCGTCACCTCTCCGGCCGCCAGCGTCTCATAGGCCGCCAGCGCCTCTGCGGTCTTCCGTTGGCGCAGCAGGTCGTCGGCCGCCCGGCTGGCGATGACGTAGTCCGTCACCGTCGGATCGGCCTCGAAGGCATGCGATCGCCCGTCGAAGAGATGGGCAAACTTGATCGGCTCGTGAAAGCCCGCCGTCCCCGTCGGCGAAAAGGCGGTGTGCTCCTGGCCATTTTCCCGCACCCGCTGCCGGCACACGTTGATATACCAGGGCAGGCTCTGGGTCGGCTTGCGCCCGATCACCTGATGAAGCGGATCGTTCTCATCCTGCGTCACCGGGATGCGGATCTCCGCCACCCAGTGGTCGTCGGCGAGGCGTGTGGCCACCTCGGCCTGGGAATCCCACTGGAAATCCCGCTTTCCGGCCTGCCGGTCGAGATCGACCACCCGGCCCGACGGACTCACCACGATCTGGTAGTGCGCGTGCGAGGCCGTCTCGATGAGGATCTCGATGGCGTCGCCATAGAAAACAGCCGCATCGTCGTCCTTCGTCGCCGTGTCGTTCGGCTTGTCTCCAGGCCGCTCGGCGCAGCGGATGGCGAGACAGAGGCTGCCCGCCTGCCAGCCCATTTGAAATGTCGTGCCGAAGACCGGCGCCCGCCCCGTTTGCAGTTCCCGCAGGCTGCCTTTGGCCGACACCGGGCACTTCTGCCAATAGTCGTCGCTCAGGTCGCCGTCGATCACCACGCCCGCCGCGTCTCCCACCAGCCGGATCTGCGGCACCGGGCCGCGCTTCTTGCCCAATTGCTCGCTCTTGCTGCGCAAATCGTCCAGATAGGTGTCGATCAGCGCCACCCGCGCCGCCACCGTGGCGTCGCCCGCGGCCTTTGCCTTCGCCGCGGCAAAGAGAGCCAGTCCCGCGTCGGCCTTTTCCTTGTACTTCTCCATCTCCCGCCAGTGAGCCTCGCAGTGGGCGAAAAAGGCCGCCATTTCCTTCGCGGCCGGGCCATAGAACAGCCGGCAGTATTCGTCGAAGAGCGCCCGTGCCTCCCGCTCCGGGCCGCCCCACCACAGTTTGGCGGTGAAATAGACGAGGAAGTGATTGATCGCGATACCCCGCTCGTGGAAGTCCTGCGCCACCGTCAGCCAGATGTCCTCCCCGGCCGAGATACCCTTCGTGGCATTGATGCTCTCGCCCAGCACGGTGGGAAAAAACGACGGCAGGTACCAGCCCCGGTCGGTGAAGGGGTAATTCTCGAAGATCAGCAGCGGCTGGTCGGTCTTCGCGTCCCAGGCCTCGCGCAGCTTTCGGATCTCCGCCTGTTCCTCCGGCCGGTCGCTCAGCGGGCGCCGGCCGCCCACGATGCAGACCTGCACGTTGGGCTCCAGCTTGTCGATCTTCAGCGGCGGCAGCGTGTAGACGCCGTAGGCGCAGTTGAGGATGCGGCGGTCCGGGTGTGTCTTGCCCACTTCCTTCGCCACCCGGTTCACGAAGTCCCACACATAGTCCGACAGCAGGCCCCGGTCGTCGCGGTCCGGCGAATCCTTGCCGGCGCATTTCTCGCACTGGCAGATCGAGGTGTAGCCGTCCGGCGGCATGATCGACACCGTCTCCAGCCCGTATTGGTCGAATTGCGCCCGCGCATAGCGCACCGCGTGCTGGAAGAGCTCCTCGTTCGAGTAGCAGAGCTGGTTCTTGCTGTAGCCAGGCGTGTAGTGGCGCTTTCCGCCGTAGAGGGCGAACCACTCCGGCCGTTTTGCGAAAATTTCATCCCGCCCCGTCATCGTCTCCAGCCCGTGCGCGACCTGAATGCCGTAGGGATCCCGCAGGCCCAGCCGCATCGCCCAGCGCGCCGTCTCCGCACCCACCACCCCGAAGCGGAAATTGATCCGTCGCAGCGGAAAGTCCGGCCGCACCGTCTCGTCGATCGCCGGCAGTGGGATCGATTTCAGCATCGGCGTCACCTGGCCCAGCTCGCCGGGCAGGTACCACCGCATCCCCAGCGATTCCAGCCAGCCGCACACCGCATTGAAGCTCCCTCGCTCGTCAAAGCCCCACACCTCCAGCATCTGTCCCGCCGGGACCTCCGCCCCATCCGGCAGGCCCGTCGTGCCCGGCAGCTTCAGGCGGTGCTTGTACATCCCCGGATAGGGTGCGCCCCACAGATCGCCCGTGATCCGATCCCACTCGGCCTGCAGCTTGCCGCTGACGATGTCCGCGTTGCTGCGAGCCCAGGGCTCGATCGGGACAAAGTCCGTATCGTCCCCCAGAAAAGCCAGCCAGTCCGGACCCGACACCAGGCGGTAGGCCCCGTCCTTCAGCCCCTCCAGCGACAGCCCCAATGCCTCGGTGTGGGCGCTCCGCCCGACGTAGAGCCTCACTGCCCCGCTCGTCGGCTGCGTCACGATCGGCAGCCGCGCCCCCGACATCTTCTCCACCTGATCCCGCAATTCCTGAGCCGCCAGCCGCGTCGAACGCGCCGGCTTCTCCGCGATCACGATCTCGGCACGGGCCTGACCATTCTCGACCACCCAAGGCGCCGCCTGTCCGGAGGAAATCGCGAGGCCCATCAGGCCCAGCGCCGCCATCAATCCATGACCGATCCGTTTCATGTCGGGAACTTACGAAAGCCCGTCCGCCCGTGACAATGCCGCAATGACGGGGCCGCCGCACCCCCCTGCGAAAGCGCCGAAATCGGCGCGTTGAATCGGCCGCCGGCATCCCCTATTCTGATTCCCACTCACCTGAGCCGGCTCCTGAGCCCGGTGAAGGGTTGAGCATTTGTTCCGACACCCTTCCTCCCTTGGCCCGATGAATTCCGTTGAAATCCGCATCCTGAAAAGCGGCGAGGAAGCCGTCCTGCATCGCGTCGCGGACGGAGTCTTCGACGAGCCCGTCGTCGAGGCGTGGGCCCGGCAGTTTTTGGAGGATCCCCGCCATCACCTGGCCGTCGCCGTTGAGGATGGCTGCATCGTTGGCTTTGCCTCGGCGGTGGACCACTACCATCCCGACAAGTCGGTCCAGCTTTGGATCAACGAGGTCGGTGTCGCCCCCACCCATCACCGGCGCGGCATCGGGCGGCGACTGATGGAAGCACTTTTCGACCGCGGCCGCGCCCTCGGCTGCCGGCTGGCCTGGGTGGGCACCGAGCCGGACAATCAGGCTGCCCGGGGCCTCTACGCCTCGCTGTCCGGGAGCGCCGAGCCGCAGCCCTTTGTGCTGTACGAGTTCACCCTCTGAGCGCCGCCACCCCGGCCCCTTTTCCGGGCCACCCTTCCGCTTGCCGTCGCGCCTTCCGGGCGTATCTCTTACGCCCCCATTTCAGCCATGACCTCACGCGACATCCGGCAATCCTTCCTCGATTTCTTCCGCGAAAAACAGCACACCATCGTGCCGTCCGCCTCGCTGCTGCCGCAATCGCCGGGCCTGCTGTTCACCAACGCGGGGATGAACCCCTTCGTTCCGTATTTCCTCGGCGTCGAAAAGGCCCCCTACGACCCGCCCCGCGCCGCCGACACCCAGAAGTGCATCCGCGCCGGCGGCAAGCACAACGACCTCGAGGATGTCGGCTACGACACCTATCACCACACCTTCTTTGAGATGCTGGGGAACTGGTCCTTCGGCAATTATTTCAAAAAGGAGGCCATCGAGTGGGCGTGGGAACTCGTCGTGGAACGCTGGGGTCTGCCCGCCAACCGGCTCTACGCCTCCGTCTATGCGCCGAAACCGGGCGATCCCGGCGAGTTCGACCAGGAAGCCTGGGACATCTGGGCCGCCTTGTTCCGTGCCAAGGGCTGCGATCCAGCCGTCCAGATCGTGAACGGCGGGGTGAAGGACAATTTCTGGATGATGGGCGAGACCGGCCCCTGCGGCCCCTGCTCCGAGCTGCACGTCGATCTCACCCCGGAGGGCGATTCGCAGGGCAAACTGGTGAACAACGACTCCGACCTCTGCATCGAGATCTGGAATCTCGTCTTCATCCAGTACAACGCCGAGGCCGATGGCACCTTCCGCGAGCTGCCCGCCAAGCATGTCGACACCGGCATGGGCTTCGAGCGTGCCTGCTCCATCATTCAGGGCACGAAACGCTTCACCGATTTTTCCCAAAAGCCGAGCAACTACGCCACCGACGTCTTTCAGCCCATCTTCCGCCGGCTGGAAGCCCTCAGCGGCAAGACCTACACGAACATCTATCCCGCCCCCGGCGCCGACCGCGCCACTTTCACAGCGGAGATGAAGGACGCCATCGCCTTCCGCGTCATCGCCGACCACCTGCGCACGCTGTCGTTCTCCATCGCCGACGGCATTTTGCCCGGCAACACCGGCCGCAACTACGTGCTGCGCCGCATCCTGCGCCGCGCGGTGAAATACGGACGCCAACTCGGATTCTCCAGCGACAAGCCCTTTTTCGGAGCCCTCGTCGCCACTCTGGTCGAAGAAATGGGCGACGAGTTTCCCGAACTCAAGACCCGCCAGGACACCGTCCGCGCCACCCTGGAGCAGGAGGAGGCGAGCTTCAACCAGACGCTCGACCGCGGGCTGAAGCGCTTCGAGGAAACGGTCGTGACCGGTGACACTTTCTCGGGCGATGCCGCCTTCGAGCTTTACGACACCTACGGCTTCCCCGTCGACCTGACCGAGCTGCTGTGCGCCGAGCGCCGCCTCACCGTCGACATGGCCCGCTTCGAGGACCTCATGGAACAGCAGCGCGAGCGGGCCCGCGCCGCGCAAAAATCCGCCGTCGTCCGCGCGCTCGACATTTCCACCTCTGCCGTGACGGAAATGCGCGGCTTCGAGGCCGACGAGACCCAGGCCACCGTGCTCGAGGTGCATCCGCAGGACGATGCCCTCTTCGTCATCACCGACCAGACCGTCTTTTACGCCGAGATGGGCGGCCAAGTCGGCGACACCGGCACCCTGACTGTGTCCGGGACCGAATTTCCCGTCACCGGAGTCCAACAGATCGGCAAGGCCCGCGCCCATCTCGTCCCCGCCGCCGCTCCAGTGAAACCCGGCGACACCGTGACCCTGCGGCTCGACACCGCCCGCCGTCGGCCCATCGAGGCCCACCACAGCGCCACCCACCTGCTCCACTGGGCCCTGCACGAGATCGTGTCCCGCGACGCCACCCAGCAGGGCTCGTCCGTCGACGAGCACCGGCTGCGTTTCGACTTCAACAGCGCCGCCATCACCCCCGCGCAGATCGCCGCCATGGAGGAGTCGGTCAACGCCCGCATCGCCGCCGACGATCCCGTCTCGTGGCGCGAGGTGCCCCATGCCGAGGTGAAAGGCCGCGCCGATGTGATGCAGTTCTTCGGCGACAAATACGGCGACCTCGTGCGCGTCGTGCAGATCGGAGGCCACGGCGGCGCTCTGGATGGCTACTCGATGGAGCTGTGCGGCGGCACCCACGTGCGCCGCACCAGCGAGATCGGCCTGTTCAAGATCAAGAGCGAGGGCGCCATCGCCGCCGGCATCCGCCGCGTCGAGGCCGTGTGCGGCGATGCCGCCTGGGCTTATCTCAATGAGATGGTGGAAAAATGGGATGTCGATCTCAAGGCCGCGCGCGCCAAGCTGGCCGCCGCGAATGAGAAACTCGCCGCCCTCGGCGAGGCGCCGGTCACCGTCAACGATTTCCCCCACATCATGGGCGCCCTGCTGGCCGAGCGTGCCGACATCGCCCAGATCAATGCCACCTTCGCCCACGGCCAGCGCACCCTGGAGGAAACCAACGAAGCCGCCGTCGAAGCCGAGAAGCGTCTGAAGAAACTCCAGGCCGGCGCCGCCGCCCGGGCCGCCGCCGAATGGCTGGAGCAGGCCGCCGCCGCTGACGGTCCGCTCGTCGCCCTGATCCCCGGCGACAATGCCGCCCTACTCCAGGAGGCGCTCAACGGCCTCAAGGCCCGCCAGTTCGCCCACCCCGCCGTGCTCGCCGTGGTGGCCGACGGCTCCGTGCAGGTTGGCGCCCTCGTGCCCGCCGCCCTCACCGCGACCCTCAAAGCCGGCGATCTCGTCCGCGACCTCTGCGCCATCGTCGGTGGCAAGGGCGGCGGCAAGCCCGAGATGGCGCGAGGAGCCGGCCCCGACGCCACTCAGGTCGATGCCATGCTCTCCAAGGCGCGGGAGATGGTGGGGCGGTAATCGGCTTTCGTGCGCGGACGGTGTGTTGCGCGACACTTGGCGGAAAAAGCAAAAAGCCGGCGGAAGCAAGGGCGAAGCACCCCTTTCCGATCGAACAGGGTTGCATCGGACATGATACCCTGTTGGATCGGAAACTTGCCCCATCGGCTGCGGGGGCTTTTTGTACATTATCCCTCTCTGCGTCGTCAAAAATGAGCCGGTCTCTCCGCTTTGCGGGCCATGCAGTCAAAGCTTTGCCGGGCTATCGAATCTGGGTCCAGCAAGCGTCTGGTCCCCAAGAAGTGAACGGTCGGGCCGAGAGCCAGGGGCGCGGAGAGAGTACACGGAATAGCGTCCTGGGAGATCGTGGTTCGATGTAATGCCGTTTCGGGAATACGATCAGTCAGTGTGCTCCAGCATTTGAGGCCGCCAGATTCCACTCGATCAGTTCGTCCAGCAGGATTTCCTCCGTTCTGGAGATGACTTGCGAGGCGGAGAGTTCGGTCTTGGCGGATTCCAATGCCAACTCGGATGCGGCCAATCGCTGGACCATTTCAGGATAGCGGGTTGCCCGGCGGGTGAGGTCAAGCGCATTCCGCATTGCGGTCGCGGAAGCGGCCGTGAGCGGCAGGGCAACCGGTAGAAACTTTCCACAAAAGGCGCCCCACCAACTTTTTGTCAATTCGAGTTCAAACATCTTGTCGGCCAGGGCAAAGGTGACGGCAAAGGGCGCTAGAATCGCTGCCCATTTGGCGAGGGTATGCCATCGATGATGCGCATGCTCGGCGGACTCCGATTTCTCCCGATAGTGCTCCGCTTGGTGGGAAATCCTCCACTTCAGGTAGTGCTGCTTCTTTTTGTCCAACGACTCACCTGGCAGGGCATCTGGACATGCCCGCAAGCTGACCGTGATCGCAAATCGGCGCCATCCGGGAAGGTGGCGATCCACCTGTGGGTTCAGCGGGTTCAGCCACGGTCGGGCGGCTCGAAGCCCCCGAACCAACTCGGCCGCAAACCGCGTCATCAGCCAGCGTTGTTGGGTCTTTCCCCAGTAGAGCAGCAGTGTCACCACCAAGGCGGCAAGGACCAGCACCAATTCGACTGCGGTAAAAGCTTGCGCCAGTTTACCCCACTTTTCGAGGCTTTCTTTGCTGGGAGCCGCACTCTTGGGTACGATCGCGAAGTAGAAGAGGCTCGGTACGGCGCCGATCAAGGCGGCCAGCGCATGAATCCAGATGGCCCTGGCGACGCCACGTCGAAATTGGGGGGCCCGGCGGTCGGCGATGGAGTCGAAGAGGTTCTGGATCTCCCCGGCGTTGGCGGTGGCCGAAACGTGTTCTTCGCGAATCAGGTGATTGAGCCGCTCAATCACCGGATCCGGCTCGGGCCAAGACTCGGGAAGCCCGGTCAACGGTGAAACACTTTCGGCCCCGTGTGGCTGTGCCCGCGTGTCGACCCGCAACACGGGCTTTCCCTGACTTTTGGCCAGATCGACCACATCAGAGGTCCCGCCAAGTCCATTGGCAGGTTCGCCATCCCAATACACGACCAGCACATCGCTGGCGGAGACGATATCCAGTCCTGATTCATAATAACACTCCGGTCTGGGTAGGATGGCACTGGGTGTCCTGATGGTACTACCCTCGGCATCCATGGTGGCTTTGGCGATCCATTCAGAGGCGATGGACCACTCGGCGGTGTCCTCGAAATCGTGACGGAACTCGTCGACTGGAAGCGGCAACACCAGATGGATCGAGAAGCCCGCCTTTTCGGCCGCAGTCAGGGCAAGGAGGTCGGCTCCCGCCGCCGGACTTGTGCACAAAGCTGGCGTGCCCCCGGCAGCTTTGATCCTTTCGGCCAATCTCTGAAAAAGCATCTCCAATTCCCGAGCGGCTCCCTCCCGATCGGGAACTTTGCGATGCCCCGAAAACCCTACGATCCAAACAGGCGACAACATGAGAAGG
This sequence comes from Verrucomicrobiales bacterium, assembly GCA_016795505.1. Classification (GTDB taxonomy): domain Bacteria; phylum Verrucomicrobiota; class Verrucomicrobiia; order Verrucomicrobiales; family DEV007; genus JAEUHH01. The sequence continues at coordinate 21,220 of JAEUHH010000120.1, read as the reverse complement.
AGTCTTGGCTGGAACCTGGCTCTTGTCCAATCCCAAGACGCCGAGTCAGTGGACTTCTGTGTCAGACAGGCTGGCAGCTCGTAGGGCGACGTAGGGCGTCATGCTCATGCGCCGGCCTTGAACGTGGCAATGATCCGTTTGCATTTTCTTGCCCGCGGGAGAAGTAATCAGCCGATGCCCACCTTCCTGGTGGCGAGCATGAAAATCCACTGCCCACATTGTGACCAGAGATTGGCCGCCGACCAGAGCCTGTATGGTCAGGAGGTGGACTGCCCCAATTGTGGGGAGCCATTTCAAGTGCCCGGTCCCGAGTTTCGCTACTGGGCGTTCATCAGCTACAGCCATCAGGACAATCTCGCGATCCGGCAGGATGGAAGCCGCGACCGTGTCCGCTGGGCGGAGTGGCTCCATCACTCGCTGGAGAGTTATCGCATTCCCGAGGCATTCGCTGACCGGACGACCGTCGATGGCGAAGCGATGCCGAAGCGTTTTTTCCCGGTGTTTCAGGACGAGAAGGAACTGCCGATCAACTCTGATCTCGGCGGGTCCATCCGCGAAGCGTTGGAACAGAGCCGCTTCCTGATTGTGATCTGCTCGCCGCGTTCGGCCGTTTCCCGGTATGTGAACGAAGAGGTTCGCTACTTCAAGCAACTGGGACGGGGCGATCAGATTTTCGCCGTGATCATCGATGGCGAGCCGAACGCCAGCCTGGGACTGAAGGCTGGGGTCCGGCCGGAGCGGGAGTGTTTCTGTCCCGCCTTGCGCCATCCGCTCGATGAAAATGGGGTGGAGGATCTATCCGCGCTTCTGGAGCAGGAACCCATCGCCGGCGATGTTCGTGACAAGGCGCATGAGCCTCCCCACGAAGTCGCAGCGAAAGAATTGCGCCGTGGTCATGGGGAGGTGCTGGAGTTTGCCAAGCTGAAGTTGATTGCCGGCATGATGGGGGTGGGCTTGGACGACCTGGTCCAGCGAGACCGGATCCGTCAGGTGCAGGAGAGGCGGAGGCGGCGTAACCGTTGGCTGGCCGTCGCCTCGATCATCCTGGCGCTGCTCGCGGTCTCGGGCTGGTTTGGCCATCAAGCCTGGGAGCAGCAAAAGCTGGCGGAGAAGAGGCAGATCGAGGCCGATGAGGCTCTGAAAAGGAGCGAGGAAGAACGGCTGGAAAAAGAGCGGGTCACCAGAGAGTCCGCGAAATCCGATCGGGAGATAGGGCTGCAATTGGCGGCGGATGGTCAGGTTTCCGACGCGCTGGCCTACTTGGCGAGGGCAATGGAGACCTATCCCTCGGAGGCAATGATTGCCGCAGAAATGGCGGTGGCGGCATTAAACGAGTGGGGACCGTACCAACCGAGTCGCATCTGGACGGGACACGATGAATCGGTGTATTCGGTCGATTTTCATCCCGATGGAAGGCGGCTCGTGTCGGCCGGAGGCAGCAAGGCCCTTTTCTGGGATGTCGAAAAAAATGATCCCGTTGGACGTATGGAGTCCAAAGAACAGATCAGGGAAGCGAAGTATAGCCGGGACGGTGGAGAGGTCGCTGTATCCACCGCATTCGGAGTGGTGCTGCGAGAAACGGAGAGTGGCAGGGAGATCGCGACGCTTCCGGGGACCGGCGGAGCAACGGTGAATTTCGACCGAGAGGGAACCCGTCTGCTGACGGCAACCCCCTTCCACGAGGCCCAAGTGTGGAACGCGAAAAGCGGCGCCGCGCTGACCGGCGCGCTGGGAGATTTCCTGGTAAAAGCCCAAATCAGTCCGAATGGCAAGTGGGTCGGTACGACCAATAGTCATGGGCATATTACGCTCTATCAGCTCGAAAATGGTGCCTCGTCCAAATCGGGCGGAGAATCAGGCCCCGGTGGTGGTGTGGCCAACTGGATCGAGTTCAGCCCGGATAGCCGGCACTATATCGTCTTCGTCACGGGAAGTGTCTTTCTTGCGGAAACGACCACCGGTCGCGCCATCCATGAGTTTCCGGAGAGCGAACAGTCGTATATCTCACCACGCTTCAGCCCCGACGGACTCTGGGTTGTCACAGGCTCAAATGACAATCGCGCCCGAATCTGGAGCCTGATCGACTATCGCCTGATCGCCACTTTGGACGGACATCAGGAGCCGATCACCTACCTCGACATCAGTCGGGACGGTCGCCGGATCTTGACTGCCGCCAATGACGATACGGTGCGGGTCTGGGATGCCGCGGATGGGAAATTGCTGCAGGTTTTGGGAGGCCACACCGCCGACGTGCTGATGGCCCGTTTCAGCCCCGACGGGCTCCGCATCGCCTCCGCTTCGGATGACCGGTCGGTCATCCTCTGGTCGTTGGCTCCGGTGCCGGAGAGGTTGTTTGTGGAATCGACCAAAGGACTCCCCGAGTTCGGCTCCGGAATCAGCTGGGCTCCCGACGGACGGCGGATTGGCGGGATATCTCCTGATCGGCGTTCCGTTTCAGTGTGGTCGCTGAATGAAGGGCGGCTCGAAGCGAGCTTGCAAGCGAGAGAGCAGGAACCGATCGGATCGATCGTGTTGGGAAAGGACCCCGCCCTCCTGGCTACCTTGCCGGAAAATTCCATCATGCCCGGTCAGGCGCCGAAGTTATGGAACCTGGCCAGCGGAGATGTCCTGGCCACCCTCGATCCCGGTGATGTCGCGGCATTCAGTCCTGACGGAACGCGGCTGTTTTCAGGTTCCTCGCTGCCTGCTCCGGGCACGCTCTGGGATGCCAAGCGGGTCACGCGGCTCATGGAATTCACCGAGCTATCGGGTGGATTCGGGAGATCAGGTCCCGCTTTACCCGTGGTATTCAGCCGCGATGGAAAGTTCCTCGCCACACGGGAGGGCGATGTCTGGGAGATCGAATCGAAACGCAGGATCGTCTCACTCCGCATCCTGCCCGGAGATTCGGTGTCGAACCTCGATTTCTCTCCCGACGGCAGGTTGATTGCGGGCTCCTCTGGAGACGGGAAAGCCACGATACGGCTCTGGGAGCTCCCTTCCGGCAAGCTGCAGGGCACTCTGAACGCGGTCGAACGCAATGCCGCGTTGGATTGGGGACGCACCATGTCGGGCCAAAAGCCCGATGCACCCGCCGTCGCCCAATACACCGAGTTTAGCTCTGATGGGAAGCTGATTCTGGCGCATGCTTACATGATTGGCAGTCTCGTCTGGGTATGGGAACTTGAGACCCGTAATCAGGTGGCCGTACTGACCGGCCATCGGGGGAATATTGAAAGCGCGTCCTTCAATCCGGCGGGAGATCGGGTCGTCACCTGCGGGGCTGACCGTACCCTGAGACTCTGGAACGCATTGGATGGCAGACCGATGGCCATCCTTCCCATCCCATCCGGATGGGAAGGAGGCGTGCGCTTCACCCTTGACGGCTCGCGCCTCATTCCGACGGGGCGAGGTTCTCGATACTGGGAAGTTTTCAATCCGCGCGGCAACTTGCCACCACCCTGGTTCCCCGATTTCATGCGCCTTCTGGCGAAAAAGCAGGTCACCGCGACCGGCCAAGTGGAATTCATTACCGCTGACCGATGGATCGAAGTCCGAAAAGCACTGGAATCCGAGTCTGCCAAAGGACGCAGCGCCGGCAATCCCTATCTGCATCTACTCCGCCAGTGGCTGGACTGACTTGCCTTTGGCTGGCTTACTCTTCGGGAACCTCTTTCGAAAGAGTCATGTCACATTCCACCTCAAACTGACCCGCGCCGGCGATGGCGCTCGGATTGTTGAGCTGCCCGTCGGCAAACACGAGGAAGAGGCGCGTAAAACACTGGGTGAGATGTGAATCAACCAGGGATAGCGATGCCGGTTCGCCAGGAGCGGGAATGAACTCCAGAGTAAAGTCCATCTCCTCTTTCACGGGCGCCTTGGCTATCACCCGCCGCTGCAGTTTTGGATCGTTTGGTGACGACAACACCCCGCCGAGGTAGCCTTCGGGTGTGAAGCCGGTGATATCGAGCTGGATCGCCGAATCGATCTTCTGCTGCCCGTCAGACACGGATGTGCCAATCTCCGTGATCTGCGCATCCAGTTGCCCGGGGGGGATCTTGTGGCCTTGCACCGGTTGGATGCCCCATGTCATCTCGTAAGAACCTTTGTAGGTGCCGACAATCCGTTTCAGGATGGCCTCGGTGACCATGGCTTTTCCTTTTTCCGCCGCCGCCGCCGGGCTATTGATCAAAAAGGCGGCTTCCGCCCCCAGCGGGTGACCGGGCGGAATCATCGAGATGACCCGTCTGGCTGTGTTGATTGCCCATTGATGATCTCCCGATTGATTGCCGGGCGTACCCAGTGTCCTGAGCGCATCATCAAGTTCGCACTTGGCTGTGCGCACCGCATTCTCGGGGAAGGTGACCACCCGTTCGATCTCATGGCCTTCCAGCGCGTAGGCCGTCACTTTCGCGGAAACGGTACCACCCGCACCATAAGCCCAGGCTTCCTCCGGGTTGTGTACAATCGACGCCGACCCCGGCCGAGCTTCCCGTTCTTTCCAACCCTCCTCGCGAAAAAGACGTCGCATCTCTGGTTTGAGATGGATTTTCTCGCCCTTGGCCAGCCGGGGGACAAAAACCTGTCTCATACCGAAGTCGTATGGCGCCGAAATGAAATGAACGCTGACCAGTTTGATCGTCACTTGGGTGAGATCGCGGCCGCTTGTGTTGACCAGAGCGATACTTTCTTGGGTGATCTCAGGAGTGATCAAACCGGGTGCTGGGGGAGTCGGCGGATAAATCTTCGGTAGTTCACCAAAGAGAGCACCCATGGCATCCAATCTCGCCTGCGTGAACCGATCTTCCGGGGTCCCCACCATCGTCCGCCCTATCGCACTGGCGATCGAAAAGAAGCCGGCCTCCAGAATGGATCCCATTACGGCGGTCGCTCCATCGTCCCGCAACATCCTTCCTTGGGCATCTGTCGTTGCAAAGCCGCCATTTGCCGCCGTATCCGCCGTCTCCCAGATATTGTTGTAAGTACCCTCCATGAATTGGGCATGCTGAGCCTCGGTCAACTCCACCGCATCGATGCTTCTTTTCAGATCTTCCACGGTCTTGGCCACCAGCGGGTGACCTACCGCTTCTAAATCCTGCACAGGCTTGATCCAAGTGCTTGGAGGCATCATCTCCACGAGGTTGACTGCGTCTTCCGCCTGGCTAGTCCAAGGATCGGCGATGAGGCGGACGAAGGCCGCGTACTCTGGTGGCAGGGCTCCGAGTGGGACATCGAGTTCGGTTGCCGAGGTGATGGGTTGGACCCGCTGCGGCTTTTCCGAAGCCGGAACCTGGGAATGGGTCGGGATCGTCACGAGCATATCCGCGGCGCGCTCCTTGGATTCCATTTCCAACTTGATAAGAGCTTGTTGGCGAATGGCTTCCAGCATTCGCTCGTGGGCCTCACCCTTCAGATCACCCAGCAAGCCCATCGCTTTGTGATGCGCGAGTTCCAAGCGGAAGAGTCCCAGCGGCCTCATTTCGAAGGATTCCTTTTCCGTGGGATTCCATAGTTTCAAGTCATCGATCACGCCCGCAACCGGCTCTCGGGTGCGATCGATGGGAACCCGTTGCGGCTCCGTCGGCCTGTCATCGGCATCGTTTCCCACCGGAAAGTGTCGGATGATCGGAGGCATCATCGGCGACTGAGGTGCGTCTACGGGAGGTGGTGGAGCCGGTGTCACCATCCCGATCGACACCGGGTTCGGAGATGGCGGAATCGTGGTGGTCGTTGCCGCAGGCGTCGGCACCGGAACGGTGGCAGTACTCATTGCCGGAGGCTGCGGCACAGCGGTGCGATCAATCACCACGGTCATCGAGGTGGAATTCAAGAGCCTGATCTGTTCATCCGAGAGTTTTTCGATGGGAATCGAAGCCACTCCACCGGAGTGGGCAATGACCACGGAACCTCCGTTCCTTGAACGAACCTGGGCACCCGTCAGCTGCTTTCCGTCGACCACCAAATCCACCTTCTTTCCCTGTCCGGCTGCCGCTTCGCGCTGATAATTCTCCCGAGACATCCAGCGTCCTGCCGAGAGCACATTGCCGCTGGCGATCATCTGGAGGGCGCGATCATATTCTGCCCTCAGAGGCTCCAGGTCGGCCCGTGCTTTGGGAAAGCGCTGCTGCATTGCGGCGATCTCGCCCATCTTGGTTCGCAGGCTCGTGAAACCAGCCTCATCCACAAGTGTCGCGCGACTCAAGTCGGGCGTTGAGACGATCCCCGCGATTCTCTGGTTCAGGATCCGAAAAGTTTCCCCTGTCCCGATGGTGAAATTCGTCACTTGGGGAAACTGCTCCATTTTGACGAAAGCCAGGCCGCGCGCGGTGGCGTCACCCGACTGATCGGTGTTCTTGTAGATCACCACGCCAGAAGCTGCCAATGACTTCGATGCGAAGATCCCACCGAAACAAATGGCCATGAGGAGAAAACGGATACCCCAACGTCTCGGCGAGCCCATCTTTCCCTCCCGCGTCGTGGCGATGGGACTGTTGCTGGATGGGGGGAATACTTGGGAGAGGATATGTTTGAGACGGCTCATTCCGGGCCATTTTCTGCCGAGTAAGGCACTCCGGTCAATCGGTTTTGCGGAGGTTTCCACGTTCGCGCTGCGGTCCAATCAGGCGGCAGGAACACCATTTGGGAGGGAGTGAACGGGCGGCGGTACTACGGTGTCGGCGTTTGCGACTCAACGGCAGGGACTTACTGCTTGGGTTCGATTCTCCAGAGTCTGTTTTCGATCCAACAGGGTTGCATTTCAGATGATACCCTGTTTGTTCGGAAACCTAGCCAGTCGGCTGACGGATGATCCGACGGTTGGGTGGCCCTTCCTGACTTCCACCACTTTTTTCTGTGCCGTGACAACGTCCCGGGCCCAGACATCGCTCCCCTACCGCGTAGCCTCAGCCCTGACAGGCGGGTTCCTCGGCCTGCTTTACCCGCGGAACTGTGCCGGCTGTGAGGAGCCGCTCGATGGCGATGGCGACGCAGACCGTACCTGGCTGTGCCAGCCCTGTGAAGGTCGACTGCATCGCATCGCGCCACCCTATTGCGGCGTCTGCGGCCAGAGCTATGCCGGCGAAGTGTCAGAGGCCGTGGCCCGGTTCCGCTGCGGGAATTGCGCCGACCTCGACCTGGCTTTCGACTTCGCGGTCGGAGCCTATCGCAACGAGGGACTGGCCCGTGAGCTGATCCACCGGTTCAAATACGGTCGCCAGCACGCCCTCTGTGCCCTGCTCGGCGAGTTGCTGCGCGGCGCCCTGACCGATGACCGGCTCGCCGGGAGCCTCGCCGCCGGCGAGCGCTGGACGCTGGTGCCCGTGCCCCTGCACGGCCGCCGACTCCGGGATCGCGGCTTCAATCAGGCCGCCGAGCTTTGCCGCGTGCTGCGGCGTTCCGTCGGCGATGCCTTCGACTTGACCCCCGCCCTGCGCCGGGTGCGCCACACCGGCCACCAGGCGGCGCTGGATCGCGGCGACCGGCTCTCGAATCTTCAGGGCGCCTTCGCCCTCGCCCCGGGCCGCCGCCTGCGCTCGCGCATCGCCGGGCGATCCGTGCTGCTGGTCGACGACGTCCTCACCACCGGTGCCACGGCCGCCGAATGCGCCCGCGTCCTCGTCGAGACCGGCGGGGCCGCAAAGGTGGTTGTGATTACCGTGGTACGTGGCTAGAGTGAATCCCAACGACCCGCCCCTGTCGCCCCGCGGCCGGTCCCATCCACACCTCCACAACCCACTTTCCCGCCATGCCCATCTTCAAGCGTCGCTCCATCAGCTCCCTCGGCACGAAAAAGAAAGACATGCCCGAGGGCCTCTGGCACAACTGCCCCGAGTGCAAGGCCATCATCCACGAAGTGGACATGAAACAGCGCTTCCGGGTGTGCCCGAAGTGCGACTACCATTTCACCATGACCTCCGGCGAGCGCATCGAGATGCTCTGCGATCCCGGTTCCTTCGAGGAGATCGACGCCAAGCTGGAGAGCGTCGATGCCCTCGGCTTCAAGTCCTACAACGACAAGATCAAAAGCTACCAGCAAAAGACCGGCCTCCGCGACGCCATCGTCTCCGGCAAGGCCACCATCGCCGGTTCGCCCGTCGTGCTGGCGGTCATGGATTTCCGCTTCCTCGGCGCCTCGATGGGCTCCGTCGTCGGTGAGAAAATCACCCGCGCCATCGAGCTGGCCACCGCCGAGAAACGCGGCGTCATCGTCGTCTGTGCCTCCGGTGGCGCCCGCATGCACGAAGGCATCCTGAGCCTCATGCAGATGGCCAAGACCAGCGGCGCCCTCGCCCTCCATGCCGAGGCCGGCCTGCCCTACATCGCTGTGCTCACCCACCCGACCACCGGCGGCGTCACCGCGAGCTTCGCCACCCTGGGCGATGTGATCATCGCCGAGCCAAAGTGCATGATCGGCTTTGCCGGCCCCCGCGTCGTCAAAGAGACCACCCACCAGAATCTGCCGCCCGGCTTCCAGACCGCCGAGTTCATGATGGAGCACGGCTTGGTGGACCTCATCGTCTCCCGCGCCGACATGCGCGACCGGCTCAGCCGCCTGCTCAAGTTCATGCTGCCCCGCGCGCGCTCCGGTGCTGCTGCCTGACCGCGACCCGGCTGCGGGTTCGGGGACCCTTTTTCCCTGTCCGCCGCCTCCCGCCGTTGCCCCGGTGACCTACGACGAGGCCATCGACTGGCTCTACGCCACCCAGCTCTTCGGGATCAAGCTGGGCCTGGATCCCATGCGCGACCTGCTGGCCGGCCTGGGGCTCGACCGTGCCCTCGACGGCCGCCGCGTGCTCCACGTCGCCGGCACCAACGGCAAAGGCTCCGTCTGCGCCATGAGCGACGCCATCCTGCGCGCGGCCGGCCACCGCTGCGGGCTGTTCACCTCGCCCCACCTCGTCACGTTCCGCGAGCGCATCCGGGTCGATGGCGCCCTGATCCCCGAGGCCGCCGTTGCCGCCGGCCTCACCCGCATCCGCCGGCATCTGGAGGGCCGCGAACCCCACCCGACCTTCTTCGAGATCACCCTCGCCCTCGCCATCGGGCACTTCGTCGAATCCGGTTGCGACGTCATCGTGCTCGAGACCGGCATGGGGGGCCGCCTCGACGCGACCAACGCCCTGACCTCCGACGTCTCCGTCATCACCCCCATCGGCCTCGACCACACCCAGTGGCTCGGCGACACCCTCGCCGCCATCGCCGGAGAGAAAGCCGGCATCATCGAGCCCGGCCGGCCCGTGCTCTCCGCCGTGCAGCCCGACGAAGCCGCCACCGTCATCGCCGCCGCCGCACGGGAGAAAGGCGCCCCGCTACGCTGGATCGAGCCCGATGACGCCCCGCCCGTCCCCGGCGCCCTGACCGGCGCCCACCAGCGGGCCAATGCCGCCCTCGCCGCCGCCGCCGTCACCACGCTGTACCCCGGTCTGCCCGCCGCCGCCCTTGCCACCGGCCTCGCCCGCGTCGAGTGGCCTGCCCGCTACCAGCGCATCGGAGACCGCATCACCATCGACGGCGCCCACAATGCCCATGCCGCCGCCGTGCTCGCCCACACCTGGCGCGAGGATCGCGGACCCGACACCCGGGCCACCGTGATCTTCGGCGGCGTCGCCCAAAAAGACACCGCCGAGACCCTGCGCCGCCTTGCGCCGCTCGTCGCCCGGTGGATTTTCGTGAAAGTGGCCTCCTCCCGTGGCCTCACGGTCGAAGAATTGATCGCCGCCTGGCTATCCGTCGTCGCCGATTCCACCGCGACCCTGTCCGGCATCCCCTGGACCACCGCCGCCTCCGCCGCCGAAGCCCTCGCCGCCGCGGATGGTGATGACGAGGCTCCCATCCTCGTCACCGGCTCCCTGTATCTCGCTGGCGAAGTCCTCGCCCATCTGCTCGGCGGCCCCCCCTTCGAAGCCAGCGAGCAGTGACGCCGCGGGACTGGGGCCCGTCACTTCATCGCTCCAGCGACCTCGCGGGCACGGGACTGGCTCTCGGGGGAAAGCTGGGCCAGCGGGTAGGGCACTTCGCGTCCGTCGGGTAGGCGCAACACCGCGGTCTCGCCCTCCACCCGCAGCAGGGTGGCGCGGATGGTGCGACCCTCGCGATTGGTCCAGGCTTCCTCCTTTGGCGGAGCGGAGGCCGCGGGCGACGATGACGTCGGAGTCGTGCCGGGTTTCACCGACAATTCCTGGCGCAGCTTCTCCGCCAGATCCGGCGGGAGGTCGAGAAAAAGATCCTCAATCTTTTCCGGCATCGAGCCCCGCGGACCGCGCTCGCCGTCGATCGGCGCGCCGTCGGCGATCCACTGCATCACCAGCCGCACCTCATCCAGATTCAGGCGCTCGCCCTTGCCCTTCGGCGGCATCGCCGCCTTGTCGTCCGAGGGGCGGAAGACGGTGAGGAAGAGCTGGCTGGCGTCCCAATTCCCCGGTACCACCCAGCTTTTGCCCTCGCCGAACTGGGATCGGAAATGGCTCACGTTGTCAAATTTCAGCCCCCCTTTGGCCATTCCCTCCTGATCGCTGTGGCAGTCTGCGCACTTGGCCATCAGGATGGGCAGCAGATCCTTTTCATAGTCCACCTCGGCAGCCGGCGCCGTGGCGTCGACCACCGAGAGGGCGGCCAGGATGGAGAGGAGCGGTCGGCGGCGGATCATCGGTCGGATGGGCGGGGTGATTGGGCCACGGGGAAGGAGCGGGAAAGAGTCCCGGCTGCCAGTTCAACCCGGTTTCATCGGCGAGTCAACCGGGTTTGATCCGCGTCCAGACCAGGCCTGGGCCGCCCGATTTCCGATCGAACCCTCTTTGATCGCCGATCAAAGAGGGTCTCATCGAAGACTCCGGGGCCGTCCACGGTTTGGATGCCCCACCCCGATGATGTCCGACCCATTGACCACCGGGGCGGGGCGGCCGGGCACGCGATCGGGCCACCCCGAAAGTGGTACGCGGTCGAGGGTGCCGCGGGACCCGGTCCGGGTGTAGGATGTGGGCATGAATTCCCCTTTCCGGTTCTGGCCCTCGCCGCGTCTCTCACTGGGGGGCGGTTTCCCGGTCCTCGCGATCGCAGCTGTTGCGGCGGCATTTCTTTCCGACGGTCCGACGTCTGGACGGCTCCATGCCGCGGAGGCGACCGAAGATGACGGAGTGGTGCTGCGCTGGCGTTTTGATGGGGCGCAGGAGCCGGGCGAGTGGCAGGGCAAGGCCAAGCCGGCCGATCCGCCGGCACCGGGTCCGCGGGCGCCGCGCTACCCGGATCATGCGGGGGACAACCGGGCGGGCACTTTCCCGGGCGCGGATGGCTGGATCGTGGTGCGTGACCAGGAAAAGGGCGGCCCGGTGGACATCCGTTTTCGCCAAGGGGAATCGATCACGGTGGAGGCCTGGGTGAAGGTGAAGTCGATCGGCAAGGGTCAGGCGGCTTACCTGGTCGGAAAGGGTCGCCACGGCAAGCTGGGGCAGAACCTCGGGGAGTCGAACCAAAACTATGCGGTGCGGCTCCAGGGCACGGGCGCAGGGGCACAATTGGGTTTTCTGTTCTCCAGCGAGCATCCGGAGACGAAAAAGCGGGACTGGCACCGCTGGTGGAGCACGGCGGTGGTGCCGGAGTCGGGCTGGCACCACGTGGCGGTGTCCTACACCTATGGTAAGGCTGACAGCCTGCGGGCCTTCATCGATGGCCGGGAGACGAAAGGCACGTGGGACATGGGCGGAGCGACGGCTCTGCCGCCGGTCTCGGATGCGGATGATCTGGTCATCGGGACGGGTTCGACGCGGGGCGCGGCCCACAGCTTCTCGGGCTGGCTGGACGAGCTGACGATCCATCGCCGGGCGGTGGCTCCGGAGGTGTTGATGGCCCGCTACCAGCATGTGCCGCCGCCGCCGGCGGTGACGCCGGAGATGGTGCCGGCGGACGGGGTGCTGGTACAGATCAGTGAAAAGGGGGTGCCGGAAGCGAATGGCTGGCCGGAGGACCCCGAGGTCACGGAGACCTATCGGGAGACGGCTTTCGGCTTTTTCGAAGCGCCACAGAAATATGTGGCGACGGGGGTGCGGGCTGACCGGGCGAATCCGCATCTGTTCCGCGCCGCGGCGATGGTGCGGCTGCCGGCGGGGAAACACCGGCTGCTGCTGCGGGGTCGGGGAGCGGCGAGGTTGCTCATCGACGGCCAGAAGGTGTTGGAGACGCCGCCGCGTCCAGGGGACACCGGCGGCCATGGTCTGGTCTCGGCGCAGGACGAGTATCTGAACCTGGGACCGGACTTCCGTTTTGTGCCTCCGGGCAACCGGGAGAAGTGGACGGAGTACGCCTCGGATGGCAGAGAGCACTTCGTGGTGCTGGAGACGATGGTGGGCTATGTCTCGGGCAAGAGCAAGATGCGCCCGGAGCTGGGCGAGACGGTGGCAGCGATCTCGCTGGCGGGAGAGACCGGATGGTGGCTGCTGGCACCGGGCGACCGCCGCATCCCCTACACGGACGCGGGCTGGGCGGCCTACGAGGCGGAGCGCCGCACCTGGCTGGCGGGGGTGAATGCAGAGGCCCGCGCGGCGAAGCGCGCCGAGCACGCAGGCTACTGGGCGAAGCGCCGGGATGCGGCCCAGGCCTGGCTGGCGTCGGTGGAGCCGGTGGCAGTACCTCCGTTGCCGACGGGATATCCGGCGCACAATGAGATCGACCATTTCATTGGCGACCGCATCGCTCGGGTGGCGGCGGAGTCGACCGAGGCGAAGAGCGGGTCCGTCGATTACTTCAAACAGGTGCGCCCGTTGCTGGAGGCGAAGTGCTACGACTGTCACCAGGGCGGCAAAGCCAAGGGCGGGCTGCAACTCGACCGCCACGCGGCCGCGCTGAAGGGTGGCAAGTCGGATGGTCCGGCCATCGTGCCGGGCGATTCGGCGGGCAGTCCCCTGATCTGGCGCCTGAAGCCGGACGAGGCGGGCGATGACATCATGCCGCCGAAAGGCGAACCGCTGTCAGCGGCGGAGGTCGCGCTGCTGGAAAAATGGGTGGAGGAAGGGGCAGCGTGGCCGCAGTTCGAAGTGTCGGATTTCAAGCCGACGAACCTGACGGACGACCTGACCTTTCTCCGCCGCGTCTCACTGGACACGGTGGGGGTGCCTCCAACAGAGGCGGAAATCGAGGCTTTCCTGGCCGACGATCCGAAGACCCGCCGGACGGCGGCAATTGACCGCCTGCTGGCCGACGCCCGCTGGGCGGACCACTGGACGGGCTACTGGCAGGATGTGCTGGCGGAAAATCCGAACATCATCAATCCGACGCTGAACAACACGGGTCCGTTCCGCTGGTGGATCCACGAGTCGCTGCTGGACAACAAGCCGGTGGACCTGTTCGTCACCGAGCTGATCCGGATGGAGGGCAGCGAGCGCTTCGGCGGTCCGGCGGGATTCGGAACGGCTTCCCAGAATGATGTGCCGATGGCCGAGAAGGGCATCATCGTCGGCGCGGCTTTCCTCGGCGTGGAAATGAAGTGTGCGCGCTGCCACGACGCGCCGGCGCACGAGTCGAAGCAGGAGGATCTCTTCCAGCTCGCCGCGCTGCTGAAGGAGGGACCGGTCGATGTGCCCGCCACGAGCAGTGTTCCGATGGACCGCATCCACCAGAGCGGGCGCAAGCCGCTGATCGAGGTGACGCTGAAGCCCGGCTCGAAGGTGGAACCGGGGTGGCCTTTCGACCGCTTCTGCGATGAAAAGACCGCGCTCACGCTGGCGGAAGACCCCGCGGACCCGCGTGATCGGCTGGCGGCGCTGATCACGGCGCCCCAGAATGAGCGCTTTGCCCAGGTGATGGCCAACCGGGTGTGGCAGCGGCTGATGGGTCGCGGCATCGTAGCCTCGGTGGCGGATTGGGAGAAGGGCGAGCCTTCCCATCCGGAGTTGCTTGCGTGGCTGGGACGGCGGCTGATCGCATCGGGTTACGATGTGAAGGCGCTGGCCCGCGACATCCTGCGGTCGCATGCCTACCAGCGCGCCGTGGACCCGGAGGCACAGGAGACGGGACCGCTCTACATCGCCCCGGCGCCCCGGCGTCTTGGAGCGGAGCAAATCGTGGACTCGCTGTTCAGCGCCACGGGCAAGCCCTTCCGTCTGGAGGAAGTGAGCCTGGACCTCGACAGCGTGCGGGTATATTCAAATTCCATCACCCTCGGCCAGCCGCGCCGGGCTTGGATGCTGGCCTCCACATCGAACGAGCGCGACCGCCCGAGTCTTTCGCTGCCGCGGATCCAGGCGGTCGCCAGCGTGATGGAGACCTTTGGCTGGCGCGGCGCGCGCCAGGACCCGGTGAGCGTGCGCTCCACGGAGTCGAATGTGCTTCAGCCGGCCATCCTTGCGAACGGTACCATGGGTGTGTGGCTGACCCGGCTGAGCGACGACCACGGCATCACCCGTCTGGCGTTGGAAGATCAGCCGCTGGACCGTTTCCTTGACCGGCTCTACTTGCGCCTGTTGACCCGACAGCCTTCGGCCGAGGAGAAGGAGCGATACCACGCCCTGCTGGCGGACGGCTACGAAAGCCGCATCGTGCCCGAGGCCAACCGCCCCGCGCCGAAGGCGGAGGGTCCGCGACGTCCGGAGCGCTACGTGACCTGGTCGAATCACCTCGACGGCCCCGCGAATACGCTGGCTCAGGAGAAAGAGGCAGCCGCCCGCCGCGGTGATCCGCCGACCGCCGCCCTCGCCGAGGATTGGCGTCTCCGGCTTGAGGATGTCCTGTGGGCTCTGCTCAATGCCCCCGAGTGGGTCTATGCTCCCTGAATCGTAAACTCTGCGCTCGTCCCCTTTTTGCTTTTCCCTGTTCACCCCTTACTTTTCCGTCACTCCCGCCATGAACCGCCGCTCCTTCCTCACCCAAACCGGTCTCCTCGCCGCCGGAGCCGCCGCCTTCGATCCGAAATCGGCGCTCGCCAACGCGGCTGCCGCCGCCATGCCAAAGGGCAAAGCCGAACACTGCATTTTCATCTGGCTCGGCGGGGGAATGGCCCAGATCGACACCTTTGACCCCAAGAAGCGCGGCAATCCGAAGGCCAATCCCAAGGTGGCGGGTTCCGACTACGCGGCGATCGACACCGCGGTGCCGGGGGTCCAGTTTTGCGAGCACCTGCCGCGCACGGCGCGTCTGGCGGAGCGTCTCACGGCGGTGCGGACGGTGAACCACCATGTCATCGATGAGCACGCCTTTGCCACGAACCTCGTGCACACCGGCCGAATGATCAGTGGCAGTGTCACCTACCCGTCCATCGGATCGATCGTGGCGCACGAGCTGGGCGCGGCCAGCTCGGACGTGCCGGCTTACATGCTCATCGGCTACCCCAATGTGAGCCGTGGCCCGGGCTTCCTCGGCGCCAAGGCCGGCTTCGTCTATCTGGTCGACACCGAGAGTGGTCCGGCCGGCTTTTCCCGGCCCGAGGATGTCGATCCCGAGCGCGCCGCCCGCCGTCAGGCCCTGCTCCAGCCCCTCCAGTCGCGGGTGCCCGGCGAGTCGGTGATCGCCCAGTACCGCGCCGCCCAGAGCGAGGCTCTGCGGCTCGCGGGACCGGATTTCATGCGGCATTTCCGCCTCCAGGACGAATCGGCCGATCTCCGCAATGAGTACGGCGGCGAGTTCGGCCAACGCTGCCTGCTGTCCCGTCGCCTCGTCGAAGCCGGAGTGCGTTTCATCGAAGTGTCGCACAACCTGAACTTCATCAACGGCACCGGCTGGGACACCCACAACGAAGGACAGCAGAACCAGCATCTCCTGATCAAGGAGCTGGACATCGCCCTGTCCGCTTTGATCTCGGATCTGGAGAAAAAGGGCCTGCTCGACAAGACGCTGATCGCGGTGGGCACGGAGTTCGGCCGGCCGGCGGCTTTTGACGGCCGGGGCGGGCGCGGCCATCAGGGCACGGCTTTCAGCCTGGTGCTGGCCGGTGGTGGCCTGAACCACTGTGGTGCCTACGGGGTGACCGACGAGCTGAGCAAGGAGATCGTGGAGCATCCGGTGTCGATCCCTGATTTCCACGCCACGATCCATGCGGCGCTCGGCATCAATCCGGTGAAGGAACTGTTCGACGGCTCCCGGCCCGTGCCGATCACCGACATGGGCAAGCCGATTGCGTCTTTGTTCGGCTGAGCAGCCGGCCGCGCGAACCGCTCCGAAACGCGGCTGGTCACGCGATGAGGTTGTCGATGACCCGGCCTCCGAACTGACTGAGCTGCTTGAAGCGGCCTCCGTGGTAGAAGGTGAGCCGGTTGTCGTCGAGGCCCAGCAGGCGCAGCAGGGTGACGTGGAAATCACGGACGTGCGCCTTGCCGTCGATGGCCTCCATGCCGAGATCGTCGGTCGCTCCGATGGTGTGACCGGCCCGGCAGCCGCCGCCGGCGAGCCAGATGGTCATGGCATTGGGATTGTGGTCGCGTCCGTAGGCGGTGCCGCCCCGGACGCCATTGTCGGGCGTGCGGCCGAACTCACCGCACCAGACGATGAGGGTGGACTCGAGCAATCCACGGTCCTTCAGGTCCGCGATGAGCGCGGCGATGGGTTGATCCACGCCCGCGACGAGATTGCCATGGGCGCGCTCGATGTAGTCGTGGCTGTCCCAGGATCCATGGTAGAGCTGCACAAAGCGCACCCCTTTCTCGACCAGCTTGCGGGCGAGGAGACATTTGCGACCGAAGGCGTCGGTGGTGTCTTTGCCGATGCCGTAGGCTTCCCGGGTTTTGTCGCTCTCCTTGGAAAGATCGAGCGTCTCGGGCACCTGCATCTGCATGCGGAAAGCGAGTTCGTAGCTGTCCATCCGCGCGCTGAGTTCGGCATGATCGGGATGCTCCGCGGCATGGGCCGCATTGAGCGAGGCGATCAGATCGAGGTTCTTGCGCTGATGTTCGCGCGTTACGCCCGCGGGCGGGGAGAGATCGAGGATGGGCGAACCCTTCGGCCGCAGCGGGGTGCCTTGGTAATGCGCGGGCAGGTAGCCGTTGCTCCAGTTCGCCGCACCGCCCTGCGGATAGCTGACTTCGGGCAGGACGATGAAACCCGGAAGATCCTGGTTCACCGAGCCGAGCCCATAGTTCACCCACGAGCCGATCCCCGGATCGCCGCCGAAGCGGTTTCCGGTATTCATTTGATACATGGCGGTGGGGTGGTTCACGCTGTCCACCGTGCAGCCCCGGAAGAAGCAGATCTCATCCGCCACTTTGGCGAGGTGCGACCAGTTTTCCGCCATGTCGGCACCGCTTTGTCCGGCTTTGATGAACCGGAAGGGGCTGCGCACATAGTAGCGCTTCCCACTTTCCATGGCAGACTTCTGCTTGCCCTCGCGGACGAATTCCTTGAGGTGCATCTTTTCCAGCATCGGCTTCGGATCGAAGGTGTCGATGTGCGACGGGCCGCCTTCCATCAAGAGGAAGATGACGTGTTTCGCCTTCGCGTCGGGGAAATGGCCCGGTTTCGGCGCGAGCGGTCCCGCCTTCGTCTTATCGTCGGCGAGCAGGGCGCTGAAAGCCACGCTGCCGAGCGAGGCGCCGAGACCATAGACAAAGTCGCGCCGCGTCGGGACATGCAGGGCGCGGGCGCCGGCGCAGGGGAAGTAGGGGCGGGTTTTCATGGCTGTTGACAGGCAAGGGCGTAAAACATAGTATTACACATGATCAAGACCATCACCAAAATCGGGAATTCGCAGGGCATCATCTTCGACTCGGCCCTGCTCCAGCTCGCCCGCCTCAAGGTGGGAGACGAGGTGAATGTGGAGGTGCATGCGGGAGGGACGATAACGATTTCTCCCATTGTGGAGATGCCCCCGGCTGAAGAAGTCACAGATCTCATCAAAGATACGATGAGCAGATATGCCCGAACCATGAAGCGGCTCGCATGAATGCGGATTCCAACCAGTGTCTCCATCTCACGGTTGCGATCGTCGAGGAGATTCACGCCGAAGCGATTGCCCGATTCGGAGGATCGGATGGTTTGCGCGACCGGGCTTTGCTTGAGTCCGCAGTGGCGGCACCACAGGCCAGCTTCGGCGGCCAATCTCCTTTCAAGGACACCGTGGAAGTCGCCGCGGCGTACCTCTTCTACCTTTGCAGCAACCACCCGTTCATTGACGGCAACAAGCATGTCGCACTCGGTTCCTGTCTCGTCTTCCTTCAACTGAACGGATATCGTCCTGCGCCTGACTGCGAGGACTGGGAATCCCTCACACTCGATGTCGCCGCCAGCCGTTTGACGCGGGGAGAAGCGACGGAACGTCTGGGTGCGCTCCTCACCTGATCGACCGATCTCCGACGAGATCCGGAGGTCCGATCCGAGGCCCTGCGCGGGGCTGGGTGCCGGTTCAGTAGACATACACAAATTCGTTCGCATTCAGCAGCGCGAGACACACATCGCCCAGCGCCCTCGTCCGGGCGTCGCAATCGCCCGGCTGGAGATCGGGGATGAAATCGGCGTAGGCGTGCAGCCTTTCATCAAAGGCGAATTTCTCCCCCGTGTTCTCCTCGACCGCCTCGCGCCGCACCGTGAGAGGTGGTTTGAATTCCGGATAGACCGCCTTTTCCTGCACCGGCACCATCGTCCGCCAATGGTCGAGACAGGTCGTGATTTCGTTCTCCGAAGGCCGGCGTCCTAACACGAGCAGAAACACGCGCTCGATCGCCGCTTTTTCATCCGACGTCTCGTCCAGAATCCGCTTGGCAAGGGCGAGGGCGCGCGACTGGCTCGCCTGGCTGTTGAAAAGGGCGAAGACCTGCGGCGTCACCGTGCTCGCCTCGCGGCGTTCGCAGGAGAAGTCGGGCGCAGGAGCGTTGAAAACCTCCATTGCGGGGTCGGACTGGCCGCGCAGCTTGAGGGCATAGAGGGAACGCCGGTGCCGTTGCTCCGGCTTCGGATTCGGCACCCATGCCGAGGCAAAGGTGCCCATCACCTGCCGCGGCTGCATCGCCGCCTCGAGATTGATCTCGGGCCGGTTTGGAATCCCTCCGAGGGTGCGGTTGAGTTCACCGGTGGCCGCGAGCATGGCATCGCGCAGTTCTTCGGCACTCAGCCTCCGTGGTTTGAAAACGGCGTAGCTCTTTTCCAACTCTTCCCGGCTCAACTTGGAACTCTGAAGTTCAAACATTGAACTGCGCCCGTAGGCCGCGCTGGTCATGATGACGCGGTGCAGGTCCTTGAAGCTCCAGCCCGACTCGACAAAGGTCGCCGCGAGCCAATCGAGCAGCTCCGGATGGGTCGGCTTTTTCCCGGTGCTGCCGAAATTGTTGGGATTGCCGGCGAGCGGTTCGCCGAAATGCCACATCCAGACGCGGTTGACGATGGCCCGCGTCGTGAGCGGATTGTCAGGATGCGCGACCCAGTCGGCAAAAGCGGCGCGCCGGCCCTGCGGCGTCTCGGGCAGGGTCGCACCGAACTCCGCCGTGCCGCTGAGCACCGAGAGCACGCCCGGCTTCACCTTCGGTCCCGTGCCGAAGGGATCGCCGCCGGTGAGGATGCAGGTCTGCTCCAGCTCGCCCGCGGCCATCGGGTTCTTCGGCACGCGCAGCGGAGCCAGGACGGCTTTCATTTCCGGCGTTGCCCCGGTGTAAACGGCGAGGGCGTAGGGCTCGTAGCGATCCATTTCCCAGCGGAGGCGTTCGAGGCCCTTCCGGGCGACGCGTTCCATCCCGAACTGCTCCGGCGTGAAGCCGACCAGCTTCGGGGGAAACCCCTCCTCCGGCACGCCATCTTTCATCATCAGATTGCGCGCCGCGCCGAAGACATCGGGGAAATCTCGCCGGCCCGCGTTGCCTTTACCCTGTCCCTTTTGCGCTTGGGTGACCGCGGCATTCCACCGCGCGGGATCCTTGCCATTTTTCTTGAACCAACCCTGTGCGTTCTCCAACAAGACCCTGTCCAATCGCGCGAGGGTGTCGCGGTATTCCTCGCGTTTCTTCTCCAAGTAAGCCCTCTCCTCGAATCCGTTGGTGTTTTCGTCAGGGAGAAACGCCGCCTCGCGTTCCGCGAGCTGGGTCGTCGCGAAGACCGCCTGGATCGAATAATAGTCGGCCGTCGGGACCGGGTCGAACTTGTGATCGTGACAGCGCGCGCACTCCAGCGAATGCGCAAGGAAGGTCACGCCGACGCTGTTCGTGACATCGTCGAGGAAACGCTGCCGCGCGATCTTCGCGACCTCCATCCCGGTCAGCTCCCACGGTCCCATCCGGAGAAAGCCGGTCGCGACCAGCAGCTCGGGATTCGTCGGATCGATCTCGTCGCCGGCGATCTGTTCCTTGATGAACTGGTCGTAGGGTTTGTCTTCGTTGAACGATCGGACCACGTAGTCGCGATAGCGCCACGCGTTGCCGCGCTCGTAGTCGTTCGCAAATCCACTGCTGTCCGCATAACGCACCACATCGAGCCAATGCTGCGCCATGCGCTCGCCGTAGTGGGGCGAATCGAGGAGGCGATCCAGGAGATTGCGGATTGCGGATTGGGGATTGCGGATTGAGTCCGCTTCGAAGGCGGCGATTTCCTCGGGAGTTGGCGGCAGGCCGGTTAGGTCGAAGGTGGCGCGACGGATGAAGGTCTTCGGATCGGCGGCAGGGGCGGGAGTCACGCCCTCGGGCATCCGTTTGGCGATGAACGAGTCAATCGAATCGAATTCGGCTGAAACCGAAACCACTTTCTGGTAGCCCCACAGTCCGTCGGGCTTATAGCGGCGATTCGTCCATTCCGGCGAGAGACCACCCGCCGTCTTCACGACGATGCCATCCTCGGCTTCCCACGCTTTGGCATGGGCTTCGGCGATGGCTTTGGCTTTTGCGTCATCCGGCCACGGCGCACCGGCGGCGATCCAGTCCTTGATCCATTTCAGCTGCTCCGCGTAAAGTTTGTCCGCTTCCTTCGGCGGCATCGCCTCCCAGTCCTCATGTTCGCGGGTCGAGGCGAGGTAAAGGGGGCTTTCCTCCGGCTTGCCCGGAACGATGCCCGGCAGTTCGCTGTCGCCGCCTTTCAGCGCGGCCTCGGGCGTGCGCAAGTCGTAGCCGCCCTTGATCTTCGTTTCGTCCTGACCATGGCAGGAGAGACATTTCTCGTGAAGCAAGGGGACGATGCGGCGTACGAAAAATTGCTCGCCCTCCGTGCCTTCGCCATGCGCGGCTTCCGCGGCAAGCAGTCCCGCGAGCGCGGTGAGAATCAGTGGCTTCGATCGGGTGATTCGTTTCATCTCCATTCTTGATCCCGTGCTGGGCGAAAAAAGTGCCACGTC
>JAEUHH010000106.1 GCA_016795505.1 Verrucomicrobiales bacterium | reverse complement strand
CCGGTCTGCTCGCGAGAGTTCAATCAAATCTCTGACGACACGCTCGAGCCTGCTGGCGGAATCCTCATCCAGTTCCAGAAGCCTCTTTTCCAACTCGGCAGCGACGGCGCTCATGCGGTATAGGATATCCCCGCAGCGGCGGATTTCAAGACGGCGAAGCCACTCCGCGCCCATCCCCGTCCGACAATGCCACCGCCTCTCTCCCTCATGAAATCCTTCTTCGCCTGGTTCAACAACCTTTACCTCCTCTGGCTCGTCGGCCTGTCCGTGGTCGCCTTCCTGAGGCCCGAGACGATGCTCTGGTTCGGGAAGGAGTGGATCTTCTGGTCGCTCGCCGCATCCATGCTGGGGATGGGACTGACCCTGAGCCTCGACGATTTCAAGGCGATCGCGAAAATCCCCGGCGCCGTCGCTCTTGGCTTCGGAGCCCAGTACACCCTCATGCCGCTCTGTGGCTGGCTCGTCGCAACCGTGATGCGGCTCGAACCAGGGATGGCCGTGGGCCTCATCCTCGTGGCGAGCTGCCCCGGCGGCATGGCTTCGAACATGATCAGTTACCTCGCCAAGGCGAACCTCGCGCTTTCCGTCGTCCTGACCATCTGCTCGACCATCCTCGCCTTTTTCTTCACGCCGATGTGGACCAGCCTGCTCGCGGGCAGCCGGGTCGAGGTCGATGTCGTGCAAATGTCGCTCTCGGCGATGAAACTGACCATCGCCCCCGTGGCTCTCGGTGTGTTGATCCGCTGGCTCCTGCCGAAGACCGCGGACAAGATCGGAGCCTGTGGCCCCACCGTGGCGGTTCTGGCCTTCACCTTCGTCACCGGCGGCATCGTCGCGGCCAGCGCCGAGGCCATCGCAGCGAACTTCGGACGGCTCGCCCTCGCCGCGTTTCTCCTGCACGTCTTCGGCTTCGGGCTCGGGTATCTGGTGACCAAACTGTTCCGCTTCGACGAGACCATCGCTCGGACTGTCAGCATCGAAGTCGGCATGCAGAATGGCGGCATGGCCGCGGCCCTCGCCAAGCAACATTTCGCCACCATGCCCCTCGCCGCGGCGGCCGGTGTCTTCAGCGGGGTGATGCAGAACATCATCGGTGGTCTACTCGCCTCGTGGTGGAAACGGCGCCAGATCCCATGAGCCGCCGCGACGTTTACTATTGGAAATGCGATCGCCCCGCCGCTTTTCACGGCACGGGGCCGCGTCCACGCGGCGACGAAGTGCCGGAGGAGGCGATTCGCGGCGCTCTTTCCGCACACTTCCACCCTGACCAACTCACCCTTTCTCCCGCAGCCGGACAGGGTAACCACCTCACCTGGAATGCCGAGATCGACGGCGTTCCCTCCTTCCTGCGTATCGAAAACGGCCCCGAGGGCGACGACCACCTCGCGATGGAGTCCGCCGTGCTCGGTGAAGTCGCGGCGACCGACGTGCCGGTGCCGCGCGTGCTCGGCTGCGATGCGACCCGCTCGCGGGTGCCCTTTGCCTGGCAGGCATTGGAGCGCATTCCGCATCCCGATCTGAACCAGTGGTGGAAAGCCGGCGTGCTCGACGAGGCGCGGGTCGCCCACGAGATCGGCCGCCACATCGCCCGCTGGCAGACGATCACGCCACGCGGCTTCGGCCCCTTCGACCTCGACGCGTGGCGCTTTGGAAAAGGCCTCGTCGGCTTTCACCCGGACTATCCGGCTTACTTCCGGCTGCGGCTTGAGGATCACCTCCGCTTCCTCGTGGCGCGTTCCTTTTTCAGCAGCGAACGCGCCGACGAAATTCGCGCGCTCATCGAAACCCACGCCGACCTGCTGCGGCTCGACCGTGGCGTGCTCGTCCACAAAGACCTCGCTCTCTGGAATGTGCTCGGCACAGCAGACTCGGTCGCCGCGGTGATCGATTTCGACGACGCCATCACCGGTGATCCGCTCGACGATCTCTCGCTCCTCGCCTGCTTTCACGACAGGGCCTTCCTCGAGCAGGCTCTCGCCGGTTACGCCAGCGGGCAGGCGTTGCCGGACGATTGGCAGCCGCGCTTCTGGCTGCATCTACTGAGAAACCTGATCGTGAAGGCCGTGATCCGCGTCGGCGCCGGCTACTTCGAGCGGGATTCTGGATTCTTCCTTATCGGCAGCGGTGGATCCGGCGCGGACTTGCGGCGCTTCACCGAGGAACGCATCGATCGGGCGATGCTGGGTCTGCGCGAGGGCTCCGGCTTGGGTGGACTTTGATCCCCGCTTCCCCCATTCCCTGCCCACCTCCTCGAAAACAGTCGTGTGAAATCGTAAAATCCGTGGTCAAATCCCCCCATGCATCGCCATCCCATCTCCATCGGCACCTGGCTTTCCCTCGGCTCCCCCGCGGCAGCGGAGATCGCGGCCCTGTGCGGCTACGACTGGGTGCTGCTCGATCTGGAGCACGGCTGCGAAACCGACGCCGCCCTGCCCCATCAGCTGCGCGCCCTGCGCGGCGGCACGACCCGGGCCATCGTCCGGGTGGGCGCTCCACATCCCGATCTCATCGGCCGCGTCCTCGACTGGGGCGCGGATGGCATCATGGTTCCGCGCGTGGAAACGGCCGCCGAGGCCGTGGCCATCGTCGAGGCGACCCGCCACTCCCCACGGGGCCGGCGCGGCTATGCGAGGACGGTGCGATCGATGGGCTACGGCCTGAAGGTGGAATCCGCCACCGATTCCGTGGTGCTCGCCCAGATCGAGACCGTCGCCGCCGTCGCGGAGGCGGCGGCCATCGCGGCGGTGGATGGCATCGACGCCCTGTTCGTCGGTCCGGCCGACCTCGGCTTCGACCTCGCCGCCCGTCACGATTCCCGCACCGTGGCCGATTGCCTGCCCGGCATCGTCGCAGCGACCCAGTCGTCGGAAAAAGCAGCCGGCATCCTGGTGCGGACGCCCGAAGACCTCGCCCACATGCGCGATCTCGGCTTCAGTTGGCTGGCGATCGATTCCGACATTTCCCTGTTGCGCGAAGGCATGCGCCGACACCTCGAGGCCGGTCGCGCCCTGTCGTGATCGCCTGCCCAGCCCCACGGGAATTCGCCTTGCCAAAAGACGGCGCCCCCCGTTCGGTTCGCGCCAGCCACGCCCCATGCCCGATCCCACGATGAATCCCACCGCCCCGCGCCTGCCCAGCCTGTCCACCTTGTTCTGGAACGACTCCCTGTTCAAAGGCGCCACCCGACTGGGCGTCTTCGGCATCGTGGTCGCTCTCGGCATCCGCTGGGCGACCCAACCAATGCCGAATGCCGATCCCGCCATCGACCTGTCCTTCGAGCTGGCCATGGGGGAGAGAGTGCCCCCGATCGCCCTCGCCATCTCGGCTCTGGCCCTGCTGGTCGCCGTCTGGCGCTATCTCCAGGTGCGCAAAGTTTTCGCCCAGGGTTTATCTATCCAAGGCACTCTGGCCGGTCTGCAAGTCGACGCCTGGCAAACCAGCGCCAACGTCGACCAGAGCCACGGCAGGCGTTCCACCAAGCGCTACTCCCACTACGCCACCCTGCGCTACACCGTCGGCGGCACGGAGCACACCGTGCGGCAAAAGCTGCCCAACTCCGCCTTCACCTTTGGACTAAGAGAGGGTGGCCCGGTCGATCTGATGGTGCTGGAGTCCGCTCCCGACAAACCGCTGATCTGCGCCGTCTATCTGCCACGCCGCTGATCCCCCCGCGGCAAAAGCCATCCCTCCCCGGGCCGCACCAGCCCCATGTCCCGACTCCAAGCCAATCTGCTCCTGCTGGCCTGCGCCGCCATCTGGGGCTTCGCGTTCGTTTTTCAAAAGCGGGCGATGGAGCACATCGGACCGTTCACCTTCATCTGCCTGCGCTCCGTGCTGGCCTGCGCGGCGCTCGCCCTGCCAGCCTGGCTGGAGTGGCGGCGCGCGGAGCGGCCGACGACGGCGAGACTTCCCCGCCGGTTCATGCTGCTCAGCGGGCTGGCCGGTGTCGCGTTCTTTGGTGGAGCCGGCTTCCAACAGGCCGGCCTGGTCACCGCCAGCGCCACCAATGCGGGATTCCTCACCGCGCTTTACGTGATCCTGACGCCCTTCCTCGCCTGGCTGATGCTCCGGCAGCAGCCCGGTGCCCGCATCTGGATGGCCGCCGGCCTCGCTTTTGCCGGGACTTGGCTGCTTGGCGGCGGATCGCTGGCCGCCTTCGCCCGCGGCGAGGTGCTGGTCACGCTCTCGGCCCTGCTCTGGGCGTTGCACGTCATCCTCGTCAGTCTGGCGGCGACGCGGGGGCTGGCCGTCGTGTTCACCCTGGCACAATTCGCCGTGGTGGCCCTGCTGGGGGCCGTGGCCGCGGTGGCGTTTGGGGAAACCATTGATCCCGATGCGATGCGCCGGGTGCTGGTCGACATCGCCTACGTCGGTCTGCTGTCCAGCGCCCTGACCTTCACCCTGCTGACGCTGGCCATGCGGGCCACCCGGCCGGCGGAGGCGGCGGTCATCATGTCCACCGAGTCGCTCTTCGCCGCCCTCGGCGGGGTTTGCTTCCTCGGCGACCGCCTGCCCGCCATCGCCTGGCTCGGAGGCGCGGCGATCTTTGCCGCCACCCTGATCGTCCACCTCCCCCAGCGGCGCGCCCCGGCGGCAGCGATCTCCGGCCCGTGACCGGCCCGTCCGCCGGCCCCGATTTCCGATGCAACCGGGTCTGATCTCCGATGCAACAGGGTCTGATCGGAATGCCGCGCGATCGGTCGCCGCCCCCTCACACCTGTCGCCAAACTGGGTTTACTTGCTCTTTTTTAGGGCCTTACACTCATCCCAACAGCACGCGCCCGGGCCGATGGGGCCGTTGTTTTTGCGATTAGGTACATGTACCCAGCGGCTGGGTACGTGTACCCAGCCTTTAGGTACGTGTACCTGGACGCTGGGTACGTGTACCCAGCCGCTAGGTACAGGTACCCAGCCTTTAGGTACGTGTACCCAGGCGCTGGGTACGTGTACCTGGCCATTTGGGACATGTACCCAGTGGCTGGGTACGTGTACCCAGGCATTTGGTACGCGTACCTAGCCGCTTGGTACACGGCTTTTCAGCCCGATCACCGATCTTGCAAAAAGTAGACTTTGACGAAAAGGCCCTACGAGAGACATTCTGTGAATCCTGGTGAATGCGAAAAAAAAGATCGATTCCCCACCCCGGAAAACGGAGATGGAATCGCAGCACATTCGATTGAGGCCTTCCTCAACCGATTATCTGACCTATGTGAAGCTGACGACGCTGGTATTGGGCACGACAGGCCCGGCCGCGCAAAAGCAGAAGCCAAACAAGCGGCTTCTGTCGCTCGCGAATTTGGGATCCTGAAGCAGGAGAGCGAATCCTGGGCCGAGTTTTGCCAGGCAAATCAGGACCTGCACTTCGGTACCGAACACGCGGTGGAACTCGATCCGGCCAGTTCACGGATGGTGAAACTGACCAAGCCGCCTGGATTCGGATTGACGCCAGCCGTCGTCCGCCACCCGGTGGTCAATCTGCGGAATGACCCGGATCTGCCAACCCATCGCCATGTAATCGAGTTCGCGTGGGCCACACCGATCGAATACCTGACCCGGTGGGCGGATGCGAATGCGGTGTTTGGGGACTCTGTGCACTTGGCGGCCGTCGTGCAGTGGCCGGACGAATCCGTCTCTTTCGTCATTACCCAACCTCAATACCATGGCTATCCCGCGACGACTCCAGAGATAGGGGACTATTTCAAGAGGTTCGGCTGGCAGCCCATCCGCGATCCAGGCGGTCAGCACGAGATCTTTTATCATTACGGCTATGGCGTGATGGCCATCGACGCTCTACCTCGGAATTGTTATTTCCACCGGAGCGAGTTGCTGCCTTTCGACGTGATTTTGTGCCGTCCCACCCCGGAGATGGAGGCATTCCTCAAGCTCTATCCAGACTCTGTGATGCCCTGATGTGGCGGGGGCTTTGACGCCCACCCACACCCCTCAATCAAACGCGTATTCGGAGATCTCCAGCGACTCGTTGCGATCGGTGAACAAGTTGAGCTGCCAGGAGGCGGCGAGGAGGACGACCCACTGGCCTTCGGCGTCGCGGGCGAGGGCGCAGTCGCTGAGCAGGTTGACCGGGGGGGGATCGTTCGGGCCGGCTCCGGGGCGGGGCTCTTTGGGACGCACCCAGCGGACCACATTCCACGGGGCCATCTCGACGCGGCAGTCGGCGCGGTACTCGGCCTCGAGACGGTGCTTCAACACGTCGAACTGGAGGGGACCGACGGCACCGATCAGGGGGACGCGCTGGTGGCTGTTGTGCAGGTCGTAGGCTTGGGCGACGCCCTCTTTGAGCAGTTGGTCGAGGCCTTCGCGGAAGCGCTTGTAGGTGGCGGTGTCGTTGTTGAGGATGTAGGCGAAACACTCGGGTCGGAACCGCGGCATCTCGTCGTATTCGATCTTGGGATCGGTGGTCAGGGTGTCGCCGATGAGGAAGTCATAGTTGCCCACGAGGGCGAGGATGTCGCCGGCGACGGCGATGTCGAGGGTCTCGCGATCCTGGCCGAACAGGCGCTGGGAATTGCCCAGCCGGACGCGTTTGCCGGTGCGGGTGTTGGTCACCTGCATGTCGCGCTCGAAGGCGCCGGAGACGATGCGGACGAACACGGCCCGGTCGCGGTGCTTGGGGTTCATGTTCGCCTGGATTTTGAAGATGAAGCCGGAGAAGGCGGGGCTCTCCGGCTCCACGGGCTCGCCATGGGACAGGCGGTGGGCGGGGGGCGGGGCCAGCTCGAGGAAACGCTCCAGCATGTGCTGGACGCCGAAATTGTTCATCGCGCTGCCGAAGAAGACGGGCATCTGCCGGCCGGCGAGCACGGCGGCCATGTCGAGGGGCTCGGTCACGCTGTCGAGCAGCTCGATCTCCTGGGTGGCGGTCTGGTAGATGTCCTCGTCGAGGGCGTCGCCGAGGGACTCGTCCTTCAGGTCTCGGACCTGGATGGGGGCGCGATAGGCGCCGCGGCGGGTGCGCTCGAAGAGGCAGACTTCGTGGCGCTCGCGGTCGTAGACGCCGCGGAAGCGCGGTCCGTCGCCCAGGGGCCATGTCAGGGGCACGGGGGGCAGGCCGAGCACGGTCTCCAGCTCGTCGAGCAGCTCCAGGGGGGGGCGGGCGGGCCGGTCGAGCTTGTTGATGAAGACGAAGATGGGCACGCCGCGGCGACGGCACACTTCGAACAGCTTCAGGGTCTGGGCTTCGATGCCTTTGCCGGCGTCGATGACCATGACGGCGGAGTCGACGGCTGAGAGGACGCGGTAGGTATCCTCGGAAAAGTCGTGGTGGCCGGGGGTGTCGAGCAGGTTGACGCTGCAATCGCCGTACTCGAACTGGAGGACGGTGGAGGAGATGGAGATGCCGCGCTGTTTTTCCAGCTCCATCCAGTCGCTGGCGGTGGCGCGTTCGTTTTTGCGCGCGGTGACGTTGCCGGCGAGCTGGATGGCGCCGCCGTAGAGGAGCAGCTTCTCGGTCAGGGTCGTCTTGCCGGCATCGGGGTGGGAGATGATGGCAAAGGTGCGACGCCGGGCGATCTCGCGGGCGAGGGCCTGGGGGGACTGGAGGACGGCGTCGGTGGACATGGGTGGTGGGGACGGGGCGGCGGGATCGGGCGAGCCTTCACACCCCGGCCAGGACCAGTCGCACGGCGTCGACGCGCAGGGGGGCGTCGGTGAGGTATTTCTCCAGTTCGGCGCGCTCGGCGGTGAGGGCCTCGATCTCGGAGTCGGGGATGGGATGTTTCATGGCCTTGAGCCGGGCGAGGCGCTCCAGCTCTCCATCGAGGCGCTCGCGCATGTCTTTGACGGCGGCTTCACGGATGCCGGCGGCCTGTTTGCCGGCGATCTCGACGGCGGCGGCGAGGATCTTGGGCACCATGGCGCGCAGGGGGGCGGCTTTTTTGCGCAGCCAGTCGGCGGGGCCGGGCACGGCCTTGCCTTTGCCGAGCAGGTTGCCCTCGGGCGATCCCATGCGGTCGCGCCCTTCGTGATCGACGAGCACCCGGACAGGCTGGGGCGGCAGGAATCGGTCCGTGTGGAGCCGCTCGGGGGCGACGCACTCGAGGACGCAGATGACCTCGAGGAGCAGGCCCTGTTTCGGCGCGCCGGCGACGTGGACGAAGGCGGCATTGCCCCGCTCGGAGGCGAGGAACATCTCGGTGGAGGCGACGACCATGGGATGGTCCCAGGTGAGGAAGGCCAGCTCCTCGCGGGCGAGGGCGCGCTCGCGGTCGAAGGTGATGGACAGTCCCTCGGCGGGCAGTCCGGGGAAGACGTCGGCGGAGAAGAGGTGCTCGGGCTTCAGCAGGTACTCGCGGTCGCGCAGGTCCTCGACGGTGACGCCGTAGTGGTCGAACAGGCGCAGGAGGTACTTTTCGAGCTTCCAGTCGCGGTCGAACTCGGTGATCTCCGAGACGAGCCGCTCGCCTTTGGGTCTATCGAAGGAGCTGATCTCCAGCAGGTGGTCGCGGCCGGCCTCCAGATCGGTGTAGAGCGACGCTTTGAAGGACCGGGTGCGGTCCAACAGGTCGGGCAGGGATTTTTCCCAGTCTCCGGAGGCACCGAGGGCGGCCACTTCGGCGTGAAACTCGCGGTGGATGGCGGCGGCGCCGTGCAGGGTCTGCTCGAAGGCGCCGAGGCCCTCGTGATACCACCGCGCCCACAATTCGCCGGCCGAGCCGGGGAGGTAGGGCACGTGGATGTGGATGTCGGCGGTCTGCCCGATGCGGTCGAGCCGGCCGATGCGCTGCTCCAACAGGCCGGGGTCCTCGGGCAGATCGAACAGCACGAGATGGTGGGCAAACTGGAAATTCCGGCCTTCGCTGCCGATCTCCGAGCAGATGAGCAGGCGCGCGCCGCCTTCCTCGGCCGGTTCGGCGAACCAGGCGGCATTCCGGTCGCGCTGGAGGAGGCTCAGGTCCTCATGAAATTGCGCCGCGGTGGCGCTGATCTTTTCGCGCAGCGCCTCCTCGATGCGCTCGGCCAGCTCGCGGCTGTGACCGATGAGGAGGAATTTCTCATCCGGCAACCGCGTGAGGGTGTCGGCGAGCCAAGCGATCTTGGAATCGAAGTCGTCGGCGCCCTCCAGCGGCCACAGCTCGGCGACGCGTTTGGGGAAACCCTCCAGCACTTGGCGGCGGTTGCGGAACAGGACGCGGCCCGTGCCGTGGAGGTCGACCAACTCGGCGGTCAGGGTGGCGCGCAGCTCGGGGGTGTCGCCTTCGGCCAGCCGGTCCAGCGCACCTTGTCCGAGACGCTTTTTCAACAGAGTCTCGTCCTTTTTGCGGAGCTTGTCGCCGGAGCGAAGCCGGTCGGCGAGCAGCGAGACCTCCTGGTAGTGCTGGGACTCGGCGATGAATTCCTTGAGGTCCGAAAAGCGATCCGGGTCCAGCAGGCGGAGCCGGGCGAAGTGTCCTTCCCGCCCGAGCTGCTCGGGGGTGGCGGTGAGCAGCAGCAGCCCCGGTGTTTTTGCTGCGATGGCCGCGACGGCTTCGTAGGCAGGGCTGGCAGCCTCGGGGGTCCACTCCAGGTGATGCGCCTCGTCCACGATGACGAGATCCCAGCCCCCGTCGGCGGCCTGGGCGGCGCGCCTGGCATTTTCGGCCAGCCAGGAAAGCGGCGCGATGATGAGCTGGTCGTCGTAAAAGGGATTCACCGGCGGCTGCTCCGGATCGACCGGCGCGGGAGCCGGTGCGGGGGCGGGGGCGTCGGCATCCTCCTCGGATGTCTCGGGGAACTCGATCGACATAGCGCGCAGTTCGTCGTAGATGGCGAACTTCAGGGAAAAGCGCCGGTAGAGTTCGACGAACCACTGGTTGACCAGGGCATCGGGCACCAGGATGAGGATGCGTTTGGCCCGGCCGCTGAGGTGGAGCCGGTGGAGGATGAGACAGGACTCGATCGTCTTGCCGAGGCCCACCTCGTCGGCCAGCAGCACGCGGGGCGCGATGCGGGAGGCCACTTCGTTGGCGATGTAAAGCTGGTGGGGAATGAGCGAGATGCGCCCGCCGACGAGCCCCCGCGCCTCATGGGAGCGTGCCATGTGGCGGTTTTGCAGGGCCTGCTGGCGCAGACGCCAGAGATTCGGATCGTCCACATGGCCGGACAGGATGCGCGCCTCCGGCTTTTGCACGCTCATCGTGTCGGAGAGTTGGCTTTCCGGCATCTCTTTGCCGTGGGCATCGATGTAGATGATGCGCTTTTCGTCGAGGCGGATGCGATGCACGACGAATGACTCTCCCTCGTGATTTTTCACCGTGTCGCCCGGCTCGAACGCGACCCGGCGCAGCGGGGCATTGCGGGACGCATAGATCAGCGAGTCGCCGGTCGCCGGGAACAGCACCTTCACCTGGGCCAGATCGCAGGAAACCACCAGACCCAGTCCAAATTCGGGTTGTGTCTCACTGATCCATCGCTGGCCGGGGGCGAACGCTCGGGGGTCGGACTGGGCGGCCTGGTGGCGGGAATACTTCATGCAGTTTCGTGTCGTCTCGTCTCAGGAAAAAAATCGGGGGCGGGCACCATATCCACAATTCGGCATCGGGCGAGCGATAGACGGGACAATTTTTTCATCGGGTCCACATTTTCATCTGGTTCGTGGCCCTCGCCGACCCATTTGTCGACTCGGCGGGTCGGTTCGTTCGCACCAACCAGCGATCATTTGCAACAGGCGGGTTCACTGTTAAAGTTGCCTGACTTTTTGCCGATCCCGGTGAGGATCGCCTCGAGGGCGCCAGTCGCCATGCCGAGTCCCCCCGCCGACCGCGTAGCTGCCCCTCCGTCATCCGATCCTCAAGCGATGAAATATGCCCTCGCCTCCGCGGTGTTCCTGATCTGTCAGGGCATCGTCCCCACCCTGCTGGCCCAGACCCCAGGCGCGCCCGCTGCACCGGCGCCAGCAGCTCCCGCCCCGACGCCATCGGTCACGGAGAGCGCTCTCGACCTGTTCGTCCAGGGGGGCGTGGTGCTGATGACGCCGCTGGCGGTGCTGTCGTTCCTCGCGGTCACCCTGATTTTCTTCTACTTCCTGACCATCCGGCAGGGCACCGTGGTGAGTAACAAGTTCATGAACGCCGCCGACGCCCTGATCCGGAAGCAGGACTACCTCGGCCTCATCGCGGTCTGCAACCGGGAGAACGAGTGCATCGCGCGGATCGTTTACAAGACGCTCGACTTCGCCACCAAGAATCCCACCGCCAGCTTCGACGAGGTCCGCG
The DNA here is from genome assembly GCA_016795505.1 of Verrucomicrobiales bacterium. GTDB lineage: Bacteria > Verrucomicrobiota > Verrucomicrobiia > Verrucomicrobiales > DEV007 > JAEUHH01. The sequence continues at coordinate 14,653 of JAEUHH010000106.1, read as the reverse complement.
AAGTCACGGAGGCCGAGGGCACCCGCCAGGCCAGCATCCTGAACAACCGCATCAGCTACCTGAACGACATCGGCCGCATCGCGCCGATGATCGGGCTGCTGGGCACGGTGGTCGGCATGATCGAGGCCTTCAACAACATCGGCTCCGGTGTGCAGCACATGGAGCTGGCTCCCGGTGTCTCGAAAGCCCTCATCACCACCGCGGCCGGCCTCGTCATCGGCATTCCCTCGCTGATTTTCTACTCCATCTTCCGCGGCAAGGTGCAGAAGCTCATCGCCGAATTGGAAGCCGCCATGACCCACATCATGGCCCTGCTGGCCGCCCAGTACAAGCGCGCCAACTACCGCGCCTCGGCCCGCCGGGAGACCAACGAGCCCGCCTGACCGGCGCTCCCACCCACTTTAGCCCCCTTCCCCAGCGCGCCATGAAGTTCCGCGACTATCACAGCCAGCCCACCTCCGATCTCGAGCTGGCTCCGATGATCGACGTGGTCTTCCTCCTGCTGATCTTTTTCATCACCTCCTGGCAGTTCGCCCGTTTCGAGCGGGACATGGACATCTCCGTGCCCGCCGCGGAGCAGACCGAGAATTCCAAACAGACCGTCGGCGAGATCATCCTGAACGTCCGGGAAGACGGCGCCGTGGTGCTGAACGGCGCCCCGGTTACCTCCGAGGAATTGCTCGGACGACTGAAAACCATCTCTGGAGCGTATCCCGACCAGGCCGTGATTCTGCGCGGCGACTCGAAAGCCGACTTTCAGCACATCATCAGCGTCCTCGACCTGATCAAGCAGGCCGGCATCTGGAACGTCGCCTTCGCCGCGACCAAGCCCGAAACTCCCCAGTAAAGCCGTGATGTCCCCGCATTCCCGCCGCCAGATCCTCACGGTTCTCGCCCTGCTCGGCCTTGGCTGCCCGGGACCGATGGCTACCGCTCAGGAGGCCGCCCCCTCCCCAATCCGTGCCCAACCACTCGCACCCGGCACCCCCGTGGCCGAGCCGGTCGCCACCGCCCGTCCGGCGCCGATCGATCCCTCCGGACCGGCCAAGGAGGACCTCCTCGCCTACGCCGACCTCCTTTTTTCCCGCGAGCAATATGCCCTCGCCGCCCGACAGTACCAGCTCTTCCTCCAGCAGTTCCCGCGCAGCCCGAATGCCCAGTCGGGTTGGTTCCGCCTCGGTGAGTGCTACCTCCAGGTCGGTCAGGCCGAGGATGCCGCCACGACTTTCCGCTATGTCGTCGAGGCCTACAAACAGGGTGCCTTTGTCGGCTCGGCCGCCTACCGGCTCGCAGTGTTGAAATACAACGCCAAAGACTTTGCCGGCGCCATCCCTTCCTTCATCTCCGCGGTCGCGCATCTCTCCAATGCCGAGGCGCGGCTCCAGGCCGAGTTCTACCTCGCGCGCTGCTACCAACTCGCCGACAAGCCCGCCGAAGCCGTCAAAGCCTACGAGTCTGTCGCCGCCGCCAAGGCTCCCGATCCCAACGCGGCCGCCACGTGGAAAAACCCCTTCCGCGAGCGCAGCCTGCTGGAAATCGCCCGCCTTCAATACGATGTCGGCAAAGCCCCCGAGGCCTTCATCAAATTCGAGGAACTCGCCAAGACCGCCGAGACAGCCGAATACCGCGACGAGGCCTACGCCCGCGCCGGCCTCCTCGCCGCTGAGATGGGCGATCCCGTCAAAAGCAACGAATACCTGTCCAAGGCCCTGACCGCCGAGGGCGACAGCCCCTGGAAATCACTCGCCACCGTCGGCCTGATCTTCAACCATTTCACCCGCGGGGAATACCGCGAAGTGCTCGCCGTTTACAGTGCCAGCACCATCGACGCCCCCGAGGACACCCGGCCGAAGATGCTCCTCATCGTCGGCCACAGCCATCGGCTCACCGACAATCTCAAGGCCGCCCTGGAGACCTATGAACTGGTCGAGAAAAACTATCGCGACCGCCCCGAGGGCGCCGAAGCCGGCTACCGACGCCTCCAGTGCCTGAGCCAGATGGGCGACGCCGGTCTGATCACCTACATCGGCAGCTACATCGACCAGCAGCGCGCCATCGATCCGTCGAGCGAATTCATCGACCTCGCCCTCCTGATGCGCGCCGAGTGGCATTTCGCCAAAGCCCAGGCCGCTGCCTCCGAGTCCAAAACCGACGAAGCCGGCAACCACTACGCCGAAGGCGCCGTCGATTACGCGAAAGTCCGCGGCGACAAGATCCCAGAAAAATATCTGGAGCCCCGCCTCTACAAGCTCGGCTGGTGTCAGGCCGAATCCGGCGACAACAGCGGCGCAGTTGTCACTCTCAGCGAATTCCTCCGCGCCTTTCCGAAGAGCGAACTCCAGCCATCCGCCCTGGCCAAGCGAGCCGAGACCTACCAGTCCATCCAGGACTACAGCGCCGCCCTCGCCGACTACCGCGACATCATCGACCGCTTCCCCGAAGCCCGCGAAACTGAATACGCCCTCCAGCAGGCCGCCCTCATCCACGGTCAGCGCCGCGAAGTGCCCGAGATGGTAGCCACCTACCGCGAATTGTTGGAAAAATTCCCCAATTCCAGCGCCGCCCCCGAAGCCCACTATTGGATCGGCGTGGGTCTCTTCGATCAGGAAAAATACGCCGAGGCCGTCACCGAACTCATCGCCGCCCGTGAGGCCGATCCCGAGCTTTTCGGCCCAAAAGCCTCCCTGCGCATCATCCTGTGCCATTACCAATCCGAGAATCTGGACGCCCTCGCCACCGAAGCCTCGGCCTACCTCAAAGCCGCAGAAAAAGACCCCAAGCAGCCGGTCATCCCACCCCAGGTGCTCAGCTATCTCGGCAGTAAGCTCTACGAACGGCAGGAATTCGCCGGGGCCGAGCCCTTCCTCGCCGCCGCCAGCACTCCCACCGAACCGGCCAACACATCTTCCGAAGTGTGGGACATGCTCGGTCAGACCCGGATGAAACTCGGCCGGCATGCCGACGCCATCGAGCCGCTCAATCATTTCCTTTCCATGACCCAGCGGCCCAGCCTGCGCGCCATGATCCAGCTCCACCTCGGACAGTGCTACCTCGCCACCAAGGACTTTGAGAAAGCCGGCGCCAGCGCCCGCGATTCCCTGACCTCCCTCAAGGAAGGCCGCACCAATGCCGAGGCCCGGCTCCTCCTCGGCGACATCGCCGCCGCCCAGGGCGACCACGCCGCCGCCGCGCGCGAGTATCTCGTCGTCAGCCAGATCTTTGTCGATCCGGAGATCACCCCGCTGGCCCTCCACCGAGCCGCCCTCTCCTTCCGCCAGACCGGCGACGCCGCCAAAGCCACCGAGTTGGAGACCCAGCTCCGCACCGGCTTCCCCGGGTTCAAACAGCCTGCCGCGGACCGCTGATCCATCCTGCCGGGAGAAAATTTACAATCGCCGGGGCGATTTGTAATCGCCAACCGCTCCGGTGATGGCTAACATCGCGGCGTTGTTGGAACCCACCATCCTCACCCCGCAATCCCCATGGACCCCTGGCACTGGTGGCTCATCGCCGCCATCATCCTCATGACCGCCGAGGTGCTCACCTCGGACTTCCTCCTCGCCACCTTCGGCATCGCCTGCCTCATCGCCTCGCTCGTCGCCGGCGTGGGTGCCGGATTCGTCGCCCAGCTCGCCGCCTTCGCGGGCGCTTCCGTCCTGTGCCTCGCCATCGTCCGGCCGGCAGTGAAACGCTGGCTTTACCAGTCCGGTGAGAAGCTCAAGACCAACATCGACAGCCTCATCGGCCGCCGCGGCACCGTCACCGACGACGCCGCCGGCGAGGACGCCCCCGGCCGGGTCAAAATCGGCGGAGAGGAGTGGCGCGCCATCACTGAGTCCGGCTCCATCCTCGCGGCCGGCAACGTCGTCGAAATCATCGCACTCGATGGCGCCACCGCCACCATCCGGCCCATCGACCCGTCCTGACATCCCTTTTTCACCAACCGAAAACCCAACAGAATCCCAGCCAAAGCACTGCCATGGAACCTCTCATCGCCGTCCTCGTCATCCTGATCGTCTTCCTCGTGGTCTTCGCCGTCATGGGCATGAAACTGGTGCCCCAGGCCGAGACCATGGTCATCGAGCGGCTCGGCCGCTATCACCGCACCCTCGAAAGCGGCCTCCACGTCATCTGGCCCGTCATCGACAAGCCCCGCTCCATCAACTGGCGCTACCTCGTCACCGCCCCCGACGGCCGCACCCTCTTCACCCACCGCACCACCACCCGCATCGACCTGCGCGAGACCGTTTACGACTTCCCCAAACAGAATGTCATCACCCGGGACAACGTCGCCATCGGGATCAACGCGGTCGTCTACTTCCAGATCACCGAGCCGAAGCGCTCCGTCTACGAAATCGCCAACCTGCCCGACGCGATTGAGAAACTCACTCAGACCACCCTGCGCAACATCATCGGCGAGCTTGACCTCGACCAGACCCTCGTCTCCCGCGACACCATCAACAAGAAGCTCGGCGTCATCCTCGACGAAGCCACCCACAAATGGGGCGTGAAGGTCAATCGCGTCGAACTGCAGGACATCCAGCCCCCCGCCGACATCCAGCAGGCGATGGAAAAGCAGATGCGCGCCGAACGCGACCGCCGCGCCATCATCCTCGAAGCCGAGGGCAACAAACAGAGCCAGATCCTCTATGCCGAGGGCGTCCGCCAGGCCGACATCAACAAGGCCGAGGGCGAGAAGCAGGCTGCCATCCTGCGCGCCGAGGGCGAGGCCGAAGCCATGGTCCGCATCGCCCAGGCCGAGGCCGCATCCATCGCCCAGGTTTCCGGAGCGCTCGTCTCGCAGAATGCCGACCCCACCGCCTACCTCATCGCGATGCGCTACATCGAGACCCTCAAGTCCATGACCACCGGCGACCAGGCCCGCACCGTTTACATGCCCTACGAGGCCACCGGCATTCTGGGCGCCATGGGCACGATGAAGGATCTCTTCGGCGGCGCCGGCGGAGCGGCCGGGAAACCACTTTCCTGACGCCCTCAGCTGAGTCCGCCCCGGAAAGACTGCCAGTTCACGGCCGTGCCGCAGCCGGGGCGGCCGGCTGGCTGCGGGGCGGGCAATGCTCCGTCGTCGTCGGGGACGAGGGTGTGGAAGCAGCCGCATCCGCCGCCGCGATCTGGCGGGCGAATCGCATCGGGTAGATCCAGGCGGTGACCGCCGCGAGACAGGTCGCGATGCCGAGATAGATGCCGAAAAGTCCCACGCCATTGGCCAATCCCACCCATGCCACCGTCAGGACCAGCAGCGACTCCGCCACGACCACCCGGACTGCGAAATCGACATCGCCGAGACCGAGCAGGAGCACCTGATTCACATGTCGCCACAAGTGCAGCGTGAAATAGGCGCCAAAGGCACCCAATGCCGCCGGCCCGAGGGTGAATTCATCGCCGACCCAGAGTGGGAAGGCCCACTGACCCAGCGTCACCATGCCGAGGGTGGCGGCGAAGCCGAAAGCCGGCCCCATCAGTCGGATGCGGCGCGCGGATTGCCGGATCCAGCCGATGTCGCCCCGCGAACAGGCATCCACGATGGCCGGCCACAGGGGAATGGTGATCATCTGCACGATCCCGGTGGCGGAAAAGTGGACCGTGACCATGATATTGTACATCCCGACCGACTGCGGACCGGAAAGCCGGCCGATCAGGTAGGCGATGGCGTTGTACTCGATCAGCGCGCTCATCAGGTAGGTCACCGAAAAGCGCGCCCCGTCGAAGAGCAGCGGTTTCACCAGCGCCCGCCGGAACCGGTCGAACCGCGGCCAGAGATACCGCCGCGCGAGCAGGAAATGGGTCGTGTTCGCCAGCTTCGCCGCGGCCACCGAGCCATTGATGGCCAGGAGGAGGAACTCGATGGTGGGGAAAAATTTCACCCCGATGAACAGCGAGATGGCGCCGAGGAAATTCCCCGCCGCGCCCCAGGCGTTGTTGTAGCGGGTCTCCAGATAGCCGTCGCGGGCGCGCTCCATCACGATGCAGATCAACTCGACGACGACGATCACGATGGCGATGCCGCAGGCCCGGCGCATCGAGTCGGCGAAGGGGGCGAAATTCTCCCCGAACAGCGTCGTGACCGGCAGGGCGATGACCAAAACCGTAAGAACCAGCGCCGCAGCCAGAGTCAGGCCGGTGCTGAGCAGCACGGCCGTGGCGAACACACCCTGCTCGCGGGCCCGATCTCCTTGGGCGAGCGCCCGGGCGATGCCCTGGGTCAGTGCAGGGCCGATGCCCACGTGCATCATGTCGATCATCCCGACGACCATGGTGACGGTGGCATAGACGCCGAATTCCTCCATCCCCAGCACCCGGATCGCGATCGGGATGGAAATCAGGCGCAGCAGCAGGGTGCCGAATTTCGACAGGATCGACGTCAGCACCGCGAGCCGGATCGCGCGGTTCCGGCTGTGTGACGAGGCGTCGGATTCCCGCGGTTCGGTTTCCATACAGACAGGGTATGATCGGAGATGAAACAGGGTCTGTCCGGCGACTCAACCCTGTTCGATCGCGTCGCGGAGCCGGCGGCCGCGGTCGGCCCACTCGAATTCGGCCTCGCAGCGGCGGTAGCTCAGTTCGCTCATCCGGTTGAGCCGTGGCAGGTCATCCACGGCGCCGATGACCTCGCGGATCAGCTCGGGCATGGAGCCGACGAGCAGCACTTCACCGGGACTCTCGTGCGGCAGCCCCTCCACCGCATGGCGCAGGCCGGCGAGGGGCAGGCGGTGAAACAGGTAGTCGAGCGCCTTGAGCTTGAAGCCGCCGCCGAGCGTCTCGACGATCAGGCCCATGCGCGCCTGGAGCAGGTAGGGCGACACGTCGGGCACTTTGCCCACGAAATCGACGGACGGATGCCGGGCGGCAATGGTCTGACGAAAAGCCTCGTCCGTTTTGCCCACGATCTGGAGCCCGATGCCGGCTTCGGCGAAGGTGGTGGCGGCCTCGTCGAGAAAGCTCTCCAGATTCAGCCGCTTGGCGATCCACTCAAAGGAGCCCGACATCACGACCCGTCGCGGCGTGGCCTCGGTGAGGACATGGCCGGGGTGGCGCGGGCCGCGGTAGCCGGGTGTCATGACGAGATAGTTCTGCCCCGGAAACTGTTCGCGGTAGGCCTGGACCTCGTAGTCGGTGATCGCTGTGACGAGATCGGCGCCGGCGCAGAGGGCTTCCTCCTGGCGGGCGTATTTTTCCGCGTCCCAGCGCAGGGCGAGCCGTTTGGGCAGCGGACCGCGGGCCTGGCCGGCGACTTCGCGGCGGACCTTGGCTTCGTGGTTGTGGGACAGATAGACGAGCTTGGGCCGGCCGGAGCCGTTGCGGCGGCGGGCCAGTTCGGGTAGCACCCAGCCCATCGCGGCGTGATCGACGATGACGGCATCCCACGGCTCGCTTTCGAGCGCCCGGGTCACGGCGGCTCCGGGACCGCCGGCACGAAGGCGGTAGGTGTCGCCAGGCAGACGCGTCGCCAGACTGCCAAGCCGGCCTCCCAGGGTGGGCGTGCCGAGCCGCCACTCGACGCCGTGGCTGTCGCGGTAGGTCGATGCGGGCGAGCCATCGCCGACCGGCTGCTCGTCGTTGTCGTGGGCGATGGCGGTGACTTCCACCCCCGTCTCGGCAAAGGAGGAGACGAGTCCGTCGGAATAGATCAACTCTCCGCTGTTCGCGGGTCGGGGATACTTACGGGTGAGCCAGAGACAGCGCATTTTCGGGAGGTAACAAGAGTCGGATGCCGGCCGGGAAGCCAGACTCCAAACAATTCCCGAAAATACAGAAATTGCAATATTTATAATCCCTAAGGACCTTCTCCCGGTTCCCTCAGGGCTTTTCCACCTCTCCGATCAAGTCGGGCAGCAGTCTCCCCACATAGCCATCGACGCGGGCGGCTTTTTTGCCCGGCTTTTCGGGGAGTTGGCGAATATCGTCGAGCCGGGGCCGCACTTTTTCGTCGAGATAGTCGAGGGCATTGCAGGCGGCGATGGCTTCATACACGTCGCCGGTGGCCTGATTGGCTCGGGCGATGAGAACGTCGAGCACCTTGGGCAGATCGGCGGCCTCGCCAAAGCGCCCCAGGGTTTCTGCGGCGACGATGGCCACGCTGCCGCTGGGATCGTCGAGCGCCCGCCGGAGCCGGTCGCCTCCGGCGACGACCCCGGCCTGGCCCTGTCCGAGCAGTCCGGTGGCGCCCCAGTAGCGCACGGCGGAGTCGGTGTGATCGAGGAGCTTGGCCACCGCCGCTAGGTCGCCAGCGGGCGGAGCGGTGGCCAGTTGGGCGGCTTCGAAGATCGTCTCCAAGTCGTAGCCATCGCCATGGCCGTAATCATAGGGCGCGCCGTCCCCGGCCCGGGAGTGGATCTCGGCCTCGGGGAGGAAACCCACATCGCGCACCTGTATCACCCAGTCGCGGTGGGCCTGCCGCATCCGCTCCAGCACCTCGCGATGCTCGGACGAACCGGCGAGATTGTTCACTTCGTCGGGATCGGCCTGGAGATCGTAGAGTTCCTCGGCGGGCTTGGCTTTCCAGAAATGGGACTGGGCCTCGTTCAGCTCGCCGGCGAGAAATTTCGCGTGCCAGACGCGCGTGGTGGGCGTCTGGAACATGTAGTCGAGCCGCTGGCCATAGGCGCGATGGGGATGATACTGGCGCAGGTAGACGTAGCGGTGATCCATCACCTGGCGGGTCATGTCGATGCGCTCGTCCATGCGGCCGCGGAAGGCGTAGCTGTAGGACGGCGCCTCGGTCCGGTGGGGACCGGCGAAGGCACTGCCCTGCATCCAGTCCGGCGGCTCGATGCCGGCGAGGCTCAGCATGGTGGGTGCCAGGTCGACGAAGCCGACCAGCCGGTCGCTGGTGCCGCCCGGGGCGTAGCCGTCGGGTGCGAGGGAGCGCCATTTTTCGGGAAAATGAACGATGAGCGGCACGTGGATGCCCGTGCGATAGGGCCAGCGCTTGCTGCGGGGCATGCCCGAGCCGTGGTCACCCCAGTAGAAGATGATCGTATCATCGGCCAGGCCGGCCGCCTCCAGCTCGGCGAGCGCCTTCCCACACTGCTGATCCATCATGGTGATGCGGTCGTAGTATTGGGCCCAGTCCTTGCGCACCTCGGGTGTATCGGGGTGGTAGGCGGGGATGCGCACTTGGGCGGGATCGTGGATGCGGTCCCGGTCGGCGATCTCGTTCCGGATCTGGGACTCGTGCGAGATGGTGAAATTGAACACGGCGAAAAAGGGCTGGCCCTCGGCCCGGTTTTTCCAGTGCGCCTTGTTCGAGCTCTCGTCCCAGGGATCGGGATTCTTCTCGAGGTTGTAGTCTTCCTTCGAGTTGTTGGTCGTGTAGTAGCCGGCTTCCTTGAGAAAATGGGGGAACATCCGGAAGCGCTCGGGCAGCCTGGTCATCGACCGCATATGCTCGGCTCCCGTGGAGGGTGGATACAGACCGGAAATGACCGTAGTCCGTGCCGGCGCGCACACGGGGGCGTTCGACGAGGCGTGGGTGTAGCGCAGGCTCTTGCCGGCGAGAGCGTCAAGGTGCGGCGTCACGGCATAGGCGTCGCCATAGCAGCCCAGTTGCGGGCCGTTGTCTTCGCTGGTGATCCAGAGGAAATTCGGCCGATCCGCCGCCGCGAGGGGCAGGTGGGACAGGAGCAGGAGGGAGAGCAACAGGCGTTTCATGGGGGTCGGGTGGGTTTTGTTGGCGGCGGGGTCCGCCAGAGAATGGTCCCGCGGATCGATTCCGTGTCAAATGAGCGGCTTTGGGAGTTTTCCGAGCGGGCGAATGCGGGTATAATCCGGCTTCGGTCCTCCTCCCAAGACTTTCCCATGCCGCAATCGACGTCGCCCCAACCCGTGGTGGCCTGCTACTGCTCGACCTTTCTGGCGGCGGAAATGCAGCATGTGTACCGCCAGATCACGGGTCTGAAAGAATTCCGCCCGCTCGTGCTGACGCGAAAACGGCTCAATGCCGAGCTGTTCCCCTTTCCGGCCGATGCGCTGATCGAGCTGCCCCAGCCCAGTGCCCTGAAACGCGAGTGGCGGCGGTTCACTTCGCGACGGGTGGCCCAGGCACCGCCCTTTCTCTTCGAGTCGGAGATTCGCAACCTCGAAAAGATTCTGCGCGAGCACCAGGCTGCCGTTTTGCACATCTATTTCGGTAACAGCGGAGTCGAATTGCTGCCTCTGCTCAAGTCCCCCACCCGCCCCTGTCCGGCTGTCGTGAGCTTTCATGGTGCCGATGCCGGAGTCGATCTGGAGAAACCGGCCTGGCGTGAGGCCATGATGACCGTCTTTGAACGGGCCGAAGCCATTCTCGCGCGGTCCGAGGCCCTCGCCGCCGACCTCCGCGACCTCGGCTGCCCACCGGAGAAGCTGACCGTGCAGCGCGCCGGCATCCCCCTCGACGAGTGGCCGCTCACCCAGCGCTCCGCGCCCGTCGATGGCGCATGGCGCTTCGTGCAATCCGGCCGACTGATCGAAAAAAAGGGTTACGACACCACCCTGCGCGCCTTTGCCCGTTTCCGCGAGGTGCATCCCCAGGCCCGGCTTGTCATCCTCGGCGAAGGACCGCTGCTCGAGTCGCTGCGACGTCTGGCCAACGACCTGGACATCAATCGCTTCGTCACTTTCGCCGGATTCGTCGAGCAGGGCCGGGTGCGGTCGGAGTACGGCTGGGCGCACGCCTTTCTCCATCCGAGCCGCACCGCGGGCGACGGCAATCGCGAGGGTGTGCCCAATGCCATCCTCGAGGCCATGGCCACCGGTCTGCCCATCCTTTCGACCTCCCACGGTGGCATCCCCGAGGCGGTCGAGGATGGCGTCGAGGGATTTCTGGCAGACGAAAATGACTGGGAGGCCTTCGCCGTGGCCATGCACGACCTTGCCGCGTCGGAAAAGACGTGGAAATCCATGGCCGCCGCCGCCCGAGCCAAGATCGAGGCGAAATTCGAGCGCAGCCAGCAGGTCGCCGAGCTGGAGGGTGTCTATCGCCGACTCATTGCCGGCTGATCTCCTGTCGCGCCTACGCGCCGCCATGGCCGATTTTTTCGAGAGCCTGCATCCGGACGCCGCCGCCTGGTTCCGCGACCGGTTTGGCGAGCCCACCGAGGCCCAGCGTGCCTGCGTGCCGCGACTGCTCGCCGGTCGCTCCGTGCTGCTGTCCTCGCCCACCGGCTCGGGCAAGACGCTGGCCGGCTTTTTCGGCATCCTCGACGCCCTGCTGCGAGAGCACCACGATGGGGGCCTGCCACGCCAGGCCATCCGCGCCATCTATGTGTCGCCGCTCCGCGCACTGGCTTATGATATTGAGAAAAATCTCCGCGAGCCCCTCCGCGGACTCGGCCTGGAGGGCGTGGTCCGCGTCGCCCTGCGTACCGGCGACACCACCGCCGCCGAGCGCCAGCGCCAGCGACGCCAGCCGCCTCACATCCTCGTCACCACTCCCGAAAGTCTCGCCATCGTGCTGCCCCAGACCGGCTGGCACGAGGCGCTGGCCGGTTGCCGCTTCGTCATCGTCGATGAACTGCATGCCTTTGCCGAGACCAAGCGTGGCAGCCACCTCGCCGTCTCGCTGGAGCGTCTCGAACAGATCGTCAATCCCGCCAACGATCCCGCCCGCCGCCTCGTGCGCATCGGCTTGTCCGCCACCGTCGCGCCGCTCGACACCGTGGGGCATTTCCTCATGGGATGCCGTTCCGGCCCTTGCGATATCGTAGAAGCCCGGATGGAAAGGCCTTCCCTGCTCGAAGTGCTCACCCCGCTGAGGAAGGATCCCTACCCGCCGGCCGGCTACACCGCCACCCGTGTCATCCGCGACATGGCCGACATCGTGTCGCGGAATGCCACCACCCTCATTTTCACCAACACCCGGTCAGGAGCCGAACGCATCTCCCACCGGCTCAAGCTCGCCCTGCCCGATCTCGCCGACCGCATCGAGTGCCACCATTCCTCGCTCGACCGAGATGTCCGCCTGGAGGTGGAGGACCGGCTCAAGGACGGTGCCTTGCGCGCCGTCGTCTGCTCCACCAGCCTCGAACTGGGCATCGACATCGGCCACGTCGATACCGTCATTCTCGTCAGCACTCCCAAGGGCATTTCCCGCACCCTGCAGCGCGTCGGTCGCTCCGGGCACTCCATCCACCAGCGCAGTCACGGCGTGCTCGTCGCCACCAATATCAACGACCTCATCGAGTGCGTGGTGTGCGCCGACCTCACCCAGCGTCGTCAGCTCGACCCCGTCGTCATTTTCGAAAACGCAGCCGATGTCATCGCCCAGCACATCGTCGGCATGGCCATGATGCCCGGTGGCATCAGTTCCGACGAGGCTTTTGCCACCCTCACTGCGGCTTATCCCTTCCGCCAGTTGCCCCGAGACTCCTTCGATCGCATTGTCCGCTATCTGGAGGGCGGTGGCGCCTCTCTGGAGCGCCAGTATCGCGAGACCTTTGGCAAGATCGTCGACCGGGACGGCCGCTGGCATACTCCCGACAAGCGGGTCGAGCGCGACTACCTGCTCAACATCGGCACCATCCATGCCGATGGCATGGTGCGCGTGCTCCTGCACCGCCGACGACTCGGGTCCGTCGAGGAAGACTTCGTCAAAGGGCTGCGTCTTGGCGATATCTTCGTGCTCGGAGGCAAGACCGTGCGCTTCACCGCCGCCGGCAGCGGCGAGATCCACGTAGAGCCCGCCCCCGGTCGCCTGCCGACCGTGCCCACGTGGAATGCGCACAAGATCCCGCTCGCCAGCGGCCTCGCCCGCGAAGTCGCCGCCCTGCGCAGCGAGGTCGACTGGCGCCTTTCCGATCCAGACACCACCCCCGAGACCGTCGCCGACTGGCTCGTCGAGCGCTGGACCATCTCCCCGTCGAATGCCGCCGCCATCGTCGAACATTTTCAGAACCAGCGACTCATCAGCCTTGTTCCCACCGCCGAACGAGTGCTCATCGAGGCTTACCGCGACGAGCAGGACGATCCCGAGCGCGTCCATTACTTTTTCCACACCCTCATCGGCCGCAGCGCCAACGACGCTCTGTCCCGCATCCTGAGCCAGCGGGTCCAGCAGGCTGTCGGCGGCAATGCCCTCGTCACCATTGACGACTACGGCTTTCTCCTCACCCTGCGGACCTTTCAGGCCATGGAGGGCGATGACTGGCGCGAGCTGTTCCGCCCGGAAGGCGCCAACGATGACCTGCGTGCCGCCCTCGAGGATTCCCAGTTGGTAAAGTGGCAGTTTGGAGGCATCGCCCAGACCGGTCTCATGGTGCCGCGACAGTTGCCCGGCGAGTCCCGCGCCCTGCGTCAGGTGCGATGGAGTGCCGACATCCTGTTTCAGGTCATCAGCCGGCACGAGCCCGATCACCCTCTGCTGGAGCAGGCACGCCGCGAGGCGATGCATACCTTCCTCGATGTCGATCGGGCCATCGACTTCCTCCACACAGCCGCCGGGTTGGAATGGTGCTACGTCGAAGTCCCCGCCGTGACGCCCTTTGCCTTTGGTATTTACGCCAGCAAGATCCGCGAGAGCATGATGCTCGAAGACCCCGAGCAGGCCATCGAGCGTCTCTATCAGGCCATGCGGGAAAAGCTCGGCCGATGAGAGAACGAAAGGATTGATTTAGCGAAGGCGTGACGGTTAAAATCACCTCCGACTACCATGAAACCTATTCTCACCTGCCTGCTCACCGCCGTAATTCTCTCCCCCTTCGCCACAGCCGAGACCGCTGACCCGAAGCCACTCGTCCGAAAAGTCCTGGCCGCAGTGGGTGGGGAGGACAAGCTGCTCAAGATTTTCCGTTTCCGGGAAATCTTCCACTTCGGCGACAAACCGGAGCCGCCGGAGGGCAAGACGCGTTCCACCCGCGAATCCATTTACTCCCAGCCAGACCAGTGGTGGCTGGGGAAAAAGGAGCGCGGCGACGAACCCGCGAAGGACGATGTGCGCGCGTGGTCGCTCGACTTGTTGGTCGATCAGAAATCAACGTTCGAGATCATTCCCGACCTTTCCGATGAAGGAAGACCCTGCTCAGGGCTGCGTGTCAGCGGCAGTGTAACGCCCGCCATGGACCTCTATTTCGACAAGGAGACGTCGCTGCTCCACCGCATCGACTGGCGGGGCGATTTTTACCGCTTCAGCGACTGGAAAGAGCACGACGGCCTCAAATACGCGAGCAGGACGGTCATTTTCAAGAAGAAGGATGGCAAGCCGTGGTTCTTCCACGAAATCACCGAGCTGGAGCGCCTTGCTCAACTGCCAGAGGGATTGGCAAAGCCCTGAAGTGACCATCGCCACGAAAACCGCCCGGCCGTCATCCCGCCGTCATCTCATAAAAATACAGGATTGTTATTGATTATATGCCGATTATATACCAGACCATACTACTCTTCGCAGCCTGCTGCCAGGCCACACACTCTCGCTTCATATGTACCCATCCCGTCTCCTTCAAGAAAACGGCAATGCCTGCTATCATGTGGTCTCCCGCGTGGTTGACAGGCGCTTCATTTTCAACGCCAAGGAAAAGAACTATTTCCGCAAATGGATGCGCAGGTTGGAGGCCTTCTGTGGCGTGCAGGTGCTCACCTTTTGCCTGATGTCCAATCACTTCCACCTCCTCGTCAAGGTGCCAGACCGCCACGCGATGCCACGGTTGACCAAGGAGAC
>JAEUHH010000095.1 GCA_016795505.1 Verrucomicrobiales bacterium | reverse complement strand
TCGGCGCGGACCACTCTACTTCCACGAAGCGGACCTCTTGGCAAACTGCGCGCGACCGCACGATGGGGCGTTTCTTTCGCATCGGCCTACGATGCCAGACGCCTGCGAGTTGAACAGGAGGCCAATTTTATTACGCTTACGGACGAGCTCCGCAATCTCTTCAGCGAACTTCGACTCCTCTGCGCACCCTGCCTTGTCGCTATCACCGAGTCCATTGCGACCGACCACGACCTCGAGACCGAAGAACATTCGCTCCCATACGGGCACGAGTTTGCGTTCTCCCACAACTACCCGGCCCTTCTACGATCCTCGGGATTCGAGTTGACGTGGGAACGGAACCGCCCCACTCAACCCGGGGAGGAGAACTATCCGGTGAGGTGGTTTCAGTTGGTGGCGCACTCTTGATCCCTCCGGGATTTGAATTGGCGGTAGGATGCGCCGACCGAAACATCCGAATGCGTGAAGGAGATTTGGTCAGCGAAAACTCGCCGCCACTCGGCCTTCACGCCTCGTCCTGAGCCACTCCTCCAAGAAGACGAAGGGAATTCAGAATCACCAGCAGGGTCGCTCCCGTGTCCGCGAGAATGGCGAGCCAAAGTCCTGCCATATCCAGGAAGGCGAGGATGAGGAACAGCGCCTTGATGGAGAGGGCAAAGGCCACGTTGAACTGAATGATGCGGACAGTGCGTCGCCCGATGCGAACCGTTTCGGCGACCTTGCGCAGGTCGTCCTTCATCAAGGCGATGTCGGCAGTCTCAATGGCTGTGTCGCTGCCGATGGCACCCATCGCAAATCCAACCGTGGCGATGGCGAGGGCGGGCGCGTCGTTTACTCCGTCACCGATCATACCGACGTGACGATATTTTTCCACTAGTCGACGGACGTGATCGACCTTTTGCTCCGGCAGGAGATCTCCGAGAGCTTCGTCGATGCCCGCTTGTTTGGCGATGGTGGAGGCGGTTCGCTGGTTGTCGCCGCTGAGCATGATGACTTCCTCGATTCCGGCAGCGTGGATCTCGCGGAGTGCCTCGACCACTTCGGGCCTCAGTGTGTCGGCGATGGCGATGATGCCGAGGATCTCTCCGTCACATCCATCGTGCGGCGCGTGGCCAATCACGGCGAGGGACTGCCCCTTTTCCTCGATGGAGGAGAGAATGCCTTCGATCCCGGGACCGCAGAGACCGGTCTCATGCGTCAATTTGTGGTTTCCGATGAAATGGGGATGACCCTCTATCGTCGCCGTGGCACCGCGCCCGGTGATGGAGACGTAGTTCTCGATGGACGGAATCACCAGGCCCTTCGCCCGCGCCGCCTCGGTGATGGCGATGGCGATGGGGTGTTCGGAATGGCTGTTGATGGCGGCCGCCCTCGCGAGAATTTCGTCCTCGGAGAGGGCGGATTGTGAAATGATCCCGACAACCTTCGGGGTTCCCTGGGTGATGGTGCCGGTCTTGTCGACGGCGAGAGCTCGGAGTTTTCCCACCGCCTCGAGATGGACCCCGCCCTTCACGAGGACTCCACGACGAGCGAGGGCGGTGAGGCCGGAGACAATGCTGACAGGTGTCGCGATGACGAGAGCGCAGGGACAGGCGATGACCAGCAAGACGAGTGACCGGTAGATCCAGAACAGCCACGGTTGTCCGAACATCAGCGGCGGGACCAGCGCCACGAGGATCGCGAGGACGAAAACCGCAGGAGTGTAGATCGCGGCGAACCGGTCGACGAAGCGCTGGGTCGGTGGCTTGTTTTCCTCGGCCTCACCCACGAGCTGGATGATGCGTGCCAGGGTCGAGGAGGCGGCCGGTTTTGAAACCCGGACGACGAGGGAGCCCTCGCCATTCACCGTGCCCGCGAAAACGGAGTCACCGGCCTGTTTCTCCACGGGCAGGGACTCCCCGGTGATGGGGGCCTGATTGACGCTGGAGCTTCCCGTGATGACTTCGCCATCGAGTGGGATGCGACTGCCGCTTTTGATCAGGATTTCGGTCCCGACTTCGACCTCCTCGACGGGGGTTTCTTTTTCGGATCCATCGGACAAGCGGACGAGGGCGGTGGGTGGAGAGAGCTTCAGCAAGGCATCGACGGCTCGCCGGGCGCGTCCCGCCGCCCAGGATTCGAGCAGTTCCGAGAGGGCGAAGAGGAAGACGACGCTGGCGGCTTCGGCATATTCTCCGATAATCCAAGCTCCGATGACCGCGACGGTCATCAGGACGTTGATGTCGAGCCGGAGTTTCCTCAAGGCTCCAATGGCGGAAGGAAAGACGAGCGAACCTCCCGCGAAAGTCGCAGCGGCGAAGGCAGCGATGGTGAGCCAGTCTGGGCCTGCTTGGGTCCAGTGCACGATCAGGCCGATGCCGGTGAGAACCCCCGAGGCAATGACGAGGGCACCCTGTGGAAGCGGGCTGTCATCATGTCCGTGCTCGCAGGAACCGCAGGATTTGGAACTAGATAAGGTGTGGTCTTGCGTGCTCATAAGTCAAGTTCCGGGCGCGAGTATGATGGGCTCCCGCCCCGAACAAGCATAGGAAGGAATTTCACCGACTTCCGAAACTCGCGTCTCATTCCTCTCATTCGTCCGCCTCTGACGGAACGAATGAGGGAAGGCGCGAGAGCGATTACTCTTTTTTCTTCGTTTCTTCCTCTTCGCCGTGAGCGCAGGTGCAGGCATACTCCTGGTTTTTGCAGGTCGGGCACTGTTCGAGGTTCAGGTTGAACTTCTCCGTCACGGCCTTGGCGTCCGGGGTGGTCTTGATCTGCACGACCGTGGGAAGGTTTTCACCTTCGGGGATGGCCTTGTCGGAGATCAGCATGTTGCCTTCCTTGGTGAAGCTCAGCTTGGTGGGAGCGGAGCGGTCGCCGAGGGTGACACTGATGACTTGCTCGCCGGGGGCGACGACTTTCATGTCATCGTCGATGAAGCGGATCTCGACCATTTTGTCCTTGTTCACGAAGAACTCGACGTGGGGTTCGACCTCGGTGATGAGCTTGCCGCCGGTAGGGCCGGCTTTGATCTCATGGTCGTGGTCGTGTTTTTCCTTGTCAGCGGCGCTGACGTTGATGGCCAGGCCGAGAGCGGCGATGGCGAGGGTGAGGAGGGTCGTTTTCATATTCTTACTTTCGTTTGGTTTGTTTTTTGTTTTTGTCTGACTGACGCCCGTTAGACGCGGGCAGGGAGAGATTAATGTGAGGCTGGCGCTTCATTCTGAATTGCGGTATCGGCGGCCTTGCGTCCGAAGGTGAAAAAGACCGTTGGCGTCACGCCGAGCCCGAGAAGGGTGCTCGTGATCAATCCACCGACGATGACGACGGCGACCGGATGGAGAATCTCTTTTCCCGGTTGTTCGGCCGCGAGGACGAGAGGGATGAGCCCGATGCCGGCGGCAAGCGCGGTCATGAGGACGGGCACGAGGCGCTCCTTGGTCCCGCGAATGACCATCTGTTTCGTGAAGCCTTCGCCCTCGTGCTGCATCAGATGCAGGTAGTGGCTGATGAGCATGATGCTGTTCCTCGCGGCGACACCGGCGACGGCGATGAACCCCACGAGCGTGGCGATGCTGATGTTGTTCAGCTTGAAATAGGTAAAAACGAGCCCGCCCACGAGTGCCAGTGGAATATCGAAAAGCACCTGGACGGCGAAGAAGGGCGTCCGGAAGTAGCCGTAGAGGAGGAAGGCGATGACGGCGAGAACGACAAGAGTGAAGATGGCGATGCGCTCCGTGGCCTCCTTCTGAGCAGCGAATTCTCCCTCGTAGGTGATGAAATAGCCTTCGGGCAGGGTGACCTTTTCCTTCACCTCTTCCTGAAGCCTCACGACGAGATTGGAAACATCGCGGACGGTGGGTTTGATGGCGAGGGCGAAGCGGCGCTGGCTGTTTTCGCGAAAGATGACGTTTGGTCCCTTCGCCTCGCGCACATCGGCAACGAGGGAGAGCGGGATCCGCTTTCCGGCGCGCGTCTCGACGGGAAGTTTGGCGATCTTGTCAGGAGAATCCCGCCACTCGATCGGCAGCCGGATGACGAGATTCACGGCTCGCTGGCCCTCCCGCAGCTCCGCGACCTCTTTTCCTCCGATGAGGGCCGAGAGCTGTTCATTGAGTCTGCCGGGGGAGATCCCGTAGGCCCGGGCGCGGTCGCGATCTGCCTCGATACGGAGCTGGGGGATGGAGGAGGTCTGATCCAATTTGCAGTCCTCAAATCCGGGGATGCCCTTGGCGACGGTCTGGACCTCTATGCCGATCTGGCGGAGCTTGTCGAGGTCGGGGCCGAAGATCTTTACCGCAACCGGCGCCGAGACTCCGCTCATCATGTGGCCGATGCGGTCGGCGAGCGGTCCGCTGACGACGGCAAAAACGCCGGGCACCGTTTTGATTTTCGCGGCGATGTCGTCGAGGACCTCCTTGCGGCTCCGCCCTTCGGTCCCATGCCCGCCCTCGGCTTCCATGAAGTCTACATCAAACTCTGCGGTGGAGACCGGAACGACGTGATCGCCCCGCTCGGCCCGGCCGAGGCGGCGGCCCACCTTGCGCACCTCCGGGACGGAGAGAATCTGTTGCTCGATCACATCCGAGATTTTGTTCATCTCGTCCAACGAAGTCCCCGGGGCGGTGGTGGCGGCGACGAGCGCGGTCTCTTCCTGGAACTTGGGGAGGAAATCCTTGTTCATCTTTGGATAGAGCGAGAAGGCCGCCACGACGATCATCAGGACAAGGCCGAGCATGAGGTAGGGCTGGCCGAGGCCGAATCGGAGCAGCGTGTTTTCGAGAAGCCACTTCATTCCCCGGGTGAGGAAGCCGTCCTTGTGCTCGTGCCCTTGTTTGGGGTTGAGCAGAATCGAGCAAAGTACGGGAATCGCGGTAAGCGAAACGATGAAGGACGCCACCATCGAGATGATCGTGGCGATGGCGATGGGGGCGAAGAGCTTGCCTTCGACACCGGTCAAGCCAAGGAGGGGGAGGAAGACAAGAATGATAAGAACGGTGGCGTAGAGGATGGAATTTCGCACCTCACCCGAGGCCCTGGCAATCACCTGCAGGCGCGGGTGAGGATGCGGCAGGGAGGCGTTTTCCCGGAGACGTCGGAAGACGTTCTCGACATCGACGATGGCGTCGTCGACGACCATGCCGATGGCCACGGCGAGGCCGCCGAGGGTCATCGAGTTCACGCTGATATCGAATCCCTTGAAGACCAGCATCGTGATGCCGAACGACAGGGGCATTGCCATGAGAGTGATGAAGGTGGTCCGAAAGTTGAGAAGAAACAGGAAAAGGACAATCGTGACCATGATGGCGCCGTCGCGAATCGCCTCGGTGAGATTGCCGATGGCATTGTCGATGAAGTCCTTCTGCTGGAACAAAAGGGTTGTTTCGACTCCCTTCGGGAAAGTCGGGGCGAGCTCATCCAGGGCGACCTTGATCTCTTCGGTAAGCTTTCGTGTGTCAAATCCCGGAGCCTTCGTGATCGACATGATGACACCGTAGGTGGGCGACTTCTCGGGAGCCTGACTCACGGTGGCGTCGCCGCGCATCGGCTCCACTCCCCAAGTCACGTTGGCCACGTCGGAGATGGCGATGGGCCGGTCGTTGATCTCTTTGATGATGGTTTTGGCGATGTCATCCAGTTCCACCGTCATCGCGAGATTGCGCACCATGATCTCGGTGGGGCCGGTGTTCAGGAATCCCCCGGTGGTGGTGCTCGCGGCCTCGGTGACGGCTTCTTCGAGTTCGTCGAAAGAGACGTTGTTCGACTGCATCTTGTACGGGTCGGGCTGGATTTCGATCTGCTTCACCCCGCCGCCCATGTTGAGGATCTCGGCGATCCCGGAAACACTCTGGAGACGGCGCTTGATCGTCCAGTCGGCGAGGGAACGGATCTCCCGCGGCGGGAGGTATCCCGCCTCGCCCTCCTTGATGGTGGAGCGCACTCCCACGAGGAGGATTTCGCCCATGAGCGATGCCACCGGAGTCATGAAGGGCTGCACGCCTTCGGGCAATTGCTCGCGCACCCCTTGCATCCGTTCCTGAACGAGCATGCGGGCCTTGTAGATGTCGGTGTCCCAACCGAACTCGGCATAGACGAGAGAAAGCGCGACATCGGAGTTGGAACGCAGACGGGTGAGACCCGCCACGCCCATGAGGGCGCTCTCGAGAGGTTGGGTGACACGTGCCTCGACCTCTTCCGGTGCGAGGCCGGGAGCCTCCGTCAGAATGATGACGGTCGGTTTGGTCAGGTCGGGCAAGACCTCCACGGGTAGTTCCGTGGCCGTCTTCAGGCCCATCACCATGAGGATGAGCGAGACGCCGACGACGAGCGCACGGCTGGCGAGCGCCCAGTGAATCATTTTGTTGAGCATGACTAGTGGGCCTCCTTGGTGAGCGTTTCCGCCGGGGCGGTGGTTTCTTCCTCAGGGACGGCGGGGCGTCTCTTTGTGATGAGGGAAATCACAAGCAAGACGAAGAGGGCGATCGAGGCGTATTTCCAGAGGGTGCTGACGCCGCCCTCATCGTGACCGTGCTCCGATCCCTTGCCGCCCTTCGCGGCCTCCATCTCGGCAGCCTTTTCCGGTGTCAGTTCGCTGCCATCGGCGGCGTGCTCGTGGCCGTGGGCGGCGTCGAGAGCCTCCTTCAGGGAAACACTGCTGGCACCGGCGAAGGATAGCGAGTAGGCACCCTGGGTGACGACTTCGTCTGCAGGAAACAGACCGCTCGTAATTTCGGCGAAACGATCGTTCATCTCGCCGACCTGCACTTGGGTTTTCACGAAGGCATTGGGCAGATCAAAATCCTTCACGTAGACAAATCGATTTGAGGCCTCGCCTTGCAAGGCGGCCCGCGGGATGGAAATCACGTTCTCCCTCCTGCCCATCACGATGGAGAATTCCGCGCGCATCTCGGCTCTGAGAAGAGCTCCGGGATTCTTCAGCCGGAAGATCGCGTCGATCGTGCCGCTCTCCTTGTCCGCGCTGGTGCCGAAGCGGAGCAGCTCACCCTCGAATTCTTCGTTTGGCAGGGCCGCCACCTTGATGTGCGCCTTCGTGGCGGAAGGCATCAATCCGGCCTGATGCTCGGGGACGCGGGCGATGGCGTAGACTTCGTCAAGATTGGTGATCTCGAGAAGAGGATTCTCCGGATCGACAGGGTCGCCCAAGCGGACATCGACGTGAGTGACGAGGCCGCCGAGCGGAGCCGTGAGGGAGATCACGGGAGGCGGATCGCCGGGTTGGCGACTTTCAATTTTCGCGACTGCGTCACCCGCCTTCACCATGTCGCCGGAGGAAACCAGCAAGTCCACGACACGGCCAGAGATCCGACTGCTCACGGCGGCGACGTTTGCGGGAATGACTTCGATCCGCCCGAGGGAGAAGATCGTCGCCTCGAACACGGTCTCCTCGACCTCGACGGTTTCGATGCGCAGATTGTTCACGCCGGCCTCATCCAGGACGATGATGTTGCCTGGGTCGGCTGCGATCAATGGAGAGATGAGGGAGCCGCAGAGATTCAAGAGGAACACATTCGCAAGAATCGTCAGGCACCGGACAGGACGCACGGTGAACGGGCTCCCTGGGTGTGGATTTGGTATCAGGTGATTGGCGTTCATTTGGAGATAGGATGGGAAAGGTTGATGCCGGGATAGGCGCCGGTCACGTATCGGACCCTGGCCTCGGCGAGGTGGTAGTCGGAGAGAAAGGTGGTGGCGGTTGACTGAAGTTTGAGCACCTGTTCCTGGGCGTTCTGCACCTGAAGGAGGGTGGCTTCACCGCGCTCGTAGGCCTTGCGGAACTCGGCGAGATTTTCTTCGGCGAGCGCGAGCAGTTCACCACCGGCCTCGCGGGCAAGCTCCCACGAGTCGAGACGGCGTCGATAGGCCACCTCGCAATCCGCTCGGATATGAAATTGGGCCGAATCGACCCCTTTTGTGGCAGCCTCCGCATCGATCTTCGCCTGGGCAATGCCGTTCTGGTTGCGGTTCCGGAAGGGAAGCGGGATCGAAACCCCGACGCCGGCGAAGGTATTGCGCTCCAATCCGGTCGGGTCGTCCATCGCCTTTTCACCCTCGACAAACACCTTCAGTGCGATGTCTTCCCAGCGCTTCGCCTCTTCGAGCGCGATGGCGGCACGGGATTCGTCAGTCTTTGCGAGGGCGAGGATGTAGTCGGGTCGATGCTGGAGGATGGCCTCCAGATCGGCCACTCCCGCGGGTCGGGATCCCGGCAAGTCGAGCGAGCCTTCGAGACTCAGATCGGTGGTGGCCTCAAGGCCGATCAGTTGGTTCAAGAGAAGGCGTTGCTGCTGTTCCTGGGTGAGAAGCAGGTCAACCTCCTGAGCGAGCGTGCGCCCGTTCAGATTGGCCTGAATGACGTCCAACTTCGAAACCTCTCCGAGTTTGGCCTTATCCTCCAGGAAGGTGAGGATTTCCTTGTTGAGTGCCCCGCTCTCGCGACCAAGGCGAATTTTTTCGCGGGTGGAGAGCAACTCGACGATTGCCCTGTCCACTTGCCCGGCAAGCTCCCTCCGCCGCTCCGCAATCTCAGCTTCAGCGAGAATGACCTGATACTTGCGCAGACCCGTCTCGCGTTTGAGTTTCGCGGTCAGGGGGAATCGTTGCGAGAAGGCGACCTCGTAATTGCCCTCGCCTTCATCGAGTCCGACGCCGTCGTCGTTCACGCTTAGCTCGAGCTCGGGATTGTCGAGCCGACCAGACCATCGCACACGGGTTTGGGCCCGTTCGATCTCGAGGGTGGCGATCTTCAGATCCCGGTTATTGGCGAAGGCGAGCGAGATTGCCTTGTTGCGCGTCAGAGCGACCGGATCATCGGCGTGCAGAACGAAGGTAACCATCGAGACGACGGCTGTAACTGAGGCGTTCGAAAGAAAATTTCGTTTCATTGTAATCATTGAAGCAGGAGAGACCAGGGAGGCGTTTGATCGGGGATGGCAGATCCCGGGCACCGGTCTGACGAGACGCGCGAACCCCGGAATCAGGGAAAGCAGACCGCGTGAGAGCCCGCAGACGCAGTGTGTTTCCAGGGCAAACCTGGCCTGCCATCGGCGAAGGGGCCGGGGCGGGTTAGATCAAACGAGATAACGGCCCGTGAACGTCGGGTCGGTCAAGGAAACCGCAGAAGCGGGCGGCTCCACTTTCGGCGGAGACTTAAAACTGGTGACCGGAAACATCCGGTGCTCCATGGTTTCAAAAAGGGACGGAAGAAAGGCAATTTCCGCGATGACGGGCACCTTCACATGGAGCGGTGAAGGTGCTTCTGAAAGGCGAATCTCGCAAGATTCGGAACACGGCGCCTCCTCATGCTCTTCGCTTTCGTGGTCGTTGCTGCAGAGAGGAGTGAGGTGGAAACCATCCTCATCGATCCACTCAGCGTCATGGTGGACATCGAAGCCCGACAATGAAAGCGCCTGACACAGCGTCGCCTTTCCGCCTGCTGCCAAAAGGGCAAATAGGAAGGGAAGGAGTAGAAGCTGTAGTATCCTGCGCACGAGTTTAGACGTGGAATGTTCGCTGTTGGGAACTTGGTGTCAAGGCGTTTTCGACTAATCGAGGCGATCGAGAGTTGGGGAGGAAGACGGCGCTGGCAATAAAAGAAGCAGCCGCCCCCTGACTGAAGAACCCGGTTCTTCGGACAGGGAGCGCATGAGCGAATCTTCACTCGTCGCAGGTGCAGGCGTATTCTGGGTTGCCGCAGGGACCGCCGCAGGTGTGGAGCGCGAGCTTGATGCGGAAGTTCTTGGTCTTCGCATCCGGGGTCGGCTTTGCCTGGACGACGACCTGGTAGCCTTCACCTTCAGGCAGTGGGGTCGTGGAGACAAGGAGGTCGCCTTTTTTCTCGAAGGCGAGCTTGGTCTTGCCGCTCGGGGCCTCGGCGGTGGCGGTGATCACTTCGGTACTTGCGGGCTGCGCCTTCATCGCTTCGTCGTAGACGGCGATGCTGATGGTGCGGTCTTTCTCAACGAAGAACTCGGCGTTTTTGCCCGGTAGTTCGAGGATGAGACCTTTGCGTGGGCCTGCTTTGACTTTGGTATCGGCAAAGGCAGAGGTGGTGGCCAGAGCGGCGAGGATGAGGACATTCAGCAGTGTTTTCATAGGGTATTGGTTTTTGGTTGGGATTTCCGTTCGATCCAGTCGTAGAGCACAGGCACCACGAGCAGGGTGAGGAAAGTGGAGGTGACGATGCCGCCGATGACGACGGTGGCGATGGGGCGCTGGACTTCCGCGCCGGCGCCGGTCGCAATGGCCATGGGGACGAAGCCAAGGCTGGCGACCAGGGCGGTCATGAGCTTGGGGCGCAGGCGTGTGAGGGTGCCCTCGACGACGGCCTCGCGGACTTCACGCCCTTCGCTGCGGAGCTGGTTGATGAAGCTGATGAGCATGATGCCATTCAGCACGGCGATGCCACTCAGTGCGATGAACCCGACGGCCGCGCTGATGGTGAAGGGCATTCCCCGCACGTACAGGGCGAAGATCCCACCCGTGACCGCGAGCGGGACGCAGGTGAAGATGAGAGCGGCCTGTTTGAGGGAGCCGAAACTGAGGAAGATGAGGACGAAGATCAGGCCCAGCGCCAGAGGCACGACGATGAGGAGGCGTGCCTTGGCCTCCTGCAAGTTCTTGAACTGGCCGCCAAACTCGAAGAAATATCCGTCGGGAAACTGGACCTTGTTGCGGATCTCCCGGGTCGCTTCCTCGACAAATCCTTCCGTGTCCCGGCCCCGGACGTTGATGAGGATGCTGACGCGACGTTGCGTATTCTCTCGGGCGATCTGCACCGGCTGGGGCACGAGGACGATCTTTGCCACCTGCCCGAGCGACAGCATCCCGCCATCATCGGTGCGCAAGGCGAGTCGCTTGAGCCCCTCGAGGTCTGCCCGATGATTCTCGGCGAGCCGGACGACGATGGGGCTGCGGCGGTTTCCTTCGATGAGCATGCCGACCTCGGTCCCGGCCAGGGCGGTTTCGATGAGGGAGTTCAACTCATCGGCGTGGACGTTGAACCGACGCATGGCCTCGCGGTCGGGCTGGATCTCGATCATGGGATTCTTGCCGATGCTGTCGAACTCGGTCTCGCCTCCTCCCGGAATCGTACCGATGACGGTGCGCACTTCCCCGGCGAGCCGTTCCAGTTCATCGTAGCTGTCACCGAAGATCTTGCAGACGAGGTCGGCTCGGGCACCGGCCATGATCTCGTTGAATCGCATCTGGATGGGCTGGGTGACGAGGATGCTTTGACCGGGCACCTGATCGAGGAGTGTCTTGCGCATGATCTCGCCGAGCCGCTCCTTCGTGATGGTCCTGCCGTCCTCCTCGCGCCACTGGTCGCGCGGATTGAGCATCAGGTAGGTGTCCGAGACGTTGGGATTCATCGGATCGCTCGCCACCTCGGCGGTGCCGATGCGTGAGAAGATCTCCTTCACCTCGGGAAAGTCGCGGCGGATGATGGCTTCGCTCTGCTTTTGCAGTTCCAGGGATGAGGAAAGACCGGCGCTGCTGCTGCGGATGAGTTGAAAGGCGAAATCGCCTTCGTCAAGCTGGGGGATGAACTCCGATCCGAGTCGGGAACTCACCCAGATCGACGAGCCGAACAACCCGAGCATGATGATGACGACGACAAAGCGGAAGCGCAATCCGAAGCGGAGCAGCGGCGTGTAGAGTCGCTTTGTCAGGGTGACCAGCCAGTTGTCCTTCTCCTGAATCTTGCCGCCGAGCAGGTAGGAGCACAGAACGGGCATCAGCGTGACGGCGAGGACGAGGGAACCGCCGAGCGCGAGCATGACGACGAGGGCCATGGGTTTGAACATTTTTCCTTCGATGCCCTGGAGCGCGAGGATGGGCACGTAGACGACGGTGATGATGAGGACCCCGAAGAACATCGGGTTGGCTACCTCCTTGGCGGATTTCAGCACTTCCTCGGTCCGTTCACTGACGGTGAGGCGGCGGCCTAGGGCGTGCTGACGCTCGCCGAGGTGGCGCACGATATTCTCCACCATCACCACAGCCCCATCAATGATGAGACCGAAGTCAATCGCACCCAGGCTCATGAGATTGCCGCTGATGTGCCATCGCACCATCCCGGTCATCGCGAAGAGCATGGAGAGCGGGATCACCAGTGCAACGATGAAGGCGGCGCGGAAGTTGCCGAGCAAGGCGAAGAGCACGATGACGACGAGCAACGCTCCCTCGGTCAGGTTCTTCTCGACGGTGGCGATGGTGCGGCTGACGAGATTGCTGCGGTCGTACAGGGGCCTGATGACGACACCCTGCGGCAGTTTCTCCTGAACCTCGACCAACTTGCCGCGCACGGACTCGGCCACGAGCCGGGAATTCTCTCCGGCCAGCATGATCGTCGCGCCGATGATCGCTTCCTTGCCGTCATCGGTGGAAGCCCCGGTCCGAAAGGCGCTGCCGATGGTGACGGTGGCCACCTCACTGAGAAGGACGGGTTCCACCGCACCCGCAAATTTCAAGGGGATGGAGAGGATCTGGTCAATGTTGTCTACCCGGCTCGTGGCGCGGACGATGAGCTGCTCTCCGCCAATCTCGATGTATCCGCCACCCGCGTTGCGTGTGTTCTGCTCCACGATCTCGGCGAGCATATCAAGTGAGAGACCTCGCGCGGCGAGGCGGGGAGGATCGGGTTGAATGACGATCTGCTTCTGATAGCCGCCGCTCGTGTTCACCTCCGCCACCCCTGGCGTGCCCCGGAGCAGGGGCTTCACTTGGTATTCCTGGATCTGCGCGAGAGCCATGAGCTGCTCCTCCCGGGTCGCGGGTTTGTGCGGAGCATCTTCGAGATAGTCCAGGCTGTAATAAAAGATCTCGCCGAGCCCGGTGGCGACTGGTGCGAGCTTGGGGCTCACCTCCGGCGGCAGTTCGTCGAGGACGCCTTGGAGACGTTCCGTGACGAGCTGGCGCGTGAGATAGAGATCGACCCCGTCCTCAAAGGTCATCGTTACCTGGGAGAGGCCGAACTTGGACAGGGAACGCAGCTCCACCATTCGCGGCAGGCCTGCCATCTCGCTCTCGATGGGAAAGGTCACGAGCTTCTCGATCTCCTCCGGCGCAAGCGCATCGACGGCCGTGTTGATCTGCACCTGCGGATTGGTGATGTCGGGTACGGCATCGATGGGCAGGTTCAGTGCCGACCACAATCCGAAGGCGATGAGCAACAGCATGCCGAGGAGCACGGCACCGCGTTGCCGCATCGCGAGGGTGATGAGGGAAGTCAACATGGAGTCTCAGTGACCGCAGGTACAAGCCTTGCCTCCCCGCAAGATCTGAAGCTCTGCCAGCCAGAGCGACATCACCGGTGTCGTGACCACCACGTCCCCCGTATAGAGTCCATCGATGATTTCGACGTGGTCATCGTTGACGGCACCGACCTGGACGGGAGTGCGAAGGAAGTATTCATCGTTCTGCGCATACACGAAAGTTCCCTCCGCCGTGGTCAGAAGCGCCGATTTCGGAATCGATGTCACGGGATCCCCGGCGGGGAATCGGAAGGTGGCGTTCAAAGCCTCTCCCGGCTGGAGCGTCTCGTCTGTGGTGACGATGACTTCGTAGTCACCCAGAGCAACGAAGGGTGATTTTTCCATTCGCAGGACGCGTCCTTTGCTGGAGCCCAATTCCACCATCATGCCGGTCTGGATCTGGGAGGCCTGCTCTTCGGTCAACCAACCGCTCGCCTCGTTTCCGATCCGGGTGGCTTGCAGGGTGGCGGAATACGCGTGGGCGATCACCTCATCCTGCACTTCAGCCGTTTTCAGTTGGATGGATTGGGCCATGAGTGGCGTGAGTGTGACACCCTTGCCTTCTTTGTACTGGGCACCGTTCTCCGGTGCGGATTCGGTCTCGGGCGATGGACTTGCGGCGCTGTCGCTACAGGAGTTGAGCGCTGCGGCAATGGGCAGCATGAGAATGAGTAGGGCTTGTTTCATGATGGGGAAGAGTCAGGGTTTCGATGAATTGAGAAGGACGAGACTCCCGGGGGCACCGGTGAGTTCCTCTAGCTTGAGCGCCGCCTCGAGCGTCTGGGCTCGGGCCTCGTTGACGGCCTCGACCGCTTCGAGGTATTTGTCCTGGATCTCCACGAAGGTGCCCATGGGAACGGCTCCGAGTCGGAAGTGTCGATCCGCCAAGTCGGCCGCTTCTCCGAATTTGGCGACCGCGTCACCTTTCCAGAGGGAGGCGCGCGACTGTTGGGTTTTGAACATCAGCGTGGATTCCGTCACCTGACGTTCCACCTCCCGTTGCGCCACGCCGAGGCTGGCCTGAGCCTGCGTCAGGCGGGCTTCAGCCGCGGTCACCTCCGCCTTGCCCGACTTCCAGAAAGGTAACGGCAGCGAAATACCGATGCCTCCGGTCGTTTCGTCCTCGAGGCCGTTCTCGCGTTCCACGAAAGGTCCGACGACGATGGCGGGGTAGCGTTCGTTTTTGGCCAGCTCCACCTTGAACCCCTGTTGCTCGAGCTCCGCGTGGAGGATGCGAAGGTCATAGTGATTCTCCATCGCAGCGTAGAGCAGCTGGTTCAGCGAAGGAACCGCCTTGAGGGAGAATGACGATCGCTCGACCGCTATCGGCGAGTCCGGTCTCCGGCCCATCAGCTGGTTCAACTCGAGGAGCGCTGACTGAACGGCCACCGCTGCGGTGGCAGCACGTGATTCCGCGACCAGAGCGGCTGCCTCGACCGTGACGACTTCCAATTGGGGGGCGATGCCCGCCGGTTCCCGTTGGACGAGAACATCCCGAAGGGCTGAATGGCGAGCCGCCACTTCTTCGGCAGCGGCCGAAATGTCTTGTTGTGCGGCAAGGGTGGTGGCCAGCACCCGCACTCGTGAGGCAAGGTGGAAACGGAAACGTTCGAGCCCCAGCTCGGCAAGAGTGATGTCCCGATTCGCAATGGCTTTGCGGAGTCCCAGGCGCCCCGGCCACTCCAAGGGTTGGGCCAGCTCCGCCGAAAAGGCGAGACCGTTCGAGCGGGCATCGGAGGAGGAAACGCGTTTCCTTCCTATCTCCAGACTCAGTTCAGGATTCGATGGGCGGCCAGCCGTGGTCCGTGTCGCCCTTGCGTGGGCGATTTCTGCTTCGTAGAAGCGCACCTCCGGGTTGGCCTCGAGCGCACGGGAAACAAGGTCGGACACAGAGATGGCTTTCGGCTTCTCGTCCGCCGCTGAAAGCGTCGCGATGGCCGATAGGAGGGTGATGGAAAAAAATGAAGTTCGCATGGTGGCGGTGAATTTTGGACTGACGACATGAACCAATCGTCTCGACCGGAGACGTGGGTGGGCCACCCGAGAGCTGGGCGGCAGGCGGACTCCGTCACATTCACAGCCACCCGGACGGATCCAAGCAACAGGGCGGGGAGTCTCAGGCCAGCGCCGAAGGGGCGCGGGCCGGGAGGGAAGCGCGATGGACGAAGGCCCAGGTCGGAGTCAACTCTGGAGGTGCCTCGGTCAGAAAGGAGGACCGGTCGACATCCAGATCCCCGGAATCCTTTGGGTTCGCCGCACCTGGGACGAGGATCAGGTGCTCGGCAAGAAGGACGGCAGGCAGGAAAACTGTCTCCGGAACCTGGCTATGGGAAATCGAGTCGCTCGGGCAGGAAAGCGGATTTCGCTCGTCATCGCCACCCTGTTCGTGAGTGGGACAGCAGCCGCTCGCTTCCGAGGAGCTCATTTCCACCAAATGGCAGCACATCGATGCAGGCACGATCAGTGCCAACATCAGAAGGGTTACTAGTTGCCAGAGACGTTTCATTGAAACTTCGTCGGTACTGTCAGCAGCATTCCGCCGGAGTCAAGGGTGAGTTCGCCGGTCGGGCCCGAGTGACTCGGGGCGATTGAGGCGGCTCACGAGGGGATTGAGCGCGGATAAGTGCCCTCATGGAAATCTTCTCAGTATGCCTCCGTGTCAGGTTCATGAGCCTTTGCTTCGTCGCCCATTGAAACAAGTTGCCTGGTTAAATTAAAGGAAATCTATTTCCGCGACCGTCTCCGTACCCTTGGGGTCCAACCCTCAACCAAATCCGATGAGAGGTCCGTTTTTCCGCTTTCCACTTTTTTCGCGCCGATGAGGCCGTTCAGGGGCGCTTGAGAGGCCGGAACCCTATATTCTACGGGCGTTGGAGGGCGAATGGCATCCGGCTCGCTCCTGCCGGGAAGTGGGAAGTTGAGTGGAAACCGCCGTCCGTTCGATGCGGAAGGAGTGCCTCGGCGGGGCAGTCCTTCCAAGGAGCCTGACGGCCAGTCGAAACGGCAATTGGCGGCAGATTCCAGCCCCATCGTCATTCAGAACCCCGTCTCGGTGACGCAACAGACTTTGGGCCGGAGGCGCTCCTTCCGCCCTGTTGCATCACCGAGCCGGCTTCACGGGCTCAACTCGAAGCGATGCGGCGGGTTCGTGGGGCAATAGGCCTCGGTGCAGACAGAGGCGTTTACGAAGGTCGTTCCAGGAATCTCGTCCGAGATCGTGATCCCGTAGCCGTCGTGGATGTGGCCGAAGACGTGGAGGCGGGGTCGGACGGTCCGGAGTCGGTTGAGCAGTTCGAGACAGCCGACATGGCGGGGAGGCTCGCCTTTCCAGGGTGGGGCCAGATCCCCGTGACCGTAGGCCGGTCCATGGGTGATGACCACATCGGCATCGTTGGGGATTTTCTCCCACTCGGCCCGGATCGCCGGACCTCGGTCCCGCATGAAGTGCCAGTCGAAGAAGGTCGGCGTATAGGGCGACCCGAAGAAGCGGAATTCCTCGATCCAGACGCTCTCGTTGATGAGGAGCCGGATACCCTGCTCGGCAAAGACCTTGCGGAAGGTGGACGGGTCGTTTTCCACGGGGCGGTCGTGGTTGCCGGGAGTGACGAGCTTGTGGCGGTGCGGCATCGATCCCATCCAGGCGGCGAAGTCCCGCACCTCTGCATCCCGGCCGCGTCCGCAGAAGTCACCGGCATGGATGAGGATATCCGCCTCGGGAACCAGGTGCTCCATCCGGTCGTGCATCCCGTGGGTGTCGCTCAAAAGGGCGAGGGTGAGGCGTGTTGTCGTGATGGGCAAATCTATCCGCGAAGCTCGGGGCTGTCTTCCGACGGAAGTCGGTTCATCAGGGCCGCGAGCCGCTCGACCAAAGCGAACTGGATCTGGTCCGGCCCGAGGCGGAAGACCCGCCAGCCGCTCAGGCCCGCCTCCAGATACTTCTCCAGGTCCGCGTTGAACCCGGCTGCCCGATTGTGGCGGCCGTTCACCCAGATGCCGCCCTCGATCTCGATGAGCGTGTTGCTCTCCAGGTGGGCGAAATCGGCCCGCCACCGCCGCTTCTGATGAAAGCGGAACTCCCGCTCCAGTTTCGGACCGCCTGCCTTGTTCCAAAGCCAGAGGAATCGTTCCTCCAAGCGGGAGGGCGGTGTCTTGGATCGGAAACGGAGTCGAGGCATTCCCTGACTTCCGAGTCAATCAGTCGCCCGAAGGATCGCGGGGAGCCGGTTCGCCCGGGACTGGATCATTCCGGCGCTTCGCCAAAGAGGCGATGAACGAGGAGACCCAGGATTCAATCGGGATGCACGAGGAGACGATGGCCCAGGAGATGCCGATGGCTAGGGCCCAGCCGATGATGTCGAGCGGTGTCATGAAGTGATGGGGTCAGGGGTGCGGGTCAGAGAAGCGTTGGCTGGTTCGGATCGTCCACGGTGCTTTCGATCTCGTCTGTGATCGTGGTGGAGATCCGGCTCGTCACCTTGAGCTTCGCGGGCACGCCGTCTTTCACGGCGACCTTGAAGCCGATGGCAAACCGGCCTTCCTCGTCCGCTGATTCGCGGGCATCGTGCCAGTGTGTGTCCAGCAGCTCGCGCAGATGATCGAGGGCTTGCGACTTGAGCGCGTCGTCGTTGGAGGTGCTCATGCGCGATCAGTGGTCGGGGTGGATTCGGTCTTCGCCGTGTTGGCCTCGATCTTTTCGAGGAGCTTGAGGACACGCTGGGTGTCCTTCCGCTTGCGCTCGGCGGCTTCGCTGAGCGCGGTCCAACCGGAGACGACGCCGTAGGAGATGGCGAAGAACGCGGCAGTCATGCCGATGCCGGCGAGGATACATTGAAAGAAATCAATCATGGGTCTTGGAGTTGGGTGTTGGGTTTGGTTTGTTCGGTTTCCGCGGGATGCGTCGGCCGAGAAAGCGGGCGAGTTCGTCGAAGGTGATGCTCACCTTGATCCCAGCGAGCCATTCGCGGCTCCGGGCGTGCCATTCGGTCCAGGGACGGAGTTTCACGGTGGTCCATCAGAGTTCGTTGTAGATCGCGACGATGGGTTCGAGGTCACGCTTCACGGCGGCGCGTTGTTCGGGCGTGGCATCCTCGTGCCAGCCCTTCTCCCGCATCCGGGACCACCAGGCGACGAGCCGGTTCACGAAGGGGATGTGGTTCTCGATGCCACGATCGGATTCGGGCAGGTTCACCTCGTCGGTGTCGAGCAGGCGACCGGAGGAGATCGAACGGCGGAGGCGGCGCGTGGAAACCGGTTGGCCGTCCGCGAGCTGATGGGCGGCCAGCTTGAGCCAGTACTGCTGATCGACGGGCGGGAGTTTGGCCACGATCTTGTGGTGTTCCCAGGAGAGATCTTTGTTGCGCAACGAAGATGGGACCTTGCGCGAGACATGGGCGTAGGTTTGCAGGGTGGCCCGGTCCAGACCGGTGAGATGGATGGCCGCCTCGTAGTCCTCGGAGCGGACGCGGGAGGTGGTGTTGCGGGGGTCGCCCTTTTCGCTTTTGGCGAAACGGTCGAGGCCGTAGATGAGCCAGTCGCCGATCACGAAAGCCACGCCGCGAGCCGCCTCGTTGAGGAGCGGGGCGAGGGACGACCATTCCTCGAAGGAGAGATGATCGTGAACCTCCAGCCCGGTGCGGCTGATGGTGAACTTTCGGGTGTCGGCAAGGGCGATGCTCATGAACCGGGTGGCGTGTCAAACCTGAGTGCTCAGGTGCTTGAGGCGGGCGCGGCGATAGCTCTGGCGGGCAGAGATCGAACGCATCGCTCGGCTGGGTTTGAGGTTGAGGGCGCGGGACAACTCGACGCAGCGCTTGGACACTGCCGCCCGGGTCACCCCATGGCGTGCGGCGATCTCCGTCATCGAGTCGCCGCAGTAGGAAAGGCCGGTGACCAAGGCGAGGCATTCGAGGGAGAGGCGGGCGTTGTCCTGGCCGATCAGTTCTCCGACGAGACGACGGAGGAGGTCGTGGAGGCGCTCCGGGTCAGGTTCGTCGAGGGATGGTGCGGTGGATGGCTGGGGTTCCGCTTCGACGATCTCCTCTGGCTCGCAGCAGGCCATCGAGGATTCGGCGAGGTCGCGGCTGGGAGCGCCGGTGCCCGCTCCAGGCACGGAGGCGCGGTCGAGACCGAGTTCCCCGAGACGCTCCCGTTCCTCCGGCGGCAGCGAGGCGACCCACTCGCCATAGGCCTTCCGGTAGTCCTCGTCGCGGGACCGCTGCCGGATCTCGTAGTCCTCCTCGGCGTCGAGATCGATGTCGTCGAAGTCGCGCATCATCCTTTCTCGCCCCAGTGGTTGCAGGTTCCGGCCTCGACCTCGATGGGCACCTCGGGGAAGAGGGCTTCCATCGCTTCCTTCATCGTCGCGGCCACCAATTCGCAGACTTGCTCGGCATCGGTCTCGGGCACTTCGACGATGACCTCGTCGTGGACGGTGGAGATGAGCCTGGCCGTGTTGGGCAGGCGTTCGGCCAGGGTGACGATGGCCTGCTTCATCCCGTCGGCACAGCCGCCCTGAACGGGCGTGTTCACCAGGGCGGTGAAGCGCTCCCATTCCGTGGAGGTGTCGGGGATGAGGCGGCGGCGACCCAGGCGGGTCCGCACTTCGGTCACGCCCCGTTCGGCCTGCTGGTGGCTCTCGCCGTGCCACTGGCGGAGGTGGCCGTAGGTGCGGAAGAATGCGGTCCGGATCTCCTTGGCCTGATCGTCTTGCAGCGTCACGCCGTAGGAGGAAGCCGCGTAGCGCACGAGGCCGGGGGCGCTCTGGCCGTAGATGAGGCCGAAGTTGCAGTTCCCTTGGACGCAGACCTTGCCGTTGCGCCGGATCAGGATCGCGCCGGAAGGAACCTGCACGCACCAAACCCGCTCCCGCCGACCGGTGGGTTTAAGTGACCATGATGCCCGCCAGACGCTCGGGCCGTCGAGAACGTAAGAGAGATGCCAGAGGTCGGAATGTCGGGCCTTGCTTGATGGCGTGTGCCTTAGCAAAGACGGATGACCGCTAGTGGCCGCCATGGCCTGCATCACCTCGGCGGTTTGTCTGGAAGTTGTGCAGAACTGGGCGCGATTTCGTTTCCGTCCTTCGTTGAGATGCGAGTCCCAGTGTGCGGCCTCATCGAGATAGACATCGGCAGGCAACTCCGTAAGGCATCGCCAGGAAAGGTCCTTGCCGAGGGTGATCCACGAAAGCAAGCATTCGACCCAATCAGGATCATTGACCCGGATGCTGGTGACCCTGCCCTTCTCGGAGATCTGGGGCGAAATGCTTAGCTTCCCGAGAAGCTCCAAGCATCTTTGAACCTTGCGACGCTTTGAGAATCCAAAGCGAACACAACGCGGCGAAGCGAAGTTGCCGTCCGCGACGACCATTGCCAGAGCGCGAGTGAAGGCTTCCAGTTTGTCGCTCGACGCCAAGCGGCGTAGATACCCCGCAGCGACTAGATGACGGCAATTGCCCGGAACCACATCGATAGCGGGAAGCTTTGCCGGATTCTTGGAGTTCGTGATGAAGACGATCTCGTGATCGCCGGTCACCTGGAGATCCGTGTTGCGGTCCTCGTGGTGGAACAGCTCACGATCATCGAACGACTGAATCGCCAGGGGTTCGACGAACTGGATCTCGCCGTAGCCATCCCAAGAAGTCTTGCCCGTCGAATGTCCCCAGCGGTTGCCATGCCTCTTCGGCGGGTTCCAGCACAGGTTCTTCGGCAGTTCGAATTGCGCAACCGGAGCGATCCCGTCGTAGGCGTCGAAGCGCACCCAACCGTTCGGCGTTAGCACTTCGGTATCGCCCGAGAAGCAGGCCTTGGCCAACTGCCTGTCGGCCTTGGAGACCGCTTCCTCGGATTTGCCCAAGACTGTGGATGCCGTTTTTCGGTGAAGGTCTGCCCCCGCCCGATACGCCTCGATCATCTTCGTCTCGCCGGCGATGGCGGCGGCGGCGCGGAGCTCCACCTGGGAGTAGTCCGCGACGATGAAGCGGTGGCCTGGGGCGGGAACAAAAGCCTCGCGCAGTTCGCCCCGTCCCACGTTCTGGAGGTTCGGCTCCTTCGAGGAGAAGCGCCCGGTGGCGGTGCCGGTCGGCTCGAAGCGGGCGTGGATGCGTCCGTCGGTCTTCACGTGCTCGATGAGCGTCTCGGCTTGTTGGGCGCGTTTGCTGGCCTCGCGGTGGGCGAGGATCAGGGGAATGATGCGCCCGTCATCGGCCGCCTTGAGCGCTTCTTCGGCGGTGGATTCCAGCGCGATACCCTGCGACCGGAGCGCGGCGAGGAGCTGGGCCGGGCTGCCGGGATTGAGTCCGGGGCTTCCCAGGGCTTCGCGCAAATCGGTGGAGGCTTTCGCGGCATGGGCCTTGGCGTCCGCTGCGATTTTCCTGAGCTTCTCCACGTCCACCCGGATACCGACGGCTTCCATCTCCACCACCCGCGGCAGCAGTGCGCTCTCCAGCGTCCACACGCGCTCCAACGCGGCTTCTTCGATGCCGGTCTCCAGCACCTTGGCCAGGTCGTGGAGATGGGCCACGTCGCGGGCCGCGTAGGCGAACTGCTCCTCGGTCAGCAGCATCGAGCCCCAGTCGGAGCGGCTCTGGTCCTTGCCCGGCTCGATCCCGAGGAAGCGCTCCAGGCACTGGTCGAGGTTGTTGCCGGGTTTGGTGCCGGCGGCGAGGAGCCGAGCGGCCGTCAGCGTGCAGAAAACCTTGGGCAGGCGCAGCCCGCACTTCACCCGCAGCCAGAGGCCGTCGAACTTGGCGTTATGGGCGATGACGGTGGCGACTTCGAGGATGGCCGCCAGAGGACCGAGGTCGTAGCCGATGGCCATGAGGTCGATCATCCAGATCGGACCACCCTCGCGGCAGACGGTGAGGAGGCGGATGTCGCCGCGCCAGGGATCGAGCCCGTCGCCTTTGCGGTTACCGTAGGTTTCGAGGTCTAGGGCGATCCAGCCGTTCTCGGAGAGGATCAGGTCATCGACGATGCAGGCGAGCTCCGCCTTCGCGGTGCAGAAAACCTGGGGGACCGTCGGACACCCCCGGACGTTTCGGACGGCATTCGCGCCACTCCTTACCGTCGCCGGAAAATCATTTTTTTCGCCAACCACTTGTCCCCCCGGATCGTACCCCTGTCTCTTTTTGATTTCTTCCCGCGTGCGCGCGTAAGTAACTTCGAGGCCGTCCGAAACGTCCGAGACGGACCGGCTTATCGGGTCACGGACTGTTCGGACGGGGGAAACGGACTCGCCGGATGTGGTTGTTTCCGAATAGGGCGCGCCACGGAGAAGAGACGCCTGGAGTGCCCCGAGGCGCTCTTCGAGGTCGCGAACGTCCACTCTCAGCAGCAATCGGCCGGGGCGATGGGGGGAGTCAGGGCGATGGGCGAAGGAGCGGGACATGGTATCGTTCATGGCAATTCATCGGGAAAGTCGGGGGCGGGCGTACTTTCCGGCTGCGGGTCGCCGAGCCGGACGTGTTTGAAGCCGCGCTTGATCGAGGTTCCCCGCGAGATGTCATTGCGCTTTCCGGCGCGGTGGAACTCCATCATGAGAGGGCCGAGTTGCTGCTCGAAGCGGTGCTTGGGCAGGGCGGTCCAGTTCTGGTTGGCGCAGAAGTTCTCGTAGGCGATGAGGATCTCCTCGGTGGTCAGCGAGGCGTCCTCCTCGCGCTCGATCCGGCGTTTCACGAAGAGCCGCAGGGAATCGCTCTCTGCCAGCAGCGCGTCGATGCGGTCCTCCTGCGCCTCGGTGAGGGGAAAGCGCCGGCCCGATTCGGACAAGCGACGCAGGCGCAGCGCGCCGATGAGAAACCAGTTGAGGATGCCGCTGCCTTCTTCCTCCATGAGGATCCGGTCGAAGTCGTCGATCTGTCGCCCGGCGGATCGGTGGAACTCAATGAGGAGAAGGCGGCGTTTCCAGGCGCTCTCGTCACCGTCGAGCCGGACCCGGAGTCGGTCGTTGCAGGTGATCAGGACGTTGTGTTCTCCGAGGATGTCGCGCTTCCGACCGCCCTTGGTTTCCATGGTGAGCGGATCGCCACCGGTGAGGGCCTTGATGACCTTGGCGCCCCGGCAGGAGAGGAAGTCGCCGTCGACATCCGAGCCGACCAGCAGGGAAGCCTGGTCGAGGTTGTCCAGTTCGAAGCGCTCGTCGAGCAGCCGGGTGCGCAGCTGCTTGACGTTCTCCATGCCCACCAGGCCCTGGACGATTCTGGCGATGGTACCCTTGCCCGCGCCGCCGGTGCCGGAGAGGATCAGCATCTTCTGCCAGTTGTTCCGGCCGGTCAGGTAGAGGCCGCCCATCAGTTGGAGCAGCCCGGCATCTTCTGGCGACATCGAGGAGAGGACCAGCTCGCCCAGAAAGCGGGGACACAGCGCCGCCGCGTCGAAGGGAACGGGACACTGGTGGAGGCTGAAGTAGTGGGGGGAGAAGGCCCGCAGCTCGGGCGGATGGGCGTCGAGGTGCAGCATGCCGTTGGCAAGGTGGATGACCTTGCCGTCGCGGCGAAAGGCATCGCGGCGTTCGGTCTCAGCCCGCAGCATCGTGACCATGCTGGCGAGACGATCCTGCGAGCGACGTTGCTTGAGGATGGACTGGTTGAACTTTCGCGCCTGCTCCAGCAGGTAGGCGGCGATACGCTGACGGAGGTCCGGTTCGGTGATCCAGCGCCACAGGCCGCGACTGT
Source organism: Verrucomicrobiales bacterium (assembly GCA_016795505.1). Classification (GTDB taxonomy): domain Bacteria; phylum Verrucomicrobiota; class Verrucomicrobiia; order Verrucomicrobiales; family DEV007; genus JAEUHH01. The sequence continues at coordinate 10,427 of JAEUHH010000095.1, read as the reverse complement.
CGTCATAGCAATAGAATTGATCGGCACAGGGCTCGTAGACGACGAGCGTCTCGAAGGCAAAGCGTCCGGCCCAGTAATGGAAGTTGAAATCCACGATGACGAGCTCACCCGTGCTGCGGTCCATCGCGGTTTCGAATGCCTCGCCGAAGCGGCGCAAGAGCCACGTCGTGGGATCCTTCGGCTCCTCCAGGCCCCAGGCGGACACCGGTTGGGAGTTTTCGACCGCCTTTTCCGCGAGATCGCCGCGCAGCGTGGTGCAATGACGGTCGATCACACCCGCCTCCCTCGCCTCGAACCATTGGCAGACCTCCGCGAGACCGCGTCCATCGCAGTGGGCGTGCAGGCACTTGAAACCCGGCGGAGTTCCGGCAAAGACGACCGTGTCGGAACCGGGTTCGGCCGAAGGTTCGGTGGAATGCTCGGTTTCCCAGGGACAGCGCACCGCCCACTTTTCCGTGTCGGCGTCGAGGAGATCGCCGAGCCGGCCGGCTTCGCGAAACAGTCCCAGAATGTCGAGGGAGTGAACATCGCCTTCGTAGGCCGTCTTCCAGTCCGGGGATTTCTTTTTTTTCGCGTTCTTTCGCACCGGGATCTGGAATCCGAACCAGTCGCAAAGCAGTGCCCAACTGACCTCGGGAATCGGACCGGTCACCTCCCAGATGTAGCGATGGCCGGAGCGGTGAATGGACGGCGCCAGCGCCAGATTTTGGCCGTTGGAATAGAGCTCCGCGCCGATCTTGGGCGTCAGGGCGACCATCAGAGGTTTGGCAGATTCGAGCACCTCCTCGGGAAGATCGGGACAGCGGAAATGGAGGTGGGCCCCGCCGCCGGTGCGTTCGCGCGGCACCGTCGCCAGTTCCGGTCGATCAGCCAGCCAGGCCCGCACCGACTCGCCCAGATCGGGCTTGGAGTCGAGATCGACGGCGACAAAGGGCGGGCGAACCACGACGCCGAGATTGAATTTCGTGCCCGGAGCGAAGGCTTCCTCCAGATCCTCGATGAGCACATCGGCGGAACGGTGGGCGGGCCAGCGCTCGATCAGGGGCTTTTTGCCCTTTTCGTGGGGCTTGCCGCGATTCGGAGGGTAGAGCGGAAGGACAGCCCAGTTGAGGTGTTTGAGATAGTAGCGGGCCGCCTCCAGCCTGTTCCAGGACCAGATGGACGCAGGAATGCAGGGGACATCCGTCGGGGAGACTGCCGGAGAATCTACCGTCCCTCTGGAGGGGACATTGGCCGTAGATTCTGGCCCCTCGGTGCCAGGTTCCGTCCCCCCAGAAGTGACGGATTCGGGGGACAAAAACCCGTCGGAGGGGACCGGCCCCCGTGCCGGGGTCCCCTCAGTGCCACGATCCGTCCCCCCGGAGGCGGCAGGCCCGGGGGACATGTCCACCCCTGGGGGGACATGCTCCGGCATCGTTGTCCCCCCGCTGTCACCCCGGGACTTAGAGACCTCGCTCCATCGTCCCCTCTGGGCACGCTTCTTGACCGTGGCGACCGTCAGTCCGAACTGCTCCGCCGCTGCCTTGTAGCTGCGGTGCTCTTGATAGTGGGCGCGCACCGCGTCCCAATCGAAGTCCGGCGTGCTCATCGGCGCGTGGATGGAAAGGCCTCCCGCGGTCAGGCCCGCGGTCCATCGGCTTCCGTTGCAGACATTCCGGCGCCACCGCGCACGCTCATCGCGTCGAGGGCGGCCTCCAACTCGCCGAGGCGGTAGCGCACCGAGCGGCTGATACGGACGAAGGGGATCAGGCCCTGTTTACGCCATGTGTAGAGCTGACGCGGTCGGATGCGGAGGAATTCGCAAGCTTCGAGTTCGGTAAGCAGGGGGTCGGGACGGCGGGGGGATTCGTTGTGCGGATTCATGCCGCGATCCGCGTGTCAACGGGTGAGAGCGAAGCCCGTTGCGCAACAAACTTGACCACCCAGTCTTGTCCCTCTCCCGCTCAGTCCTCTTGCCGCCAAGACGCCAGATCAAGATGCACCGGATGCTTCAGATAGGCGAAGCGGGGCGATTCGACGATCCCGCGTGCCGCGTCCTGATACACTCCGGAAAGAGCCGGCGTCACTGCCATGATCGTCGTCCAGCGGGGCAGGTGAGTCACTGATTCCCGTCGGATGAAGGCGGCCGTGTGGCTGTCGAGCGAGACCTCCAGCCACGGCTCCAGCCGATCCAATCCATAGGTGGAGCGAAAGTGATGATTGTAGACGGTGTCGCGGATCCAAAGATTGAGCGACTTCCGGGCCGATCCCCACATCAGGCCGTGGCTTTTGCCCACCTGCCGCTCCATCTCATTCGTCCGCGCGTCCAGCCACCCGAGGAACGCCTTTCGGCTCCGGAGAGCGCGCAGTTCTCTCGGCTGGAGCCCGCAGAGAAAGTCATGGACCGCCCGGATGCCTCCTCTCCGCACTTGGTTTCGCAGTGCTGAGGTTCCGACCGCGCGTTTCGTCAGATTCTCTTTCAGGGCGGTCTCTAATGCCTTGTTCATTGCAGTGACCTCGACCAAAGAGGATTGAGTCGCAGACGCAAGAGGGTTTCCCCGCGCTGCGTCATCACGGCAATCTCGGAAAAACCGCAGTAGCCATCCTCGTTCTTTTTTATTTGACGACTGCCGTTTTCCCGCACACCCTGTCCGATCTTCACGATCATGCAGGAATTGCCCCTCCAGGAGCTTGCCGAGGTGCTGACGGGTTATCCCTTTCGCAGCAAGGTCGAGAGCGCGCCCGACGGCGACCTGCGGGTCATCCAGGGAAAGGATGTCGAGGAGGGCCGCGTCCTCGACCCCGAGGCGCTCACCCGCATCCGCCTCCCCGGTCGATCCCGGCCCCACGATAAGCTGATGCGCAAGGACGACGTCATCATCATGGTCCGGACCGAGCGGCCCTTCGCCGTCCATCTCGCCTGCGAGATGCCGCCCACCGTGGTGCAGAATTCCTTCAACACCCTGCGGCTTCACTCGACCCACCGGATGTCGCCCGAATTCCTCGCCATGATCCTGAATCAGAGCCTGGTGCGGGCGCGGATCGCCGCCTTCCTCAAAGGAACCAACATCCCCTACCTCCGCGTGGAGGATCTGCGCGCCGTCCCGGTCCCGGTGCCGCCCCTCGATCGGCAGCGGCTGCTCGTGGCGATGGCGGAGGCGCAACGTCGCGAGCGCGACCTGCATCGCGAACTCGAACTCGCCCGCCAGCAACGCCTCGACGCCTTGATCCTGGCGAAGTAGCCCTCACCCAGACCCGCAAATTGCATGACCGAAGATCAAGCCATCACGGAGATGACCGACTTCCTTGAGCAACACGGGTTCACCGTCGAGCGAATCCCCGCGAGGAGCGACGCGCGCCGGCCCGACGTGGCAGTGCGCCTGGGTGAGGAACTCTACCTCATCGAACAGAAATCGAAGGGCGACGACCCGAACGAGAAAGCGCGGGAGATGGAGGCGCTTCGCCAGACCAGGATCATCGACCGGGCTAAGCCGCTTCGTCCCCGGAGCGTACTATCCGGCATCCTGGAGGACGCGCTCGAACAGATCGAGGCCCATCCAGACGCCGCGATCGCCTTCAAGATTGTCTGGATGACCGCCTGGGGTGTGTGGCGTCACGCCAATGCCGATTCCCTGATCAAAGGGCTCTACGGGCTGCGGCACGTCTTCGATGTCGATGACCACGGAGGCGAGATGCAGGACTGCTACTACCTGGGATTTTCCGACTTTGAGAGGTATGTCGAGATCGATGCGGTCGTGATCGTGGATGGCGAGAGCTTGCGGATCCTGGCGAACGAGTTCAGCCCCCGGTACGAACGGTTTCTTCAGAGCCAATTTGCAGAACGCTTCCGGCAAGGCGTGCGCGATCCCCGCGCCCACGTCGCCACCGGAGACGCCCACAGCCTTCGCGGTTGGGACGGAAACCGCCAGGATGTTCGCGCCGCCCTCAATGAACTCGCCGCCCGCCTCGGAGTTCGCCGGATGGAAACGATGGACATGAACGAGATCCAGGTCGTGGCAAACGTTGATCGATTCCTTGCCGATTCCGGGGGCGGCGACTCCATCCCATAATGCCGCTGCCCGAAATCCGAGAATGTCTCACCCCGCACGCTAACTTTCCCCAAAATCTCACCCGCGCATGACAGCCACCACCCGACCCGCCAACCAAGACGAGATCAACGACATCGTCTGGAAAGCCTGCGACACTTTCCGGGGAGTGATGTCATCCGACCAATACAAGGACTACATCCTCACCTTCCTCTTCCTCAAGTTCCTCTCCGATCTGGTGAAGGAGCGGCGCGAGGAGCTGGAGAAGCAGTTCCCCGGCAAGCCCGAGATGGTGCGGCGCCGGCTGGAGCGCGAGCGATTCCTCCTGCCCGAGGGCTGCGACTTCGACAGCCTCTACGCCGCTCGGGACGCGGACAATCTCGGCGAGCGGATCGACCAGGCCCTCTGGGATATCGAGGACGCCAACAAGGCCAAGCTCGAGGGTGTGCTCCACACCGTCTCCTTCAATGACGAGAAGCGCCTCGGCGAGACAAAGGACCGCAACGGCCGGCTCAAGCACCTGCTCCAGGACTTTCACGATCCCCGCCTCGACCTGCGGCCCTCCCGCATCGGCAATCTCGACGTCATCGGGAACTGCTACGAATACCTCATCTCACGCTTCGCCTCGGAGAGCGGGAAGAAGGGCGGCGAGTTCTTCACACCGCCCGAGGTCTCGGAGCTGATCGCCCGCCTCGTCGCGCCCCGGCCCGGCGACCGCATCTGCGACCCGTCCTGCGGCTCGGGCTCGCTCCTGATCAAGGTGGCCAAGGAAGTCCGCGATCCGAAGGGACAGCCTTCGGACGATTTCTCGATCTACGGGCAGGAGGTCAACAGCGGCACCTACGCCCTCTGCCGCATGAACCTGTTCCTCCACGGCATCGACAGCGCCCGCATCGAGTGGGGCGACACGATCAAGAATCCCAAGCTGGTCGAGGACGACCGGCTCATGCAGTTCGATGTGGTCGTGGCCAATCCGCCCTTCAGTCTCGACAAATGGGGGGCGGAGAACGCGGGTAACGATCGCTTCGGCCGATTCCAGCGCGGCATCCCGCCGAAGTCGAAGGGCGACTACGCCTTCCTTCTCCACATGGTCGAGACGGCCAAGGCCGGATCGGGTCGGGTCGGCGTCGTCGTGCCCCATGGCGTCCTCTTCCGGGGCGCGTCGGAGGGCTTGATCCGCAGGAAGTTGGTCGAGGAGAACCTGCTCGACGCGGTCATCGGCCTGCCGGCGAATCTCTTCTTCGGCACCGGCATCCCGGCGGCCATCCTGCTCTTCAAGAAAGGCCGCACCCACACCGACGTGCTCTTCATCGACGCGAAAGAGGATTTCGCCCAGGGAACGAACCAGAACAAGCTGCGCGGCGAGGACCTCGACAAGATCGCCGCCGCCTACCGTGCCTACGAGACCGTGGATCGCTACGCCTACCGGGCGACGCGGGAGGAGCTGAAGGAGAACGACTACAACCTCAACATTCCCCGCTACGTGGACACCTTCGAGGAGGAGGAACCGGTCGATCTGAAGGCGGTGGAGGAGCGGATCGTGGCGCTGGAGGGAGAGCTGGCGGCGGTGCGGGTGGAGATGAAACGGTATTTGGAGGAGCTGGGGGTATGAGCGCATCCGTCACCATCTTGAATCACGGAGCCGCTTCGAACCAACAGGGTTGGATTGGCGATGCAACCCTGTTGCCTTTTGGCCGTCAATCCGAGGAGAAGTCTTTTTTTCTTGCAAATAATCGCGTAGCCCCGGATAATCCGCGCAGCACACCCGCCAGGCCTCTTCACGAAAGCCCAATTTTGGCGGGTTTTTTCTGTACCGGAGCGGCGGCCCTTCCGGAAGGAGGTGCGGCGTGAAATACACCAAGGCGCCCCTGTCCTTCTCCGATCAGGCCGATCATTTGCGCGCCCGGGGCTTGATCGCCGAACGCCAGGATCTGATCGAGGCCCTGGAGCGCGTCAGCTATTACCGCCTCAGCGGCTACCTCTTCCCTTTCCGGCAGGCCGGGAGTGACCAGCTTGAGCCGGGCACCACCCTGGAGACGGTGTGGGACCGTTACGTGTTCGATCGGCAACTGCGGGTGCTCGTGATGGACGCGATCGAGCGGATCGAGGTGGCGATCAAGGCGCAGCTTGTCACTGCCCTGGCCCTGCGCCATGGCCCCTTTGCCCATCTCGACCGGCGGCATCTGCCGAATCTCACCTACGACCGGCATCGGACCCTCATGGACAAGATCAACCGCGAGGTGGACCGGAGCCGGGAGGTGTTCGTCGATCACTTCAAGACAAAATACACCTCCGAGACCGACCTTCCTCTCTGGATGGCGGCCGAGGTCATGGACTACGGCTGCATGCTGACCCTGTTCCGGGGAGTCGACGCGGCGGTGAAGCAAGGTGTGGCCGCGAAATACGGCGTCGCCGACACCGTTCTCGAGTCCTGGCTGCTCGCCGGAAACACCCTTCGGAACCTGTGCGCCCACCATGCCCGCCTTTGGGACCGCCTCCACGGCACGGCTATGATGATCCCGCGCGTCAACAAGCACCCGGATTGGCATTTGCCCGTCCCGGTCGGCCGGGATCCGAGGCGGAATTTCGCGCAGTTCACCGTGCTCCGCTATTTGCTGGGATACATCGCCCCCAAGAGCGCCTGGTCGGAGAGGATGGAGCGACTCTGGACGGAAAAACATCCGGCGATTCCCATCGGTCGAATGGGTTTCCCAGCCAACTGGAAGGACTGCCCTATTTGGGCGGCCACGAACTCTACGCCGGGAGGAGGAACGACACGATGAGGGGGAAGCAACACAAGCGCGACACGAAAAGAACTCGCCAACGGGAAAAGGGAGCGGGCCGGAACGGTCATCGAGATACAGACGGAGATGAAACGGTAATTCGCGAATTCGTAGGCATCAAAGGATCGTCAAAGAACCTGCCCGCTCAGTGGATCGCCAAGCCTCTTGGAGAAGTAGCGGAGTTCATCAACGGAAGGGGATTCAAACCAAACGAATGGGGAGAACACGGCCTTCCAATCATTCGGATCCAAAACCTGAACGGATCTGAGGAATTTAATTACTATGCTGGAGAATATGACGCCAAGATTCTCGTGGAACCCAACAACCTTTTGTTCTCGTGGTCCGGAAGCCGAGGATCTTCTTTTGGACCGAAATTCTGGAACCGCAATCAAAATGGACTTCTCAACTACCATACTTGGAAGGTTGTTCCGAAACCCCAAGTAGATAAGCGGTTTCTCTACCACCTTCTATGTCACGTTACTCACAAGATTGAAGAAAAGGCTCACGGAGCTGCTGGTTTGGTTCACATACAAAAAAGCTGGATTGAGAAATGGGATGAACCGATACCCCCAAAACCTGAGCAGGAAAGGATCCGAGAATTGTTAGACGGGTGGGACCGAGCCATTGAAACCCTCGAATCCCTGATCGCCGCCAAGGCCGACCGCAAGCGCAGCCTCCTGCAACAACTGCTCACCGGCCGGAAACGGCTTCCGGGATTCCGGGGCAAGTGGCCGGTGAAGAAACTCGGAGACCTCGCGCAGAACTCAGCCGCCACGAATCGGGGCAAGCACGGCTGGGACCGCCTCTACGGCGTGACCAAGGCCGACGGCATGACGCCGATGCGCGAGCACGTCCGTGGCGCCTCGAACGACCGCTGCAAACTCGTGAAACCGGGCTGGTTCGCCTACAACCCGATGCGCCTGAACATCGGATCCCTCGCCCGCTGGCAGGGCGACGACGAGGTGATGGTCAGCGGCGACTACGTGGTCTTCCGTTGCCTTGAGGGCAAGCTCGACCCGCGATACTTCGACCATCTCCGCCGGTCCCATTCCTGGACCCTCTTCGTCAACAAGAGCGGCAGCGGCAGCGTGCGGGTGCGGCTCTACTTCAAGGACATCGCCCGCTTCAAGATTCCCTGCCCGCCCATCGAGGAACAGACCGCCATCGCCGACTTCCTCGATACCTGCGACCGCGAACTCGCCCTCCACCGCCAGCATCTCGAGGCCCTCCGCGAACAGAAGCGCGGCCTCATGCAGAAGCTCCTCACCGGGGAGATCCGCGTGAAACCCGACTGATCCTCCCGAACCCACCCATCAACCGCCCGTCATGTCCTTCCCCGTTCCAACTCCCGATGCGATCCAGGCAGCTTTAAACTTGCCCGATGATCCCATCCACATCGCCACGGGCGGCTTCAAGGCCGTCTACCGCTTCGACTGGCCGAATGGCGGTCCCGAGGCGATCAAAGCGGTCTACATTCCGCCCGGGCGCACTGATGAAGAGATGCTGCAGCGCGAGCAACTCATCGCCCGGGCCAAACGTGAGATCGAGGCACTGCGCGCCTGCCCCCATCCGGCCATCGTGAAGCTCGGGCACATCCAGCCCGAGCTATTCACCATCGGCACCCATGATTACCTGATCTACGGCGAGGAATTCCTGCCGGGTGAATCGCTCCTCGCGCAGCTCGACCCGGCAAATGCCCCGATGACCTACGACGACTTGAAGCTCGTCTTCGAGACCCTGCTCGTTCTCATCGACGAGCTGGCGCAGTTGGGATTTCTCCACCGCGACATCAAGCCCGACAACATCATCGACACGGGCGATCCGCACCGCCGCTACGTCGTCCTCGACATGGGCATCGCCTACAAGATGGAGGGCACCCAGTTGACCCAGGGAGGGGCGCCGGGGACGATCCGCTACATGGCGCCCGAGATGCTGATGCCCGATTACAAGGATCACATGGACTTCCGCTGCGATCTCTATTCCGCGGGTCTCACCGTCTACGTCCTCGCCTCGCGCCAGCATCCCTACGCGCCGAGGCCCGAGCACCAGTATGCGACGATGTGGCGAATCATGAACGTGCAGCCGGAAAAGCTCGCCACCCTGCGGCCGGACTTGCCTCCCGAATTCTGCCGGATGATCGACCGATGCATCCGTAAAAAGCCCGCGCTGCGCTACAGCCGGATCGCCCAAGTCCTGAACGAACTGAAAGGAATCAAGCAATGAAGATTTTCGCCCAAGACGGATTTGGTCCGGCCGACAAGCCGAAGGAAGCGAGGGATCTGGGGATCATCGATGGAGTCGTCCTCAGCCCCCGCTATTCGAACCCGAAGCGGATGAAGGAACGCGTCGCCGATCTTCAGGCGGAGGGATTCACCCTCGTGATGGACCCCGAGTATTACGCGACCGACGTGGTGGCGCATCCGAACGCCAACTGCGGGTCGCTGGAGGCGTGGCCCTACTTCCAGCGGCAGAACCGATCCAAGATGATCTCGGGCGCGGCGATACCGAATCTGATCCAACGAACGGTCGAAGCTCAGGCGGGTGTCGGGTTGAACGCCTTCATCGCCCCCAATCTCTTCATCCGTCAGGCCGACTCGATCGACACGGGAATCGCGATCAACATCCTGAACCAGACGAAGGCGGCCGCCGCGAAAGTGGCGGATGGCCCGGTCTACGGAACGATCGCGATCCACCGCGACGCGATCCTGGAAGGGGATCAGTTCTTCGAGATTCTCGACGACCTCACCGGGATGGAGACGCCGCCCGACGGTTATTACCTGATCCTCGGCAGCAACGAGCAGAACAGCTCAGGTAAGTTTGTCCGCTCCGATCTGTCCCATCCCCGGGTGATCGCCGCATGGATGTATGCGAATTACGTCCTCTCGCTGAACGGAGCGCACCTGATCAACGGGTATTGCTTCCTGCTGAGCCCCCTGATGGGCCTATGCGGTGCCGCTGCCGCCGCGAGCGGCTGGTCGTCGGGTCTGCGGAAATTCTGTTTCGACCGCTACATCCGCGCCGAAGGACGCGGGGGGAACCAGCCCAACCCCCGCTACGTGAGCGCCCCCCTGATGGCTCACGTGAGGCAGACGGACTTGGATACCTTTGAAGCGATCGCTCCGGGCATCTGGAACGGACTTTCGCTAGACGACCGGTTTCAGGGCGACGTGTCGCGAACTGAAGAGGCCCTGCAATCCTGGCAGGGGCTCGCACGTCTCGCCGCCGAGGCGCAACCCAGCGGCGACATCCTCGACGATCTGAACCGATTCCGGGGACTGATCGATCAGGCGCGGAGCCGGTGGATCGCCCTCCAAAGCGCGGGGATCACCTCCGAGGTCGAACCCAATCTGGAACGCCTCCAGGCGATGGAGGGAGGCATCGAACTCTTCACCCAATGGGCAGAGCTTGCCTAGCCGCCCGGTTCATCTTCTCGAGAGCCACCCGATGAGAACGAGGCGATTTCGGAGCAAGAGCGCGCGGCGTGTGGAAGGCCGTGATCCGTCCCGTGGCCGCGTCGAAAGACCAAAGCCCGATCCGGACCTTGGTGAAGGTGTCGAAGAAGACCAAGGCACGCTCGCAGGTCGCCGGCGGCAGGACGAGGATGGACTGATGGGCGAAG